>JBEKJU010000299.1:0-9037 GCA_050011095.1 Syntrophorhabdales bacterium
CCTTGGCCGGTACGCATCTTCGCCTTGAGGCCTGCCAGCACCTTTTCCGGGTAAGCGGGCAGTTTGGTTATACGCACGCCGCAGGCGTTGTGGATGGCGTTGATGATCGCCGCGTGGGGGCTTGTGAGCGGAGCTTCTCCGCACCCGCCGGCGCCGAAGGGACCATGGGGCCGCGGGGTCTGCTGGTAATGAAGCTCCAAGCCGTCGGGAACGTCGCGGACGAAGGGAAATCCGGCGCCCATCATGGTAGAATGCTTCTTTATGTCCTCGAAGTCTTCGCTTAGGGCAAGGCCAATGCCCTGTGCAAGGCCGCCGTAGAATTGGCCGTCCACGGCGAGCTGACTGCATATCTCTCCCACGTCGGCAAATGACGACATCTTCACTACCCTGGTCTTCCCGGTTTCTGTGTCGACCTCCACTTCCGCCAGGAACAGACAGTACTGGTAGACCGAGAAGGGATTGGACTGGGCGGTTTCGAGATCGGGTGGGGTAGTGCCGGGGGTTGTATACTGCCCTACGTGCCTGGTGGGCAGCTTATCCACCGCCATCTTCTCATAGGTCCGGTATGTCCCATCCTGTTTCTTCATAGCAGCGAGCAGCGCCTCACAAGCAGCCTTAATGGCCTGACCGGTCACCACCTGTTGCCTGCTTCCCGCGGAAGGCCCGGACATTGGCGCAAGGCTCATGTCGTTCATGACGAGCCTTATTTTTTCCGGAGCGATGTTAAGGGGACGAAGAGACTCATGGGCGGTGATCAGGGTGCCCACATCGGCACCCTGTCCAGGGTCCTCCCAGCAGTTGAAGATCGTTACTCCTTCCGCGGTCAGCTCTGCCCATGCCTCCGAGCTGTCGGAGCCGTCCAGGCCGCAACAGTAAACGCCTGTCGATACACCGACGCCACGTCTCTTCGTGGGGGTTGTCTCCTCCTGCGCGCGTGCAATAGCCGCCTTGTAGAGAGGACGCGCCTTATCGATGAGGCCGGGAAGGACAATGACATCGGGCGCGCAGCCGGTTGGCGTGGTATCACCCTCGCGATACACATTTTTGTACCTCAATTCCAGGGGATCAATGCCGATCTTTTCCGCCAGCTCATCCATTAGCACCTCAGAGGCAAACTCGCTCTGGGGCGAACCGAAGGCCCTGAAGGCACAGCCCCAGGAATGGTTCGTATAGACTGTTCGTCCTTCTCCGCGGATGCTCGGTATGTTATAGCCCGCCCCTATGAACTGCGCGCCCCGGACAGTCACCGCGTCGCCGAATTCGGCGTAAGGCCCGTGGTCAACGGTCCAGTCGCTTTCCATGGCAAGGAGTTTGCCGTTCTCATCGGCGGCCATTTTGACCTTCATGAAGAAGGGCGATCGCTTGCCCGTGTAGGTCTGCTGTTGATACCAATCGTATCTGAGGGTGACCGGCCGTCCTGTAGCCATGCATGCTACACCGAGCAAGGCTTCCATGGTGGGGCTCAGCTTGTAGCCGAACATGGCGCCTACTCCGGGCGGGTTTGCAATAACCAGTTTGTCGGGAGCAATCCCTATGCCCGGCTGGATCATGGCATAATGGAGGTGGAGGACGGTTGATTTCGAATATATGAAAAGCACGCCCCCTTCGTTCATATAGGCCACTCCGACATCCGGCTCCAGAACCATATGGGGCTGCCGCTGGGTATAGAACTCGTCCTCCACCACGTATGGGGCGCTCGCCATGATGGGTTTGGGGTCTTCACCCTTGACATTTTTTATGGTGAAGAAGACGTTCGGAGTACCGGGGTGGATCTCCAAAGCATCAGGGGCCATTGCCGCAGGGGCACTCATATAGGCGGGCAATCCTTCCAGATCAATCTTCACCTTGTCGGCAGCGGCCCTGGCATTCGCCTCTGTATCGGCGCACACAATGGCAACCGCATCACCGTACTGAAAGACCTTCTTGTCACAGAGAATGGGGCGGTCCAGGCCATCACCCTTATTTGTGGGCATGTTGATCAATCCGATAATGCGGTTGTTGCCCTTTACGTCCTTGTGGGTAAGGACCTTGAATACCCCTGGCATCTTCTCTGCTTCGGATGTGTCAATGGAGATAATATTGGCGTGAAACGCCTTCGCCTGGGCAATGGCCAGGTGCAGGGCGCCGGGCAGCTTAAGGCCGAGATCGGCGCCGTAGTCGAGGGTGCCCGTGACCCTCCCGATAGCCGTCGGTCGGGGATATTTTGTGCCCCATATTTTCCCATCGGATGGAACCTTAAAAGCCAGGTCTTCCATGGAGATCTCCCCACGGATCACGCGGGCTGCCTCCATGGTGGCATCGACGAGGGGTTTGTAACCCGTGCACCGGCAGGCGTTATGGTGTTTCTGGAACCAGTCCCGCACCTCCTCCCTGGTCGGTCGTGGATTCTCGTCAAGAAGCGCCTTTGCCGAGACAATAAAACCTGGGCTGCAGAATCCGCACTGAGCCCCGTTGTGGACAATCCATGCGATCTGTAGGGCATGAAGGTTCTGGGGCGTCCCAACCCCTTCGATGGTGGTGATCACCGCGAACTCGGGAACCTGTCTCATCTTCACGATGCAGGAGCGTATAACCTTTCCGTTCATGATGACCGAACAGGCGCCGCACTCGCCCTTCCCGCAGCCTACTTTCGTGCCGGTGAGAAAGAGGTTCTCCCGAAGCACGTTGGCCAGTGTCGCGCCAGGCTCGGCGATCGCCACCCTCTCGACGCCGTTCACGCTGAGGGTCTTTTTGATCATGTTCCTTATCCTCCTGGGTCTTTTTGATCATGTTCCTTATCCTCCTGTAATGAGATTTACAGCCAGTAAGTTTCTTGTTGCCCATGTATATTTCGCGATTTACCGCCACAGTCTGAACGCCGCACCGTGCCGTCTTCCGGGCGTCTGATCCTCCGGTATTTGCCTCCTTTATACCAGGTGGAAACAGGGCTGTATCGTCTTCACATTCAGACTTTGATTTAATAATCTCTACCACCCATTTTTTCTCCTCCCGTCCTACGGGAATCCGACAAGTTTTCTCACGACTCTTGCCGAATAGGACCCGAAAGTTTTCCGGCGTAGACATCCTGCAAAGACCCCGAGCTGATAGGAGATATGTTCCAAAACATAGTAGAACAGGAATAATGGAAACGAAAGTGATGGACGTTTTAAGGAATAGTCTACAGACGAAGCCACTATGAGCATAAATAGACAGACATACAACACGGTGTGGAATAAAATACCGAGCAGGAGAAAAAGTAACAGATAGTAACGAATCAAATGGAATGAAACGAAATAGCAAAAAGAGAAGTGACTCCGGACTGTCGAGAAGAGTATTTTCCATGGGGATAGAGAGGCATTCAGTCTACCTATTCTTCCCATCTTCGTTAACGCTTCAACAATAAAACAGACACCGGCCGGGAGGAGCGGCACCACCGAAAACAACAGGATAGCGATGCATAAGGCGAGAAACATAGCGGCAGCGAGCGGCGGCAACTGAAACACTTTCTTCTTTTCCTCATGGAGTGAATAGAGCAATGCCTCCGAAGTTCCGTAATCAGCCCGTCTTTTTAACATCCTCCAAAGATGGCTCCGGTGCTTGTGCCGCACCGGGCCCCGAGGGAGATAGAACATGTCATAGCCCCTGCTTAGCAGCCTCCAGCAGAAGTCGACGTCTTCTCCGACGTGCAGGCTCTCCGTTATCCCGCCAGTCTCAGCATAGGCCGTTTTACGGACTAACAGATTGCAGGTAGGCACATAGAAAGTGGAGTTGCCATTTGTCCCGTAAATGATATGGTTACCTATATTAAGAGAGGAGCAAACCTTTTCGTAACGGTCCAGCGCTGATTCCTGAAAATAGCCATCAACATAGCCGCCCACTGCCCCGACATGGTCCCATTGGAATGGGGGCACAAGCTCTCTGAGCCAGTTCTTTCCGGCCACGCAGTCGCTATCGATAAAGGCAAGGATCTCTCCCTTAGCCTCTTTTGCGCCGATATTCCGGCAATATGATTGTCCGCGGCTCTCCCGATGCGATACGAGTTTGCAGGGGAACATGCCGACAATAGTCCGGGTATCGTCCTTGGAGCCGTCGTCGATTACAATCATCTCGATCCTGTCCCTCGGATAGTCTTGGGAAAATACGGATTCCAGACATTCAGCAAGGTCATTTTGACGATCCCTGGTGGGGATGATGACTGTAACAAAGGGAACATAGGAACTGTTATTCGCGGGCTTTATCTCCAGGACCCCCCTCTTGGTGAAATAGTCGCAGATTTTGAAGACCTGCTCTTCTCCTCCTGATAACCCGGTTTCTGCGGCGATCTGTTCTAAGGTCCTGGCACCATCGCACAACCGGAGTATTTGTACCGCCCTCTCGGTCACACGAACGATGTTTAGCGGTATCTCCGAGATAACGAGGCAAGAGCCGTTCTTCTTCTCGAAACGGACGCTCTTTCTTAACCCGTAGAGAAAAGGAATCATTTTTCACTTACACCGCTTTTCCGCAGATGATCCAGCCAGCCCTCCTAACCAGTTTTCCCTCCCTGCGGGTGATTGTCCCTTCAATGAGCTTCCTGATCCGTAGAAAGGCAGGAAGAGTGGAATCGGGGGCCGGGGTGAATCTCGGTCTGGCTGTGGGAAACCGGAGGGGGCCGATGTTTAAGCAATTTTCTATATGTCGAATCAATTGACTTGAGATGCCGATCCGGGAAAGGTCATAGCAGGGGATCTCCCTTTCAGTCGCTTCAAGAAGGCAGGGGGGAGAGGCGTAGCCACAGGGTTCTTCATGGGTTTCCACTGTAATGACCGCAGGGGTAGGCGCTTCTACATATTCATGGTACCCCTGCGCCAGCCTTTTAGTCGCCGCAATAGTTCCCCCTTTGACCTGAAAGGCAATGACTGAACTAATCGAGGGCAGCGCCAGATGTAACGCGAGGAGGACGCCGAGCTGAGCGCTACCAATATCCTGACTTCTCGCACCGGTAAGTATCAAATCAAAACCGGTTATTTCCGCTATCCGCGCGAAGATGAGGGCTTTCCCCGTCGCATGGATTTCTTCAAGTCCCTCTTCCCATATACGAAGCCCCTCATCACATCCGAGAGCGAGGCATTCCCGGATCAATCGTTCTCCGGAAGCAGGTCCGAGGTGAACAACGGTTACTTGCGTCCCGGGTAACCCCTTCTTCATTTTCAGGGCAGCCTCTATGGCTGAGTTGTCGGCAGGATTCAACATGGAGACATTCCAATCCGCCCTGAGCTTCCCCGCATACTCATCACATGCCAGGGGGATCCTGATGTCGGGAACCTCTTTTATAAAAACTAGTATTTTCAAAGCGTTATCCCCAAATTCTTTCTTTAGACATAGGCCACAGGTCCTATGAACGAGCCTCATACCCACCGGCGAGGGGGTCCTATGTAAGCCGAAACCGCACCCCGAAACCCCCCTTCGGGTAATTCCACTTCAATGCACCCTTGTCACATATAAGAAGGCACGTGCCGCACTCAAGGCATGGCTCGTAGGCAAAGTCGATCCTGCCTCTCTCGCTATTCCAGAGATAACAGCGGGCCGGGCATACAAATGTGCACGCCTTGTGCATGCATTCCTGACACGCTTCGCGGTTTACCTTAATGTGAGGCTCGGGATGCACCCGGTAACTCACCAACGCAAATAGATCATCGACTATCATAAAAGGGACCTCCCTCCTTTCACCAGGTCGGCAAGCAAGTCTTTTACGGGTAAGGCTTCCCTGACCGCATCCCAGCCGACACGGCCCATCTTCTTTCTCGGTTTCCCGTCCGAACGGTACAACTGTTCGAGGATTGTCCCTACTAGTTTCGGGTAGACGGAGAAGAGGCGCTCATTATGCATGAGGTCAACTGTTTTCTCGAAGATTTTCATGTCCCTTAACACAAAACTCTCATTCAGGCGGGCTTCATATTGCGCGAATTGTCTCGCAGAAAAATCACCCTTTTGAAATGCATCGAGGATGGTCTCGGCAGCATAAAAGCCGGAGGTGACGGCGAGGTTCATCCCCTCTTGATTGAGTCCGTTTGTGTAACAAAGTCCCGCCGCATCACCGGCTAAGAGCATACCGTTAGTGAAAAGCCTGGGCACCAGTTTATACCCGCCCTCGGGCAGAACATGGGCGGAATATTCAAGTAATTTAGCCCCCTTGAGGGTCTTCCTCACCGGGTCCGAGGAGAGAAAGCGCTGAAAAAGCTCGTAGGGGGCAATACCGCTATCTTTAAGCGCATCGAGATGAAAAACGAGCCCTACGGAGAGCGTCTCCGTTTGTGTGTAGATGAATCCCCCTCCGCGGATTCCCTCCGTACATCCGAGGAACTCCTGGGTAACCCCCTGACGGCGTACCAGATTAAACCGCTCATTGATCTCCTCTTCGGCGAGCCGGAAGAGGGCTTTTATCCCCAAGGCCATGTCCGAGGGCTTCGGATCTTTGTAGAGCCCTGCCTTTTTTGCGAGGAGGGATAAAACGCCGTCACAGGCGAGGGTAACAGGGGCAGAGATTTCCCCGTTTGCTCTTCCTATTTTTACCCCTGAGATAGCTTTTCCATTTCGGAGAAGATCTTCCGCGAGACAGCCCGCGAGAAGCGTTGCCCCGGCCTCACGAGCCTTTTCTGCATACCATTTATCAAATACAGGTCTGAATAGGGTGTAACCATTATAGGGCGGATTATCGAAGTTTTTTGATTCAAATACCAGTTGCGTCGAAGACACATCCGACATGATAGTGAGGATTCTCTTCACTACATGGCGCTCCCATGGGGCCTTATCCCAGAAGCCGGGCAGAATTTTCTCAATAATGGGACAGCCGGGGAGCATTCCCCCGAACATATTTTTTGACCCGGGCACGTCACCGCGCTCAACGAGAAGTACCTTGAGTCCTTTTTGGGCTATTCTCAGGGCCGCAGTGGTCCCCGCGGGACCGGCGCCGACTACGATAACATCATATGTTTTCACGCAAGACCTTCATCTCTAAATCGTTTTATACGATCGATCAGCTTAGGAAGCAGGGTGTTGAGATCGCACACAAACCCTGCATCAGATGTAGTGAAAATGGATGCCCTGGGGTCCAGATTCACCGACAGGATCGTCTTGGACTGTTGAATACCCGCAACATGGTGGGGGGACCCGGACAGCCCGAGGCCAAGATAAAGTTCCGGTGACACGGTTTTACCGGTCTGTCCGATCATTCTGTCTTTCGGTATATAGCCCTCATCGACCACAGGACGGGTCGTCCCGATAGATCCTTCCAGGAGACGGGAAAGCTCCTCTACAAGGCTCAGGAGGTGTGGGTCCGCACAACCGGAACCCGCCCCGATAATACGTTTCGCGTAGAGGATATCCACCGTCCTGTAATCGGGAGGGACAAGTTCGAGAGAGGTTGAGCCGACTATGTGGGAAGGGACGTCAACAGTGATGCTCCGGATAGTAACCGGCTTCGAATCCCCTGCCTCTCTCTTGTCGAAGGCTTCCGGCCTGATGGTCACCACTTCGGGTAGTGTGGAGAATGAGACTTCCTGCCCGAATTGACCTCCACAGACAAGTCTCTCATAAATAAGGGTTCCCTTTTTCACGCGAATATCCACGCAATCGGTCACTGCGGCAGTCTCGAGATATGACGCAACACGGGGGGCAAGCTCGCTCCCCCTGTCGGTATGGGCAAAGAGGAGAAGCCTGAAGGATATATCCTTGAGAGCCTCCTTGGCTGCCCATGCAAAGACCTCACCGCTGTACTCAAGAAGGCATGCACCTTCTGTCCGGTAGAGAATGGACACCCCGTATTCCTCGAACGCACGACGATCTTCCACGGGGCTCCCCACGATCATGGCAGAGAGATTCCCTCCGAGAAGGGTTGTGAGCCTGTTGCCAACGGTCAGGAGTTTCCTGTTGATCTCCTCTTTGTCTTCTCCTGAAGTCTCAAGGTATACAATTACGTCCTTTTCTCTACTCATGTAAATACCCGCCAGGTGGTAGGTGGTATCAGCAATCGGCAATCGCAAATTATCTTCATACCTTCCTTCCAACCATGTACCCTTCGTAAATCGCCATATCTGCTTTCCTCGGCGCCACACAGTCGCCAGCGCGGTAGAGTTCCTTCACATGGCCTTTTAGCGCATAGTAGAGTGAATCATCCACCTCACTGCCCATGGCGGTCACCACTGTATCAAACCCGGAGAAGACCTTCATCTCGTTGGTGTAAACATTGATGGCGTGCACCTCGGCACCGCGTATCTCAAGGACCGCAAGGTCGGCGGAAAAGACCGCCCCTTTCTGCAGGAGCCTTTGTCGCGACAGAAACAGGTCCTGAGTGGGGCCTAATTCCGAGCCCACGAAGAGAGACGAGGTGACCATATGAATCGTCTTGCCCAGTTCCAATAAGTATTCCGCAGTACTTGTGGCCTGGTGGTGCCCGTCGTAATCGATGAAGAGTATCTTCTCTCCGAGATCCGCCTCTTGCTTCAGCACCTGCCATACGTTGAAGACCCTCGGCCCGTCGCAACCCGGGGCAGGGCAGGCCTTCGGCCTCGATCCCGTTGCGATAATTATTGCGTCAGGGTTTTCTTTTAGAACAAAATCTGGGGTTATTGCCCGGCCTAACACCACGGGTACGTTAAGCTTCTGTAACTGGTTGCGCTCATTCCTGATAATGACCCCGAATTCCTCCCGGCCCGCGCCTTTCATGGCAATGGCGACCTGCCCCCCCAGAGCGTTTTCCTTTTCATATAGGGTTACCTTATGTCCACGCATGGTTGCGATCTTTGCCGCCCACATGCCGGCGGGCCCCCCTCCGACGACCATAATCCGCTTCTTCCACTTCGTCTGGGGGAGGCGCAATTCATCCTCATCCTTTTCATTCCCTACGAAGGGGTTCTGAACACAGCCTATGGGCCTGTTGAGACCTACACGACCGTAACAACCCTGGTTATCGGCGATGCAGGACCGAATCTCATCCATTCTTCCTTCTTGCGCTTTATTCACCAGGGTCGGGTCGCAGAGTTGAGACCGTACCATACCGATCATATCGGCCTGCCCGTTG
>JBEKJU010000300.1:0-4581 GCA_050011095.1 Syntrophorhabdales bacterium
AAAATCAATGATGTCAGGTAGATAGCACACCTATCCATAGAAGTCTAGAAATATAAATCATCAGGTATTTAAGCTACTTAGCCTCTATATGTGGATGATTTCCAAATGCGTTTGCCCTGGGTCCCCCCTTCCTTGACTGCCCGCTGCGAGAGCGAGCATTAACGCATTTTTCACGGCGGTCTCATTGGCTGTTAACAAACCCGGCGTAGTCTTTAGGCAGCCGGAGGGCGGATGAATTGGCAGCACGGAATAGGGGGTGATGCGTGAACACATTCGATAATGAGGCGGGCAAAATCTTTCGATTCCCTTTGCCTTCTAATGCTTCCCTGTCAGGAAGACTATCGGCGGTCGTGGCGGGTGCCGTCGAGAACCTTCTTCTGCTCACACGGCTCGACGCGGTGTACCGTCACATCGCAAAGAAGGGCGAGGTGAGGGGTTTTGTCGACGAAACCCTTGAGAAACTGGAGGTACGTTACGACATGGGCGATGCCGATCTTTCCGGCGCACCCCGGACAGGCCCCCTGCTCGTGGTGGCAAACCACCCTTTCGGCGGGATAGAGGGCCTTATACTCGCCTCGCTTTTGCTCCGCGCCCGGTCTGACGTAAAAGTGATGGCAAACCATCTCCTTGGCAGGATCCCCGAGCTTCAGGAACTCCTGATTTGCGTCGACCCCTTCGGCACCAGGGCGGCGACGGCGAAGAACACGAGGCCTCTGAGGGAGGCCTTGAGATGGCTCAAGGAAGGACACGTCCTGGCGGTTTTTCCCGCGGGCTCCGTATCCCATCTCCATCTACGGGAGCGGAGGGTTATCGATCCGACGTGGAACGCCGGCATAGCGAGAATCGCGCAGAGGTCGCAGGCCCATGTCCTTCCGGTTTTCTTCGGCGGCGCAAACAGCCTCCTCTTTCAGGTTGCCGGGATGGTGCACCCGAGGCTCCGGACGGCCCTCCTTCCCCACGAGTTGCTCAACAAAGGTAAGAAGACCATAAGAGTCAGGATAGGCAACACGATCCCCTTCAAGAAGCTGGAGACGTTCGACGGCGACGAGAAGCTGATCGGTTATCTGCGCATGAGAACATATGCGCTCAAGCACCGCTGCCAGGGGGCGGCGGCAAGGGGGACAACCATGGACATGGAAAGGGTATCCTTTATAAAGCGTCAGGTCATTTCACAGACCGTTGAGTCCGACGCCATCTGCGTGGAGGTTGGCAACCTTCCGTCCGGGCAGCTCCTCCTGGAGTCAGACGGATTTGCCGTTTACCACGCGAAGGCGCACCAGATACCGAACCTCCTTTTCGAGATAGGACGTCTCCGGGAAATCACCTTCCGGCAGGCCGGGGAGGGTACGGGAAAGGTCATCGACCTCAGCCGTTTTGACCTCTATTACACGCATCTTTTTGTCTGGAGCACGCGAAGGCGGGAACTCGTCGGGGCCTACCGGCTGGGCCAGGTCGATACGATCGTGGAGCGGTTCGGCAAGGAGGGCCTCTATACGAACACCCTCTTCAATCTCAAGGACAGTTTCCTCCGCCACGTCGATCACGGCATCGAACTGGGCAGGTCGTTCGTCCGCGAGGAGTACCAGAGACTCTACTCCCCCCTGCTTCTCCTTTGGAAGGGCATTGCCCGTTTCGTCGCCCTCAATCCCAGGTACACGATCCTCTTCGGCCCCGTCACCATCAGCGGCGCCTATTCCGCCCTGTCAAGACAGCTCATGGTCTCTTACATGACCGTCAACCACTATGCGCCGGACCTCGCCCGGTTTATCAGGCCGAGGACGCCCCCGAGGGGTCGATCCTTCAGACGGTTGAGCCTGGAGGACTGCGGCCGTCTTCCCGGCGATATTGATGACCTCTCCTCGCTGATCGCCGATATCGAAGCCGACAGGAAGGGCGTGCCCGTGCTGCTCAAACAGTACGTGAAACTGGGCGGCAGGCTCATGGGTTTCAATATCGACCGTTCCTTCGGCAACGGGCTGGACGGCCTTATTCTGGTCGACCTCATGAAGTGCGACCGCAGGCTCCTCGACCGGTACATGGGCAGGCAAGGGGCCGCCCACTTCTTCGGGTATCACCAGGAGACGCTTCAGAGCGACCTTGCGTCATAGGAGGCACGGCGACGGGGGAGGAACTGAGGGTCCGCAAAAGCCCTGCGGCGAGGATGTACCGGTTCGGCCTGTGGGCACTGATAAAATCGTGCTCCGCAGGATGAGACCTACGTCCCTGCGGGGTGGTCTTACCACACCGTCCGTGTTACCGTCCCGCGCTCATAAGGGCGCGGGTTCCGGAACGCAGGAGCGGTCGGCGCCGATCGTAAGGAGAACGGCGCAGATAAGCCGCCTGAGATCATCCACTGAAGCCCTCTCGGTCATGACCGCATCGCGTATACCACGAAGGTACCCGACCGTCTCACCCAATACGAGACCGTAGAGAAGCCTGCCAAGGGTAGCATGATGGGGTGAGGAAGGCGAGGCCAGGCGCGACAGGTCATCCTCCAGGAGATCGAGCGCCTCGGACATGCGACGGAGACGCGGCGAGTTTCCGCAGGATTCTTCCGCCGGACTCTTAAATGCCTCGCCGCCGCACACGTCCGGCAGAGAGCGGCCAGCAGGCCCGTCAGCGATATCTCTTGTGAGGCCGGCAGCCGCCGGGCATTCGGAACCGCCGTCACGTCTTTGCAACAGGTCCTCCGTGGTTCCTTTCATGCCGAACAGCTCCACGGGGTCGACTGCCTCCGCCCAAGGCCAGCGCAGAATAGCCGTACGATATCGACTATCGCAGACCCGGAGGTATCGCTGATATCTCCGAAGGGCAGGGGAATGGGGCGAAAGGCACATTGTGGCCTTCTGGCCGCTTGGGGCTAACTGGAATTTATCGTTTGCGTACATCACGAGGAGCTGGGTTAGAAGGAAGGGCCTTCCTGTCTCCCGGGCGGGTCCACTTTCCGGCCCCTTGGCGGACGCCCCGTGGACGATGTAAAAAGAGTGGGTCCCGGGAGAGGGGCTGTCCCTCAGGAAGTGGTCAAGAAGCCGGACGCCCGTCCGGTGGACGACGGGGTGTACGTTCGTGCCGCCCACCGCATCGGCGAGCGCCAGCCTGACCAGATAGCTGACCGGCACCCGGACGAACTCGAGACCCCCTTCGGTAAAGGTGAGCTTGTGGGTGTCCGGTCGGGGGCCCGCGGCAGCATTTCCCTTGGGTGCAAGCAAGCCGCGCCTCAGGATTTCGAGTGCGAAGGGGTTGAGGACCTCCTTCGGAAATCGGACCCAGCCGCGCTCCCCTATGTTCCGCTGTCCTGCTTGCGAGGTGCGATGTGGTGTAGCCGCGTCCGCCATTCTTTCTCCTCGGGCGAGAGTGATAGGTAACTTTACCAGGGCAATGTTAAGGCGTTACCTGCTTTTCGATGAATTTTCCATGTCCTTCCCGCAGCCGCTCATCAACCCGGCGTTCCGCCTTCCGGGTCCTTTCCCTGGAACGGCATGTGGGTATATACTCGACCGAAGGCTGCTGCCTGATCGGTTGAGGAGAGGGGCCGGTCTTTGGGGAGGTGCAAATACTTTGCGAATGCAGGCGACGGCAACAGTCGGTTTCACCTGCAAGCATCCCCCCCGAGGCCAGGGACGGCCTTGCGGGCGTCATGCGCGCATGTCCGTTGACAAGGAAGGTATGCGAACAATATGTTTAAACAAAGGTGAAGCGAAAAATTTCTTGGGGTGCCGCGTCTTCCGTGATGGCGCCGCCGCCACCGGAGGCGAGGGCCGAAGCGCCGCCAACGGCGCCGGCTCCGGTGGTCATGCTCAAGGACATCAATTTTATTAACCGTCTCGTAATAGTGTCGTCATGCGGGACCGGGGGAGTGCGCTTGCGGGTCGCGGCATCCAGAAAGGTTCTGGATTCCGGGCGACCCAGAGGGTGCCCCGGCCGGAATGACGGAGTACAGACAATTATGTGACGGTTGATAACTTAGACAAATACAGCAAATACAGCATCAGGCCCCGGGGTGCAGGCGCGTTGCTGGAGACAGTGGGCTATGGGAAGGCAAGGCCGCTTTGCCGGGAACACAATGAGGGGTGCCGGGCCCGGAACAGGAGGGCTCTTTTTTTGGCCGGCCAAATGAATCGGCGTGCAGCATTAATATTCAGGATATATAATCCGAGATGAGGTCGGATAAGGATCAAAGGGCATGAAGCGGCAGGCCGTCGCGCTCGGAACCTGTTAGCGGAAGGAGTGCCGGGTGCTTTGGGCTATTTTTGTGATTCTCCTGGCCCTATGGCTCCAGGGGTTGGTGAGCGGCCACACGATGGGTGGAGTAATTCATGTCCTGCTGGTCATCGCCATCATCGTCCTGGCGGTCCGGCTTATTCAGGAACGAAGAGTGCTCTATCGACGGGGGCCCTTGCGGGAAGGCGAGGCATCCGGAAAGGAGGTGGGCGGCAGGTCCGGGAGACCTTGCGAATGGTGTGACATCTTTGGGAGAAAAGATCTTGTAATCAACCATTTTCATCATCAAATTTACTGAAGAGGAGTAACCGCCATGAAAACAAGGAATGTGTTTATCGGCTATCTGGTCCTTCTTATGTT
>JBEKJU010000301.1:0-4574 GCA_050011095.1 Syntrophorhabdales bacterium
GCTTCATCGGTGTGCCTCCTCATAAGATCCGTATCATTTGGTCGTGACACGTCATTTTATAGGAGGTACGCCCTTTTTTCACTCCTTTTTCAATTCACACAGAAGAGTTTACCCTACCTAACACTTTGCTATCGGCTTAGTCGATCAGAATCTATCATTAAGGAAGTTCTCCTCGACCCTTGCGGTCAACGCGTTCACTAACGATAGAAACGGGTAAACAAATTCCTGCCAAGAATTATGGGTTGAAAGTGAGGAACGTTGGCCGTCAAGCTGCGCCGGTCCACACTGGCGTGTCCCGCAGCCTGACGGCCATGTTAGATAGCTCCGCGGACCTGCAGGACGGCGGGTAAGCGGCTATTTCGCGCTACTTTCCGGGCGCCCGGTAGTTCACGGATTTCTTCGCTGCCTGATCGATCTCTTCCGGGGTCATCAGTACATGCGTCTTCAAATGTACTGCCCCACTCTGGTTGACTGCCAGACTGAGGGCCGCCGCAGTCACCGCATCCGGCACATCAACGATGAGAAACACATCGGACGTACCGAATGCATAGTAGAAAGCCTCCAGCTTTCCATCCAGCTCCTTGACCGTCCCCTCGACTTTCTTCCGTCGGATAGAGCCGCCTTCCTTGATAAGCCCTTTCGTACCTTCTGCGGTGTAGGATACTTCCAATAGATACTTTGGCATCAGAGCCCCCCTTAAGGAAATAGTGTTGAGATTGACAACATCGTGTTCTGTCGGCACCAACTCGGTCGTCTCTTGAGAGACCCGCCGCTTTCAGTCCCCTGCTCACAAAGGGTTAGGTTCTATCGCGCCGGTCTTTGCTATGTAATGTATGACATCTAAGACACTTGTCAAGGTGGACCCGGAAGCGAATGTTTATATTCGGCCCTCAGATAGCTGGATAGAGTTTCGTGTTTGAGAGGATTAAAAACTATCGCTTTGCACATGTAATGTGGCATGACGGGGACGAATCTAGGAAACTGTCTTTCAGGAAGACAGACGTAGGCAAAGAGAGAACTGTCAACGGAATGAGGCGTCCGGCCGGACGCTTCATTCCCTCCAGCGTCAAAAAAATGCGCCTCTATTCAGCACCCCATATAGAAAGGCGCCTCTATTAACTCGACCTCCTCGCAACCGGCCTGGGCCTTGTGGGCAAGGACCTGAAGCAGCCTCTCGAAGCTGTAGATGTGCCAGGGACCGATGGAGCGCACCTTCTCCCGGTTCTCCCAGTCCCACGTGCTCGCCTCTGAGATGGTGCAGACCCTTCTCTCCCCTGTTTCCCTGTCGAGGACCGTAAGGCCGATCCTATATTTCTTGCTCTCCTTTTCGCCGCCGTCGATGTTCGTCTCTTGCGGCTCCAGCCGTAAAGCCTCTTCGGCATCAGGGACATCATCCTCCCTGTTCTGCAGGACCTCTTTGAACCTTTCCTGCCAGTCAATCTCAGCCTTCTTCAGTACCCTCGGCTGAGGCACTCCATCGCCGTCCTTGGGCATTATGTAGTTGTGCCTTCCCCTGTAGATGGGGCAATTCCTGCATCCGCTTTGGGAAAAGGGACATTTGTTGACATTTTCCGGCATCTCGGCACTCCTTTAAATGTGGCGTCGCACGATTACCATATTCCGTTATAATAATATGTATTTAACGATAAGATCAAGCAAGGTGAATGGGACGATCCTGCACTCCTCCGGCGTGGAGAAGGGAGAGCCCTTCAATTATTTCATAGCCCCCCGCGTCAGCAGGAAATCCTTCTTTTCGGCGGGCCGGTCCGCCCACGGCCCATCGCGGCTACCTTTTCCCCGTCTTCGGCCCTTCTTCGCAGCCCGGCATATAATATTTCGCCCCTAGCGACTGGAGGCTGACGGAGGTGAGGAAATCGGGGTACGCGGGGTTTTTACCCGTCAGGCTCAAGAAGATGGGCAGCTCGAGCTGGTGGTCGCAGGGGCGGATCGCGACATGCCCCACAGGGCTCTCAAGGCTCATCCCTTCCAGGGCCGAAATCAGTTTCTCCCTGTCGACCTTGCCCGCCTTCCTGAATCCCTCCGCGATGAACCTGGCGGTCATGTAGCCGTAAAAGGCCCCGCTTCCGGGGTATCGGTGAAAGGTCTTCCGGAACTCGTCGCTGAAGGCTTTGTTCGCCGGCGTGGAAGGATTATAGAAGAGATAGGAGGCCGTGCCGTAGACGCCTTCCACGGCATCATTGCCCTGTTCCGCAAGGATGGAGTGCTCGTTGGCCCAGTGCTGGTAGAAGGGGATCTTCCCGGCCAGGCCCGCGGCCTTTGCAGCCCTCTGAAAGCGGGCGATATTCGACGGCCCGGTCGCCACGACCACGAAATCCGGCTTTGTCGAGATGATTTGCGCGATATAGGGGGCGAAATCCCTTTCACCCGCCTTCCACCATGACTGACCCACCAGCACAAAGGTTGGCTCGAGCTTCTTGAGGGCGCCCCAGAGGGCGTCGGCGAGGGCGTGGCCGTAGTCGTCGTCGTCACCCGCGATCCAGTAATGCTCGTACGGCTTCTCGTGGAGCATGACCGCGGCGGCCGCTCCCGCCATGCGAGGACTTTCGCTCATGGTAAAAACGTAGCGGTTTCCGTCACGGCCGCCTGTGACGGGGCGCTCGGAAAAGGCGACGAAGAGGGGTATCTTCACTTGTGCCGCGAAATCGGCCAGAACCAGGGCGTTTGCCCTGTCGGTCGAGGCGACGAGGATATCTACTTTATCCTCGGCCACGAGGGCTTGCGCGGTTGCAAGACCGCTGCCCAACCCCGCCTTGGCGGCCCTCGTCACAGGGACGATCCGCATGCCCTGGACGCCGTGGCCGGAATTGATCTTATCGGCGCCAAGCCTGAACCCGTCGAGCACGTCGGCGGGAAGGCGGGACAGCGCCGCCGATTGGGCGGCAATGATGCCGATCTTCATCGTCTCCTCCCCGGAAGAGTCGGGGGGGAAAAGAAAACCGATGGCGAATAGGGAAACGAGCAAGAAAAGTGCCACTGTTCTTTTCATCATAACCTCATCGTGGTGGTCCGTCCTTTTTTGCGGGCCGGCAATCGTCCCCGGGCGCGGTTTGGCCCCTCCCGGCTCGCCCGGATGCCAAACTTTTATCATAGGGATGTTATTATTGCGTAAACCTTTCGTTAAATAATGGGTCTTTCCGCGCCCGTGGCCCCCTTTTTTTCGCCCCGACGTATTCACCGATTCTTAACTCACTTTTTGCACCCCTTAAACACCCGGACGGTACCATAACGAAGGGCATAGGGGCATCAGAAAAAGGGCATCATCGATACACCCGATCATCACGATCCTTAAGAACGTTATATCAAAGGGGAATTTGTCCTGCGAAGGGCCGGTTGCCGAAGGAGGTGGCTCGGGAAAAAGAGGGCGCTATCGGGTGGAGCGTGGACGGATTATAAGGTGAATTTCTCACAATACGACAAGGAGGAATGAATGAAGAAGGTGCAAGTACTTTCGCTGCTATGGGCCATCGCGGTCTTGGTCTTTGCCTTTGCCCCGATGGCATCGGCCGAAGGGCCGTGGAAATTCGGCATCATCTCCGATACCCAGTGGGTGACCGACGACGACGGCAATAACCCGTATTCGAGCGCAATTGGCATCATCAACCAGGCCAACCAGGCCTTCATCGCCAACAAGGTCAAGTTCGTGATCGCCCTCGGGGACCTTGTGGACCTCGGAAATGACACGACCGCGATCACCTCAACAAGCTCGGACGGCACGTTGTACACCGGCTTGAACGCTACGACTGTCCAGGCAAACTGCGCGGCCTCGAAACTTTGCACCGGCAACTTCACTCCCGCCCCCTACGCTTCCGGCTCGTTCCCTCCCGGCACCTTCGCTTCAGGAGCCACGTATAACGGCAGCCCGACGTGGAGCAACGGCGTGGCGGGCCAGGCCACCAGAGCCGCTTTTGCCCAGACCCTCTACAACGCGGGCATCGGCTTCTTCCCGTTCCGCGGCAACCACGACGATTCCCAGGGCGCGGCGGGATGGTTTCAGTATGTCTACCCTCAGACACAGAACGGCGTGAACAACGTCACCCCGGCTGATGTGTACACCGTCCCGAACCCGGAGACTTCGACGTTGACCTTCCCCACGAAGTCAGGGCACCCTTTCCGGATCGGGTCCAACTTCTCCAGCCCGACCGACAACCTTAAGGGCTTGAGCTATGGCTTTGCCTACGACAACGCAACCTTCGTGCTCATCGACCAGTTTACCCCCCTAGACGGATCCGGGGCAGAGTTAAACCCGGGCGGCGGTAGCATAATCGACGGCCAGCAGGCCTGGATCAACGGCGTCCTCGCGAGCAGGCCCGCGGGAACGCATGCCTTTGTCATGAGCCACAAGGGATTGATCACCGAGCACCATGTCGATGTGCTCTTCGGCACCGACCCCTCGCAGGATAGGACCGGCACGGACGCCTTTATCACGAGCCTCGCCTTGAACAACGTGCGCTACTACTTCAATGGCCACGACCATATGCATGACCATTCGAGGGTATACACGACGGACGGTTCCTCGTACCACGTGACCGAGCTTACGTGCGCTTCCGACAGCA
>JBEKJU010000302.1:0-4560 GCA_050011095.1 Syntrophorhabdales bacterium
TTCATCGGCAAAGCCCAACCCGCAAGCGGGTACCCGGCTTTCCCCCTCAAGGGCGTTTTCTGTCGACGGCTCAGCGCCCCCTTCATCGGCAAAGCCCCACCCGCAAGCGGGTACCCGGCTTTCCCCCTCAAGGACGTTTTCTGTCGACGGCTCAGCGCCCCCTCCACGAACAAAGTCCGTGGAGCCACCCCCCTCAACGGAGTTGAACTACCGGGGCGGCCCAGGGGAGTTGACAAGTAATAACGAGGCATTATTCTACCTTTATGGGTATGGCTCATCTCATTTACAGGAGGCATAAAATGGCGGGACTGGCGGCGAGGGGCGTGGCAGCAGGGGCTACCGTTGCCGGCGCAAGGGTCTTGGCGCGCGTGAAGGAAGGCAGGTGCACTAAGGCCGTCCTTTGGGGCATCCCCATGGTGGCCGCCGCTTTTGTCCTATGGTACATGCGGAAATAGGACGGCCCGTCATCTACCCTCTCCCGGCTCGATCGTTATCCTGTTTCCTTTGATATACCTGTTTTACATCATGGTGAGCACGTCGTGGACGTACTCGTACGGTACCTCCACGGACGTGAAGTTTTCGTGGATATCGATCTTGCCGATGAGCTTGCCCGGCAAGCCGGTCTCACCGGCAATCGCCCCCAGTATGTCCTTTGCGGCCACATTGTGCCGGCGTCCCACATTCAGTTGTAGCCGCGCCGTGCCTCCCGCCGGTCCCCGCTCATCGGCCGCTTCATCCGGTTCCTTCCCCTGGGCGCCCCGCACCATCTTCAGCAACGCCGCCGCTATGTCGAGGGTCGCATAATCTTCTCCCCCAAGTTTCTCGATCAATTGGGCGTATTCTTCCAGGCCCCCCTCTTCTATCTGGTCCTTGACCTTCTGCAGGACCGTGACCGACCTGCTCTCTTCAACCTCCGCGAAGGACGGGATCGATCCGCGCCTTACCTTGATATGGGCGTATGCCTCGATCTCGCGCAGTTTGTGGATTTCCCTTCCAATGACAAAGGTGAAGGCGTGGCCGGCTTTTCCCGCGCGTGCCGTCCGGCCGATCCGGTGGACGTAGTACTCGTCGTCCTGTGGCAGGTCGTAGTTGAATACCGCCTCTATCCCTTCCACATCGAGGCCCCTGGCCGCCACGTCTGTGGCCACCAGGATCTCCAGCGCATTGCGCCGGAACTTGTCCATCGCCCGATCCCTCTGGGCCTGGCTCATATCCCCGTGCAGACCCTCGGCCAGATATCCCCTGGCCTGTAGCTCCGTGGCGACGTCGTCCACCTTCCTTTTTGTGTTGCAGAAGACAAGGGAGAGCCGGAAGCCGTGCATATCGATGACACGGCTCAGTACTTCGGGTTTCATGCCTTCCCTGACCTCGAAGTAGAGCTGCTCGACCATGGGCACGGTCAGCTCTCTGTGCACGACCTTTATGAACTCGGGGCTTTTCATGTACCGATGCGTCAGATTGAGGATGGGCCAGGGCATGGTTGCGGAGAAGAGGAGGGTCTGCCGCTCGTCGGGAATAGTTTCGAGAATTGTCTGCACGTCCTCCATGAAGCCCATGTTGAGCATCTCGTCCGCTTCATCGAGCACGACGAGACGGACGCCCTCCAGCCTGAGCGTGCCGCGATTGATGTGGTCGATGGTACGACCCGGCGTGCCGATCACGATGTGCACGCCGCCCTGGAGCACCCGCAGCTGCCGCTCTATGGGCTGACCGCCGTAGACGGGCAGGACACTGATATCCCTCTTGTATTTCGAGATGCGCTTTATCTCTTCCGACACCTGGATCGCAAGCTCCCTAGTGGGGCAGAGTATAATCGCCTGGGTCCGCTTGAGGCGCGGCCTGATCGCCTCAATGATCGGGATCGCGAAGGCGATGGTCTTGCCTGTCCCGGTCTGGGCCTGTCCTATGATGTCCTTGCCTTCCATTATGGGCGGAATTGTTTTCGCCTGGATAGGGGTCATCTCTTCAAAGCCCATATCGGCGATGGCCCTCTGTACCTCCTTTGAAAGTTGCATGTCCTGAAACCTCGTTGTCTCCATGAAAGTCCCCTTATACAGCCCTTATTGCGCCGATAGCCAGGGAGGAAGCGCAAGGATGGACCGCAATGATCGTGGCGGTGAGGCTTGCGCCCTTACGCGTCCTTCGCTATTCCGATAGCGCGGCGGGTTCCCTCGCGGCCGGCAGGGTCTCGACATCCCCGTAATCCCCCACTGCCAGGGAATGGGTATTATCGGAATCGGTGAGAATTGCGATCCCTCTTGCCACAGGGGACCCGGTGTCCTTGCCGAAGAGCCTCCGATAGTCGGAAAGAACATCGCGTCTCTCGGTGATCCA
Organism: Syntrophorhabdales bacterium; assembly: GCA_050011095.1. Lineage (GTDB taxonomy): Bacteria > Desulfobacterota > Syntrophorhabdia > Syntrophorhabdales > WCHB1-27 > JBEKJU01. Next base: position 2,335 of record JBEKJU010000302.1, read on the forward strand.
GCTACCCACCTGCGTCCTCCCGCTTCGAATCACCACTATCTTCGTCCTCGACGAGAAGGGGGAGTCGAACGATTCCCCCACGGGCACCGTATCGCTCCAGACGTACTTGATGCTCTTGATAAGGGGCCACCTGCCGAAGACGACGTACAACCCGAGCACGCTGTCGGCGCCGGATTTTTTGCGCTCGTCGCTCCCGTCGGGAAACAGGACGGCCCGCCACTGCCACTGCAGTACCGGGTATTCCTTGAGGGGCCATCGCTTTCCATAGCCGATCTGCACGCTCGCGTCCTGCGCGGCTCCCCGAAGAAATCGTCTCCCGCCCTCTGCCTGCACAATGTAAACCTGGCCCGGACCAACGTTTCTAGATACCCAGCCGTCGGGAAATTTTCCCACCTGGTCTGCCTGGAAGGTTACGCGGACCGGCGGCTCGGCCGATGCGCAAGGGGCCCCGATCAGAAAAAGGGGAAGGCACAAAAGACAAACGAGACCTCGCAACGGGGGGAGACGACTGTATATTTTTGCTCTTGTCGCATCCATGACGGAACGGCCCAGATTATAGCGCGCCTCGACGATTATCACAAGAGGAACGGACCTGCGCCGGCGACCCGGTTCGCCCGGGAAGTAAGCGCCACCCCGGCCTTTCTTTCATGCTCATCCTCGCCCCCCGGTGCGGCCGGGCCCGGTAAATCAAGCGGCCGGTCATTGTGGGATTCCCCCGAATATGATAAGATTACTGAAATATCGATCGGAGGTTTGGATGCCGAAAAAGACATGGCTGAAAATAATATTCGTCTCCACCTCTTTCCTTTTCTTTTTCTTCTCCGCGCTCGACACGAACTCCTTTGCCAGGGTGGGCGGCGGCTCATCCTCGGGCTTTCGCGGCTCCAGGAGCTTCAGCAGCCCCGGCAGCGTTCCTTCGAGCCCTTACCGGTCCTACCAGTCCGGGCCGCAATTTCCGGCCCAGCCTTATGGGGGCGGGGGATTCCTTCGGGGCATGCTCGGGGGTCTGGCCGGCAGCTTCCTGGGCAGCATGCTTTTCCGGGGCCTCGGTTTGGGCGGCTGGGGCGGAGGCGGCGGTATAGGCCTCTTCGATATCCTCATCATCGCGGCCGTCCTTTACCTCGTCTACCGGTTCGTGAATAAGAGGAGGGAACAGGCCGAGTCGGCTGCCTATTACCAGTCGTCGCCCACGGGCGAACCGGTGTACCAGCAATCCTCTGAGCCGGCCTACGCCGCAGGGGGGCAGGCAATGGACACCCGGACGGGGCTCGGCTACATACGCCAGACCGACCCGTACTTCGACGAGGCCAGATTCAAGGACGCGTGCATGGACATGTTTTTCAAGATCCAGGGCGCGTGGGCGAATCGCGATATGTCATCGGTGCGGAGCCTCCTTACCGACGAGATGCACCGCATCATCGAGGGTGACGCCGAGAAGCTGCGACGGGAGAAGAAAATCAACAAGCTCGACAATATCGCCGTGAGATCGTCCGATATCATCGAGGCGTGGCAGGAATCGGGCAGGGATTATATCACTATCCGTTTCTATGCGAACCTCCTCGACTACACCGTGGACGAATCGACCGGACAGGTTGTTGAGGGCAGTAAGACCGATCCAGTCAAGTTCGAGGAATACTGGACATTTGCCCGGCAGGCGGGCAGTAATCCCTGGCAGTTATCGGCAATCACCCAGCCGCAATGAGGCGGTGGGACGGGAGTTGGAAAAATAGAGGAGAAATGGTATGGAAAAAGGTCTCGACTCCGGAATGAACGAGGAGATCAGGATACCCGCCCGGAATGACGCTATTTTTCGGGCAATGGAGTTCGTCTCGGCCTATGCCCGCGGGATGACGTTCGAGGAAAAGAGGATCGGCGAGATTCAGCTTGCCCTGGAAGAGACCCTCGGGAACATTATTCGTTTTGCCTGCCTGGCGGGCTCGGAGGAGATCGTGCTCACGTGCACCGCCCACGAGACGGGGGCGATCCTCGTCACTATCGTCGACTCGGGGGTCCCCTTCAATATGCTTGTCATGAGCACGTTTCCGGAAACGACGGATGCAAGCCCCGATCAGATACCGTCGACGAGGAGGATGAAGAAGGCGATCAGGGACGTCGAGTATAGGAGAGACGGGCAGGAGAAAAAGAATATTCTTTCCTGGGTAATTTCGAGGTAGTGCCCCGGCCGGGAGCCGACATCCGGCGAAGGACCCGTTTTTTTAGGCATTC
>JBEKJU010000303.1:0-4885 GCA_050011095.1 Syntrophorhabdales bacterium
GAGATCGCATCCAGGGAGTGCTGGGACTGTAAGGCATGTTTCCCCCTTTGCCCCACAGAGGCGCTACAGGCAGCTTTTGTTTTGACCAAGGCCCTCGCCTCTTTCGAACCCGTTGCGAAAGAGGTAAAGATTATGTAACTATTTACGTACCCTAAAGGGGCCTCAATAGCGGGAGGCCATGGATGAAGGAAAGCTACTTTTGAATCAGGTGAAACCTAGACGTTTCATTCTCCATATGTTACATATTGTCCGTGGAACACGAGCCCTCCGGCTTGACGGATCTTACCAATGAGGAGCTTATTGCAGTCATCATTGCTCAACGGGACATCATCGCCCGCCTGGAGGAACTAAGGGCTCGTCAGAAAATAAATGGGCCATCTGGCTCGTCTTTTTGTACGCCCGCTTCGTTGCGAAAAGGTCATGTACATCCAGTACATTTGGCCTTTCCGCGCCTCGCCGATCGGCCAAAAGATCCATAAGGGTAGAAAAAGTCGTGATTATCAAGCACCGAATAATCGTTCAACCCCCGCCTTCCTTCTGAAAGCCCGGGACACCCTCGGTAATGATCTTGAAGATAATTTCCGACAGATGGTCCGGCTTGATCGTGCTCTTGGGATTGTACCAGGCATAGATCGAATTGCACATGCTGAGGACGATGTATGTTATCGCGGTCACCCGATCCTTTTCTACGAAGGAGCCTAAGTACCCGGAGAGCACGCTCGCTGCTATCCGGTTGTACTCCCTTTCCTTCTGGACGATAACCTTGAAGGGCCGCGACGGAAGGTTCTTCACGTCGAAGAAAAGGGTCCTTGCTTCGGCCATGTGCTTGGGGTAGAGTTCGACATGGCGGAAGATAAGTCTCCTAACCTTTGCGAGTCCATCGTCTATAGCGTCAAGCTCCCCCTCCAGATTGCTGAGCACAATGTCCATGAAACTATCCAGAATGAAGAAGAGGAGATCCGTTTTGCTGGAGAAGTAATGATATATGCCGCCTTTGCTCAACCTGGCAGCGACCGAGATGTCTTCCATGCTTGTTTCGGCGAAGCCTTTCCTGCTGAAGAGTTCCGCCCCCGCTTTCGCTATTCCGATCCGTCTCTTGCTCAAGCGCTTGTCGCCTTCCTTCATGGAATCCTCCTTATGGCATATCCGGGCTTTCTTATGCTTGTGGCAACAGGACGCCAAAAAAACGCTTTCCCACCCTCACGTCCAAAATAACTATCCGAGGGCAACCCCGAACCAGCAAGATTTGATTGGCAGATAACACGTGAGGACAGGAGAAGCGCATAGGCTAAACAGGAAAACCAACCTCATCCTGGAATGAACGAATTACCCGTCCAAAAGCCCTGTTCTATCAGAAGGCAGGTGGCGTTTTGCGTTATTTTGAACAGCAATGACCCTCTTGCTTTCCTCAAACCCGCCACCCATGACACCCGAACTATCCACGGCAATCCGCATCCCGCGAGCCTTAAGGGGAGGGCCTTCACGCTGCGCCCTCCCGGAGCCCCATCCGTTCAGAGGGTCTCCCGCCCTTTTTGGAATGCCTCCACATTGAGCCCCTGAATCTTTTTAGGGAGAAGGTCGGTCAAGGCGTTCAGCCACATCCGATCCTCTATCTCAGGAATGAGCTTTGAAAAGGCACCCACGAGCACCACGTTGGCCGCCTGCGCATTTCCGAGCCCCAGGGCTATTTCCTGTCCCTTGATCACATGGACCCGGTCCTTGAAGTACTTCTTGAATGTTGCGGGTATGTCCGTGGGATACTTCGCGAGCCCCAGGGTCACCGCGGGAGGAAGGATCTTCTGATCGTTGATGACGATCATTGCCTTATCCTTGCAGTAGTTGATATACCTCAGCGCCTCCAAGAGCTCGAAGGCAAGGAGGAAGTCGACTTCGCCGTAGGGGATGAGGGGCGAGTAGACCTTCTCGCCGAACCTGAAGTGGGTGGTCACGTCGCCACCTCGCTGGGCCATTCCGTGGACCTCGCTCTTTTTTACGTCGTAACCCGCCTGGACAAATACGTGGGCAAAGATATTGCTGGCGAGAATAGCCCCCTGTCCGCCGACACCAGAAAGCAATATGTTGGTGACCTTATTATCCATCGAAACCCCCTCATGCCTTTCCCGGTACGATCGACTCGAATTTGCAGACCTGGGCGCACACGCCGCACCCTGGGCACTGGAGCCTGTTGATCGACACGGTCCCTTTTCTCTTCTTTCCGCTTTTCGCGGTACCTTCCTCGTCGACCCAGCTTATCGCCGGACACCCGAGCTGGAGGCACGTCTTGCAGCCGGTGCACGTCTCTATATCTATGGCGTAGTACGGGTGCTGGAACCGCCTCTTCTCCCTCCTGTGGAGCATGCACGGGCCGTTCTCCGTAATAACGACGGACGCCTCATCCCTCCCGATCTCCTCTTTTATGGTCTCGAAGGTCTCTTTCAGGTTGTAAGGGTCCACGGTCCTCACGTGCTTGACACCGAGGGCCTTCACGAGTTGCCCGTAGTCGATCATGTTCGCGGGCTCCCCTTTCAGCGTGTAGCCCGTCCCGGGGTGCTCCTGCAAACCGGTCATCCCCGTTATGCGGTTGTCAAGGATGATGGTCGTCGCATATCCCTTGTTATAGACCGTATCCATGAGGGGCGGGATACCCGCGTGGAGAAAGGTCGAGTCGCCGATGACGGCGCACACCTTACCCACCGCCTCCTTGCCAAGCGCCTTCCCCGCCCCGTAGGCGAGACCAATGCCTGCGCCCATGCAGAGGTTCGAGTGCATCGCCTGGAGCGGGGGCGCCGCGGCCAGGGTGTAGCAGCCGATGTCGCCGAATACGTAAAGACCCAGTTTCTTGAGCGTATAGAAAAGCGCCCTATGGGAGCAGCCGGGACACATGTTCGCAGGTCTTTTCGGAATGTCCTCCACGTCGACCCTGATTTTCGGGGCCTTGTATTTTGCACCGAGGAGCGACCTCTCGACGATCTCAGGGGTTAGCTCGTACATGTTCGGGATGAGGTCCTTGCCGTGAAATATCTTGTAGCCCAGCGCCTTGATCTCTGTTTCGAAAAACGGGTCCAGTTCCTCGACGACGATCACCTTTTTCACCTTCTTGAAGAAATCGGCGATCAGCTTCCCGGGGAGAGGCCAGACCATGCCAAGCTTCAAATAGGAGTATTGCGGAAAGACCTCTTTCGTGTACATGTAGGCGGCGCCCGCCGCGATCACGCCTATGGCGGGGTCATTGATCTCTATCCTGTTGCCGGAAAACCCATCCGAATACGCCTCGAGATCCCTCATCCGTTTCTCGATGACGCGGCGCGCCACACGCACATTGGCAGGCACCATGACATGCTTGGGGATCTCTTTCTGGTCGAGGCCGAGCGGCATCCGGGAGACCTTCCTCTCCCCTTCTTCCACGAGCGAGTCGGCGTGCGATATCCTCGTCGTGCCCTTCAGGAGAACCGGGGTATCGAATTGCTCGCTGATGTCGAAGGCAACCTTCGTAAAATCCTTGCACTCCTGGGCATCCCCCGGCTCAAGCATGGGAACCTTGGCAAAACGCGCCCAGTTGCGGCTGTCCTGCTCGTTCTGAGAGCTATGGGCATAAGGGTCGTCGGCCACGACCACGACGAGGCCCCCCTTTACGCCCGCATAGGAGAGCGTCATGAACGCGTCGGATGCCACGTTCATCCCCACGTGTTTCATGCACGCTATGGCGCGCGTCCCTGCAAAGGCCGCACCCGCGGCCACTTCCACCGCAACCTTTTCGTTCGGAGACCACTCCGCGTCGATCTCCGGATATTTGGCGATCTCGGCGAGTATCTCGCTGCTAGGCGTGCCGGGATACGCAGCGGCCACGGTGACCCCGGCCTCCCAGGCCCCTCGCGCGATCGCCTCGTTTCCCTGGAGTATCTTCTTCATATCCGCCTCCTTCTTCTTAATACTTATCCGCCCGGGACGGAGGCGTCAGTCTCCTGAAGGCCCCGTCCCGGATCTTATTCCTGCCGCCGGCAGGTAGCCCCGGCGGTCCATCCCTTTACTGATGATCCTTCCACATGCCATACTTCAATTTACTGGGACACCCACTGCGTGGGTACCCGGTCGCCCCCTCCAACGGCGAAGCCATTGGAGCCACCCCTTCATAAAAAGGAAGGACCGGAACCTCAGGGACGGTACGTTTTCTCTAGACATTGTCCTTCCACATGCCGTACTTTTCCCTCAACACCCGGTGGAGGATCTTGCCGTTGCCCGTCCTCGGCATCTCCTCATCCTTGATGAAGACGACATTCTTCGGCACCTTGTAGCCGGCAATCTTGCCCCTGCAATAGTTCGTAATTTCTTCGGGTTGTGCCGTCTGCCCCTCATGGAGGACCACGACCGCCATGATCGTCTCCCCCCACTTCTCGTGAGGTATGCCGATAACCGCGACGTCCTTGACCTTCTCGTAGCTGCCTACCACGTTCTCCACTTCCGACGGGAAGATGTTCTCACCGCCGGAGATGATCATGTTCGCCTTCCTGTCAACGAGGAAGAGGTACCCGTCCTCGTCCTTGTAGCCCATGTCGCCCGCGCTGAAGTACTCGCCCTTCATGGCTGCCGCGAGCTTCTCGGGCTCCTTCCAGTAACCGGAAAGGAGCATCGGGCTTCTCGAATAGACCTCTCCGACCTTGTTGGGCTCGTTGATCAGCTTGCCGTCCTCGTCGTAGAGTCTGAGGAGATCCGAGCCGACCACCTCGCGTCCGCAGGAACCGAGTTTCGTGAGCTGCTCCTCGGGCTTCAGGATGGTGACGCAACCGGCTTCCGTCGATCCGTAGACCTCGTCCAGCTTGGAGTTGGGGAACATCTTGAGGACGCCCAGCTTCGTATCCCGCCTCGCGGGAGCCGACGAGATGAGGAG
>JBEKJU010000304.1:0-4548 GCA_050011095.1 Syntrophorhabdales bacterium
GTCCTCATCGCCCGCTGGGTCTATCACGAGAGCTTCTTTTGTCTTCCCGCATCCCACGAGGTAGGCGTACACCGCCATCCGTCCCACTTCCATTTGCTTTACTATCACGTGCGCTCCCATCTTGCCCCGCCCCCACTCATTGTACCATGTTCAGAGCTGTTCCTTCCCCTAAATATCCGTTGTTGGGTATGATGGCCTCCGGGGCCGGCGGCTTGTAGCCGAGGGGCTGTGCGGCCTCACCGTGTTGTAATGCCTTCTCCAGGCCTTTATCAATACCTTCGCCTCAAGGAGGGCCGCGAAGCCCCGATGCATTTTTCTGTTTTCTGGCTTTCGTCCAGGATGGCTTACACCGATACTCCCCGTTTGTGAGCATTGACCAGGGCCTTGGCGATAGGTGCCGATGTAAAAGAATATGCCTGAACGGGTCGAATCCCAATCCGTCTTCCCGATGCCCCGCCTTCTCTTATGGAACGGCGGGGCTACGAATGGCCTGATTGGTAAGGGGTTCGTCCATGACTGAACCCCTTGCTCCCCTATCCTTCTGCGCTTCCCGGATGTGATGCAAAGCAACAGCATGAACTGAACGGACCGGGGTGCGTTATTCTCCCCGCCTCGTCCTGGTCTTCGCTGAAGGCTCGTCGGGGGTCTCTCCGGGAGGCGGTGGGGACGGTGCCATGTGGCGGTATTCCTCATCGGTCTTAAACCTCCCATCGTGCGTCTCTCCGGAAGGCGGTGGGGACGATGCCTTGGGACTCTCGACCGGACCGCCGGCCGTTTTCTGCGCCATCTTGGGAAGAGCTGAGCTTGCCACCTCTTTGACGCCTTCAACAACGCCCACCAGTATCTCTCTGACGGCCTTGAGGGTAGTCGTTCCTATGGCCCCGGCCGCCTCGATGGCGCCACCCACAGCCACCTTGGTCGTTTCTTCCACGTTGCCGCCGATCTCCTTCGTTGCCTCGATCGCGCCGTCTACCGCCCGCCGGGCGACTAGCGAAACGTCAGCGCCAATCTCGAACGTGCCTTTGACAGCCCCCCTGACGGTCTGGCCTGCCACGCTCATGACATCCCCTCCCACATCGCCCACACCCATGATCACTCCCTTGGAGACGCCCTTCGTGCTTTGGGTAAGCCCCGCACCCACCTCTTCGGTCGCCTTTACGGCCCCTTTGATGACCTCGGAGCTGAGATTAATGCTCATCCCCGTCACGTCGGCAGTGAGCTTGAGGGTGTCGGCCACGGCATTTCTCACAAGGCTCAGAATAGCGGCTTCGATGTCATTGAGACCCTTGAGACTCCACACAACCCCTTCTTTCACCGCCGTTCCGGCCCGGCCAAGATTGGCCTGTGTCGTCCGCTCCGTTTCCCCGGTTGTCCTTTCGTCCATTGCGGCACCTCCTTGCCGATATGGCATCGACCCAAGATAAAGAAGCCCCCCCCTTGGCCGACCGCCTACCTTAACTCTAAGACGATGTGTAACGGTGGACAAGCCCCGACGAAACGACTTTCATTACCTGCCTCTCCGCCAATATCGTTTTCGTTGTCGTATTTTACGTGGCGCTTCCCCACAGGCCCTTGTCGGAAGCCTTACGGCCGGTAGTTGACGGTAACAGGATGAGCGATTACGTTGAGATAGGCATCTTGTTGACCCTGGAAAAACGTGGAGACTGTAAAAACGGGATCTGAGGTTCAGTTTTCATAAGTCGGTGCTAGCAAAGATGAAGCGGGACGCCGTGATCGTGAACTTTCTGCCCATATTCGCGGCGAGAAAGGTCAAAGATATCCTCCGCCGCAGGGGCGCGGCAGGTAGGGAGGATCATCCCTAACAAGGAGCCAAGCTCATTTCGGTGGATGGGACCGAAGAAGACCAGGAAAAAGCTCGGCGCGCCCGAAGGCCGCGTGAGGGGCACAAGCAAACTATGGGGAGGAATCTATGACCGAAGAAAAAGAAACGGTATCGACACCTTACTGGAAATGCAATGACTGCGGCTATACCCTGCAGGCGCCGCAACCGCCGGAGGAATGTCCCACGTGCCACCACGGTTGCGAGTTTATCAACGTGACCTGTTACATACCGGAATGCAACTTCCAGGGCATAGACCCACAGCTGAAGTGACCCGGCCAGGCGGGATCGACTCTCGCGGGCTTTGCCGTGAAGCCTTCGGTATCTTAAGGAAAAGTGAAATCATTTCTGGCTGTGGAAGGATAGGCGACGCAAGTGTCAACGACAATGTTGCTGCCTTTTTTCAAGTCCCCCGGGGGAGATATCTGAGGCAGGATGTGATGGTCCTGCAGTTGTTTCTTCTGCCTTCACGATTACCATATCCACTCCTCTATCAAACCAAGAAATTTAAGCGCAACGACTCCAGGAAGACATGGTGCGAAATTGCGACTGGTGATACGCCTGTCGTGGATGGGGTTTGTAAAGCTCTGTAGCGAATTAACGAAAGAAACGTGGACGTTGCAGGCAATCACGCAACGTCGGCACGTCCACATGGGGTGTGGCCATGATAGGGTTCCTCACAGCGTCGTTTTATGAGTCCAGTCTCTTGCGTGCCTCGGAGCTCGTCCGCGCTCCCTCTCGCCTGAGGCCAACACTGTATTTCGCCATGAAAAGCCGGTCTTTTCGGATGTATTTTTGCTATAAAAATTCTTTATAGGCCAAAGCCCTTGTCTTGCAAGGCGATCCGTTTTCCCGACAAGTGCGAAGAATGTGAACACCTTAAAGAACGGCCCCAACAGGCGTTTTTTCTCACGGAACACCCATTCCCTTATCACCGCCGAAATATCCTTCCCGGCATAATAATAGCTAACTGTGCGGAATAAATAGCGTTGCATATTTGGCACGACTATTGCTTAATAGAGGGTGTGCAGTTAAGACAGAAAACAATAAAAGGAGATATATCATGGAAAAGAATGTCCTGTTAATCGATGATGAAGCTTCCCTGAGAAGGAGCGTTGCGATGGGTCTCATGCAGAAGGGCTACCAGACGGAACCCTGCGAAAACGGGATGAAGGGGCTACAGACACTTGCGACATTCAAGCAGAAACATATGGCTTTGGGCTGCGCAGTCGTAGACGTGCGCCTTCCCGACATCGATGGCCTGAAGCTCTTGAAGGTCATAAAACTGAACTATCCACAAGTCCCGGTCATTATCATTACCGGCCATGGGAGCGAAGCGATAGCGGAAGAGGCGAAGGCAGCAGATGGCTACCTGGAGAAGCCCTTCGACATGGATGAGCTGGCAAAGCTCCTGGAGGAGCTCGAACCGAAGGCTGCAAAGACCGGGGAGCAGCCCAGGGAAGAGACGAAGAAAAATGAGTCGGTCACCATGTATGCCATGGTCACTCTGGATAACACGGCAAACCTCGTGGAGACATACCGGAAGCTTTACTTCCACCAAAACGTGCTCTACTGTGATGCCATAAGGGGAGATTACGACCTGGTCCTCATGCTGCAGGCAGCAACCTTCGACGAGATCAACGAACTGGTGGAGAAGGAGCTGAAGACAATGCGCGGTGTGGCTGATATTACCCTTATGCCTGTGCAGACACCCGTCTTCCCCGATAACGTGGTGAATATCATCGGCTCGGTCGACCACGCCCTTGGAAGGGACGAGACCGAGGCGACCCAGTTGGCCAGACAGAGGGTCTCTTCCTATGTAATGCTGGAGATAGAAAAGGAGAAGATCGAGGCGATCTACCCAGCCCTCTATTTCAACGACCATGTCGTTAACTGTGACTGCACCGAGGGCACCTACAACATCGTGCTCCTAGTGAAAGGGACCAGCTTTACCGACATTGAGCAGACGGTGAGGAATAAGTTCAAGGCCCTGGACGGCGTGCTCAAAATAAAGCAGTTCCCGATCGTCACCCTCTTCGAGGCGTAATCCTAATGATCCGCTACCCCTGGGGAATACTCCCCAGGGGGTTGTCTGGGTCTTGAGGGAATGCCATCAACCTTCAGCCTGGACTCTGGCCCAGTTTAAAAACAAGTCACTGAACCGATAAATGAGGACGTGCCTCCGATATCTGCCATCTGGTAGAAATGAAATGGACTTTTGACAATATTGGAAAGGATCTAATTTCTGAGCATTTGATGCGAGTCTATCACCGAGGCCTATAGAACCGGCGATTAATATCGCAAAAGAAGCGCTTCAGTGAACGGTATTTGTTCTCTTCACTCTTGATGAGATCATTTTTCTTCTTCTTGAGCAACAGCGAGACTTCTTGAAGCTATTGAAGAACAAAATCGATGCAGCGATGGTAGACAAAATCCCCTATAAGAGAATAGTAACGTGAGGAACAATGAGCTAACCAGTACATAAGGGCGGACGTTGGCGTGCTGCCCGCGCCACTGACGCCCGGCGTTATCTCTTTCACTCGGCATTCAACGAATTTGGCAATAAATTGAAGGTTCCACACTTGCAGGTGGAGTTGCGCCACGAAGTTGCACAAGAGATGAGGGGAGGCCCCTCGGAGCCGGCCTGCAGGGGCAGGCTTCAAACTACCCCAAGCTGCTGTGGTAAAGAGCCATGGTGGTGAGCGTTG
>JBEKJU010000305.1:0-5622 GCA_050011095.1 Syntrophorhabdales bacterium
CATAGCCATAGCGATATCCACCACGGTAGTGGCCACGGTCTCCACCATGTCCGCCGTGCCCCTGCTGGCTGTGGCCTCTGCCGTTATCCCTGGCGAACGCCGGCGCGATGGATATACCGCCGATCATTGAGGCGAAGACGAGGGCCATCACGATCTTGCCGACTGTGGAACTGAACTTTCTGGTTCGTGTATTCGAGGTTCTCATAGTGACCTTCCATTGTTGTAGTGATTCCCTATCGCAAAATAGGGTGTGCTCTCTTGACGTTTCCGGCAGTCGCGATCACTTGCCCTTTGCCTTTGACTTCGCACGGCCGTGGTAGCGGAATAACGTATCGGCACTCTTCTTCTGAGCGTCCGACATGCCGGCATAAAGAGGTTCGAAGGCCGAGACGAATTTCTTGATGCCGTCCGCATGGGCCTCGACAATTTCGCCATAGGCTTTTAGGTCTTCGACAGCGGTCATGGTGCCCATTTTTTCTGACCTTGCCTTGATGAGCGTCTCCATTGTTTTCGCATTGTCCCTCATCGCCTGGGTGACGTTATTCCATAGCCCTTCCTGTGCCGGGGTGATATTGAGCTTGGTATGAAGCTCCTTGATGCGTGCCTCGACGCGGTCGCCGGCAGGCGTTTTGACAACGGGCGCCGGGCCTGGCTCGGGCGAGGCCGCCAGCGTTGGACTTGCACCTGTGAGAACCATAAAAGCGAGAAGTACCGCCGCAACAGCGAGTACGGCCGGATAAACGAACTGATTGGTAATCCGTTTCATGATCTGTCTCCTTATAAGGTTAATTTCCTGCGTCCCAATAAGCATCGACTCATCTCCACATCTCACTTCCCGGACGGGGTTCCCGGAAATCCGGGGTTCGGGTCAACAGCGGCCGCCGTTGCCCTACCCGGAAATGGATGTCGGTCGCCTATTTCACGATCAGGTTATTCTTTACGGAGGTGACTCCTTTGACGCTTCTTGTGATTTCGCCCGCTTTAGAGACGGCCTGTTGAGAATTGACGAAGCCGCTCAGTTGGACAACGCCCTTGTAAGTCTCGACGCCGATCTGGAACGACTTGAGAAAATCATCTTCCGCAAGCAGGGCCTTTACCTTGGTCGTGATGGTCGAATCGTCCACGTATTCGCCCGTGCTTTCGTGTGTGCGTGTCGAGGCGCAGGCAGCAAGGGCGGCGACGAACATAAGAAGGACCAGATAGCCGATAAACACATTCCTTGTTTTCATGGCGGTTACTCCTCTTCAGTAAATTTGATGATGAAAATGGTTGATTACAAGATCTTTTCTCCCAAAGATGTCACACCTCGCCTTCCCCGGTAAGGGTATAGGTAGCTACAACACCCTTCGCTCCTGAACAAGCCGGACCACCAAACCCCGCTGGAGTGCCGGCAAAGAGATACTCCGTCGTCCTTGAATGACACTGGGTTCATGTTACCCCGTCCCTCCTCCTGCCTTTAGATGTCCAATCATACGGTTGCAATGTTAATAAATGTGACTACGGCAAATTAATACTTGCAAACCACTTACACAGACCTTCGTCCCTGGGTGCCAATTTTCTGAAAACTTCTATTGGAGCCGATTTATATCCGTTTCCAATGAATCGAGCCTGCGGGAAATGTCTGCTCTCTCGTCTTGCGTCGTGTATCTGCCTCCTTCCGTCATCTGCAAGTAGTCACGCCGAATGGAGTCCAGTCTGGATTGAAATTCTCGCCCCTCTGTCGAAGGCAGGCGTCCGTTGCTTCTTCCGTCATCAATTCTCCTTTGAAGTGCGACAATCCTGTCCCCGTTCCCTCTTGGCTCTTCAATTCTTGTGGCCCGGCCCAGCGCCCTGTCGATCTCATTTCCAAGCGCATCAAGTCTTCCAAGAAGGCTATCCCACTCGTCCCGGGAGACCACTTTGTCTCTCAGCTGCGTATAGTCTGTCCGAATACCCTTCAGGGTCGTCAGAAACATCTGGGACTGATCGGGGGTAAGCGCACCTGTTTTCAGCCCATCCCCAATCTTCTCCTGGATTACAACCATCTTGTTCTCCGCGCTCCTTTCTTTATCTGGCCATGTTTGCATGGAGACGCAGCCCGAAAAAAAGGCTAATCCGAAAACCACCAACGCTGACAACAAAATAACCTTCTTCATTTCTCTCCTCCTGTCTTTAGTATCCAATCATCTGATTGCAGCGTTAAAAAGATAACTCACCCTGAATCCTTATTCTGTTCCGGATAATTATTTTCAAGGGCTATTGTGACTGCTTTTCCGGGTCATCCACCAACAACTCTTCCATGTCCGCCAGCCTTATAGCGTTTGTTCTGCCCTCACCCAGAAGGCCGGGCCTCACTTCCAGTTCGGGGGAGTATTCAACAGGTTCAAGGTTGGCACAGAGGCAGAAGGACGACGTTTCAAAAACCAAACTCGCTTGTTAGAGCTCTTCCCAGTTGAGCTTATCGTTGGGCACAGGGACGGCGACCACCGGCCTTGAAGTGCGATATAGGACCTCGCGGGAGACGCTGCCCAGAAGTGCATTTCTCAGCAGTTGCTTTCCATGAGTTCCAAGGACGAGGATATCGGACCCCTCTTCCTCAGCGAGGCCCAAGATTGTTTCGGCCGGTTGACCAACGCGAACAAGGATATTCGACACGAGTTCGATACAGGTCCTGTCCTTATCCATAATTTCGCAAAATCGCTCCAGGTGACCTCGGATTATCTCGCGCGAGCGAACGCTCTCCTTCCCTTCCGTGTCCTCCTTTACCCAATTGCCAAATGTGGCAGCTCCAGGCTCAACTACGTGGAGAACCGTAATCTTGGCGCCGCATTGTCGGGCAATCTGAACGGCGTAGCCGAAGGCGTATAGAGAGTTCTCGCTCAGGTCGGTCGCATAAAGGATCTTGGTTATTTCAGCGATCATGATAATCACTTTGCAAAAGTAATTCCCGACGAGGCCGTTGACGTTGGTGCCGCCGTCCCGACCCCTGTTCTTATCGTGGACGAGGGCGGGCAGGGTAAACTTGCCCCCCTGGATCTCCCTTTCGGAGTTAGGCACCCGATGCATATATATTTAAGTACTTACGGACAGGTTGTAAAGCCCCAGGCTGACGATTCTCCTTTTCGTTCCTAGGATTTGTCCTCGCATGGCTGCGCTTGATCGATCCTTCGCTCTCTATGGCCTGCGTACTCCGGGAAGGTGCCTCACGTACTACGACGAGGCCAGAAGCGGCGAGGAGATAATGAGGTCGGCCGATGCGCCGTTGCATGGCGCCCACTCGTTCTGGACCACGGTAATCCTAAGGAGGGCCATTTGATACAACCTTTATCCAAACGGGAGATTGCAAAGACGCCCAGGAAGGTGCCGGAAGGACAAAGCTTTGCGCCTTTTCGGTGATAATGGCGAACCTTTGTGATGTGAAACGGATGCTGCATTTGCAGATACTATGATAGATTGCGGCCCCTCTGAAGGGTACTGGTACGGGCTGCTGAATCATGCTCGGAAAGACCGAACGCCTGCACTTATAGATGATCCTTGCACGCCCTGGTTCGTATCCACCCCTTTGCTATCAACCCCCTGGTAATCTCTTCACGTGCCTTCCCCTACCATCCAAAAGGTTCTTTGTGCTTCTTGTAGGCGGTTTCCAGGTACTCGCGCGTTAGTCCAAATCTTTCAGGGTTGCAGGTGACTGTGTTGATATGGCTCAGGGACACGGGCAGCATATCTCCCTCGCGGCTGATCCAATATGTTCTTTCATCCATTACCTGACCTCACCGTGCCGGGCATGGGTTGGGTCTTGAATATCAAGTGACCGCTCTGAAATATGACGGCAGGCAATGACAATCCCTAAGGACCTTTGTAAGTTGCTGAGCGCCATAGTAAGACCTATATTTCAGAATAAGCACGCGCAAATCGAAATCCTCAAGGAGGAATACCATGAAGTCCAGCACGAAGGACAAAGTGAAAGGCACCTTACACGAAGCAAAGGGTAAGGCCAAGGAAATGGCAGGGAAAATCACCGACAATCCCAAGTTGGAGGCCAAAGGCAAAGCCGAAAAGATAGCCGGCAAAGTGCAGGAAAAGGTCGGCCAGGTCAAGAAGACCCTGGGGAAGTAGTGAGAGTGGCGTATCATGCTTCAAGGGGATCAAGCAAGCCGCAGGCGACCTGACGGGGAACGAAAGTCTCAAGCAAGAGGAACGCGCAAGGCTAAGGCGAGGAATGCGAAGGGCGCGGTCAGCGGAAGGATCCGAAACTGACACGGGTATTCAACCAAGTGAGGGGAGGAGATTACAATGACGCTCATCATACTCAGCAGCGGGTTGGTCGTATTGTTAGGCGGGGGCGGTGGCTACTATTGGAGGAGGCGCCGGTAGGTGTCACTTTTCATATTACTGTGACGCAGAAGCAAAGTCTTATCAAAAGGAGATGAACGTATATGAAGAAATTAGTGGTGTTGTTTATAGCTGTCATGTTTCTAGCGACTTTTACGCTGATTGGCTGCAATCAATCATCCCCACCTCCAGCACCGGCGGAGAAGGGAGCACCTGGACCCGCGGGAGCACCTGGAGCACCCGGCGCAGCGGGAGCGCCTGGAGCAACCGGGGAGGCTGGTGCGCCTGGAGCAACGGGAGCGCCTGCGCCAGCGCCAGCACCAGCACCAGAAAAATAGGAGATGCGGGACATCGGGGTATATCTTCGCCAAGAGGATATACCCCGATGTCTATAGGAGGGTGGACTGGATTAAGATCAAAACCCCCTGTATTTGCGCCGTGAACCAGAGTATCTCGCTAACGGATGAATCAAAAGAGGAAGTACCCGTGCAGACGCTAGTCACGCGCTGCATACATTCACCGACGCGCAAGAGATGAAAAAGGAGAAGAGAAGATGCACTACAGTGTAAAGGCCCTGAAAGGCTATGCCGTCGGCGCAACGGACGGCGACATTGGAAAGGTGGATGATTTCTATTTAGACGATGATTTCTGGACGATCCGGTATCTGGTGGCCGAAACCGGTAGTTGGCTCTTCAACCGAAAGGTGCTCATCTCGCCCTTCGCGGTCGGCGAGGTGGATGTACCAAAAGAGCGGCTCAACGTAACGCTGACAAGGAAGCAGGTAGAGAAGAGCCCCGACATCGATACCGACAAGCCGGTATCCCGGCAGCACGAGGCGTTGTACCTCGACTACTACGGTTACCCGTATTATTGGGGAGGCGATTATTTGTGGGGATACACGGCCTACCCTCGGCTCTCAGAGGCCGATCTAAGGAGAGATGAAAAAGCACAAGCGAAGCGCGAAGCAGCATACGATTCTCATCTGCGCAGCGCCAACAAAGTGACCGGCTATCGTATCGAGGCTACCGATGGTGATATCGGCCATGTCGAAGACTTCATCATTGACGGAGAAACATGGGAGATTCGCTATATGGTCGTGGATACGCAGAATTGGTGGCCGGGCAGAAAAGTGCTGGTTGCGCCGTCGTGGAACAACCGGGTGAGCTGGGACGATTCCAAGGTATACGTCGCCCTATCCAGGGAGACGATCAAGAACGGACCGGAGTATCATCCGGAAGCTCTCGACCGCACGTACGAAGAGACGCTTTACGATTACTACAAACGGCCGAAGTATTGGAAATCGTGAGCCAG
>JBEKJU010000306.1:0-4472 GCA_050011095.1 Syntrophorhabdales bacterium
GCTGAGGACGGTAGGCCGGTTCTCAAGGTTATCGCGACGGATTTCATTTTAGGGAAGAAGCTTGAGCTGGATGCCGATATACTCGCCTTGGCTGCCGCTGTTATTCCCTCCGCGGCAACCAAGGAAGTAGCCGGATTATTCAAGGTAACGCTGAGCCCGGATGGCTTCTTCAAAGAAGCCCATGTCAAATTGAGACCTGTTGAGTTTGCTACGGATGGCGTTTATCTGTGTGGACTGGCCCACTATCCTAAGTTTATGCAGGAAACGATCAACCAGTCTTATGGGGCTGCGGGCCGGGTCTTAACGCTCCTCTCGCATGATACGGTCACAGCCTCCGGCTCCGTGTGCGAGGTTGATGAGAATAAGTGCATTTCCTGTGGGGCATGCATCACCGCTTGTGCGTATGGGGCCATAGAGTTTTATGAGACACCGGAAGGCAGAAAGGCTAAGGTTAATCCTGTGCTCTGTAAAGGAGATGGTGTCTGCAACACAGTGTGCGCAACAACTGCTATTTCTCTCAAGCACTTTACCGATGAAGAGGTCTTGAGTGAAATTGATGCGGCGGTCTCAGAGGAAGATATCATGCAACAAATTGATGCGGCGGTTGGAGATGAGTAGAAGCATACGAATGAATAAAGCCGTGATTACCAAGAAGGGGGGCGAGAGAGAATGAGTACGGAACTTAAATTTAAACCAAAAATATTAGGTTTTGTATGCCATTGGTGAGCATACGGCGCTGCTGACCTGGCTGGAGTTTCCAGACTGCAATATACCACTGAAATGAGGCTTATTCGTGTCATGTGCACAGGCAGAATCGACCTGTCGCATGTACTCCGGGCTTTCTCAAAGGGTGCGGACGGGGTGTTTATTGGCGGCTGCCATTTAAATGAATGCAACTACCTCACTAATGGAAACTTCCATGCATTAAGCATGGTGAACATATGCAAAAAAATGATGGAGCATATAGGGCTGAACCCGGATAGGCTAAGGATCGCATTTATGTCCGGCAGTGAAGCAAATCTTTTTGTCGAAGGTGTTAATGATTTTGTCAAAAAGGTGAAGGAGTTGGGGCCATTAAGCAAAGGCGAAGGGATAGACGCAGCTGTATTAAAGGTCAAGCTTGAAGCAGTGACAAAGCTCATCCCCTACATCAGGCTTGTGGAAAGGGAGAGGCTGAGGGAGCACTTCGAATCCGAAGAAAATTATCATCAATTTTTCTCCGGTGACGAGTTCAACAGGTTATTCATTGACTTGATTGGAGATAAGCTCGCCATGAGCGAGATTATGCTACTCCTCCGGGAAAGACCCCTTACGACGGGTAAAATCGCCGAGATGTTGGGCCTGACCCCGTCTGAGGTATCGAGGCACATGAATACCTCATCGAGGCATGGGCTGGTCAGGTACGATGAGGGCCGGAAGTGCTATGCCCTCGCCTGAGGTGAAAGAGAAGACCCTGGGGTAAAGAGACAGGTTTAGGAAGGCGACTATGGATAACGATAGGATCGATCGGATTATTGACAAGCATCATAAGGAGGCCAGCTCACTCATTCAGGTGTTGCTGGAGATTCAGAGTGAAAACCATTGGCTTCCCAAGGAGGCGTTGGAGAGGGTGGCTGAACAACTGGAGGTTCCCTTAACCAGGGTGCAGCATATCGCTACCTTTTATAAGGCCTTCAGTCTGGTTCCCAAGGGACGTCATGAAATTCACATCTGTATGGGTACCGCCTGCCATGTTCGTGGCGCGACACGTGTCCTCGACACGGTGCAGGACCTGACCGGAATCAAACCCGGCGAAACGGACCTGGATTTGAAGTTCAGCCTGCAGACCGTTAACTGCCTCGGTTGTTGTGCCCTGGGACCGGTGATGGAGGTCGATGGGAAGACTCACGGCAAGATGGCGCCATCCAAGACAGCAGACGTGTTAAAAAACTACGAGTAGGATAAAACTATGCCACTGATAAATTCACCCGCTGACTTGGAAGAATTCAGGAAAGGCATCCTGTCGAAAAGAGACCCGAATAAACCCTGTATCACACTCTGTTCCGGATCCGCGTGCCATGCCTCCGGCAGTGGAGAAGTGGCCGCGGCTATCGAGGAGGAGATTGAAAAGCAGGGCTTGAGCGGAGAGGTGGATCTCAGGAGGACCGGTTGCCATGGTTTTTGTGAGAGGGGTCCCATTATTATTATCCACCCCGAGGAGATATGCTATTTCCAGATAGAGCCTAAGGATATCCCTGAAATTGTCTCCGAGACCATAAAGGACCATAAGGTCATAGAGCGTTTGCTCTATACCGACCCCGGCACCAATGAAAAAATAGTTCATGAATCTGAAATCCCCTTCTACAAGAACCAGAAGCGGATTGTTTTCGGTTCCAACATCAGTATTGATCCCAAGAGCATTGACGACTATCTGGCGATTGGCGGTTATTCCGCCTTAGCCAAGGCCCTTTCCGGGATGACCTCCGATCAGGTATTGGAGGAAGTCAAAAAAGCCAACCTGAGAGGAAGGGGAGGCGGCGGCTTTCCCGCGGGGAGCAAGTGGGAAGGATCCCGCAATGCCCCCGGCGAAATAAAGTATGTGATCGTCAACGCGGATGAGGGGGACCCCGGAGCCTATATGGACAGGAGCCTTCTCGAGGGTAACCCTCACTCGGTTCTCGAGGGATTGACCATCGGGGCCTATGCCGTCGGCTCCCACGAGGGCTATATCTACGTGCGACAGGAATACCCCCTGGCGGTGCAGAATGTGAACACCGCCATCAAGAAGGCCGAGGAGTATGGCTTTCTCGGGAAAAATATCCTTGGCTCGGGCTTCGATTTCATTGTCAAGGTGCACCAGGGGGCCGGCGCTTTTGTCTGCGGTGAATCAACCGCCCTGATGACGGCTTTGGAAGGCAGGGCAGGCGAGCCCAGACCGAAGTATGTCCGCTCCAACGTCGTGGGCCTTTGGGGTAGACCCAGCGTTTTGAACAATGTCGAGACATGGGCCAATGTGCCGCTTGTCATCAATAAAGGCGCTGACTGGTTTACTCAATTCGGCACGATGAGCAGCAAGGGCACGAAGATTTTCTCCCTCGTCGGCAAGATCACCAATACCGGTCTTGTGGAAGTGCCCATGGGCACCCCGCTCCGGGATATTATCTTCAAGATAGGCGGTGGAATCCCCGAAGGCAAGAAGTTCAAGGCAGTCCAGACCGGGGGACCGTCCGGAGGATGCATCCCCGAGGAGCTGTTGGATCTTGAAGTTGGTTTTGACGAACTCACCAAGGCCGGTTCGATGATGGGGTCGGGCGGTATGATTGTCATGGATGAAGATACCTGCATGGTAGACGTCGCCAGGTACTTTCTCGACTTCCTCACCGATGAATCGTGCGGCAAGTGTGTCCCCTGCCGTGAAGGCATGAGGCAGATGCTTAAGATTCTCACTAACATAACCCGGGGAAAGGGAAAAGAGGGCGACATCGAGCTTCTGGAGGAGCTATCCGAGACAGCCATAGAAGCCGCCCTTTGCGCCCTGGGTAAGAGTTCCCCCAACCCCTTCCTGAGCACGCTCAAGTACTTCAGGGACGAGTATGAGGCGCATGTCTTCCAGAAGAGGTGCCCGGCCCTTTCCTGCAAGGAGCTGATCGCGTTCCATATCGACCCCGGTAAGTGCCAGGCCTGTATGATTTGCCTTAAGAAGTGTCCTGCCGAGGCGATTACGGGCGGCAAAAACCTGATCAG
Organism: Syntrophorhabdales bacterium; assembly: GCA_050011095.1. Lineage (GTDB taxonomy): Bacteria > Desulfobacterota > Syntrophorhabdia > Syntrophorhabdales > WCHB1-27 > JBEKJU01. Next base: position 3,724 of record JBEKJU010000306.1, read on the forward strand.
TATAATTGACCAGGAGAAATGCACAAAGTGCGGAACCTGCTTTGAAGTGTGCCCCCCTCGCTTTCGTGCGGTGACGAAGATCTCCGGCGTGCCTGTGCCGCCTCCTGTTCCCGAGGAAGCTAGAACGATAGTCAGGGGGAGTAAAGAAAAATGAGTGAAATCCTTTTACAGATTGATGGAAAAGAAGTGAAGGCAAAGGAAGGGATGACTCTCCTGGAGGCAGCGCGAAGCGCGGGGATTAAAATTCCGACACTCTGTTACCACGAAGAATTGGAGCCTTATGGGGGTTGCCGGCTTTGCATAGTAGAGCTGGAAAGTCGCGGCTCGACAAGACTCGTTGTCTCCTGCGTCTACCCGGTAGAAAAAAACCTGGTGGTAAGAACCAGATCCGAGAAGGTGGACAGAATCCGCAAAATGATCCTGCAGCTGCTTTTGGCCCATGCCCCGGATGCCTTTGACCTGCAGGATCTCGCCCAGGAGTATGGGGCGGACAAGGACCGCTTTGAAAAAGAACCCTCATTCTGCATTCACTGCGGCCTCTGCGTCCGATACTGCGCCGAGGTCAAGAAGAAGTACGCTGTTGGCTTCGTTGACAGAGGAATACGGAAGGAGATCAGTTTCATTCCGGAGATCGCATCCAGGGAGTGCTGGGACTGTAAGGCATGTTTCCCCCTTTGCCCCACAGAGGCGCTACAGGCAGCTTTTGTTTTGACCAAGGCCCTCGCCTCTTTCGAACCCGTTGCGAAAGA
>JBEKJU010000307.1:0-4469 GCA_050011095.1 Syntrophorhabdales bacterium
CCCTTCTTCGAGAGGTGATCGACGATGCGGTAAGACGATGCGATCTCCGGTCCCACGAGCTGGATGCGCTCCTTGCCGGTTGACGGCCGGTGAACCCCGGTGGCGATCAGTATGGAGACCGCCGAACGCGGGATACCCGCCGCGTCGATAGCGGCAAGAATGGGAGGGAGGATCAGCCGGTTCGGGACAGGGCGCGTGATATCACTTATCACAATGACGGCGTCTTTCCTTCCCTTCGCTATCTCGACAAGGGGTTTCGAGTCGAGGGGCCGGCCGAGGCTCTGCGTGAGGGCCGCCTCGGGGCTCGGGACGGGATCGGGCTCCGACGGCTCAAGAACACCCGCGAAGCCGGCCGTCGCCTCGATCTCTATGGGAAGCCCTTCCGTCGCGTACTTGAGCGTCACCTTCATCACACACGTCCGATCCTGCCGCTTTCGTTTCCCCTTTCCCCTTTTAGCTTTCCCCGGAATGCGCGGGAGACCGCGTAGAAGACCGCAGCCGGGGCGCCGGAATGCAAAGGGAACACCTCCCCAGATTGTTCCTCATCGGGAAGGGGAATGCAAGAAAAAAGGGGGAGGGCGATTTTATTGTGCGATTGCGACGGCGCTGTCGGAAAATTAGCTCATGCAGACCTTTTCCTCGTGCCTTATAATGGTATGTGTGGCCCGGATCGCAGGGGCAAAGGGCCTTATGCGATAGCCGGCCGTATGGGAACGGTCTCAAGCGTACCTGAAAGGAGGAACAGATGAAGCTTCCCGAGTATATAACGGCTGATGAAGTGCGAAGGGTGTGCAAAGAACTCGGCATCAGGGACTGGACGACCTTGAAGGAGCCATCCGCAACGCCTGAAGAGGCCGGGAAGATCCTGGCCGAGGTGAACACCGGGAAGATGCCCATTGATCCAGATCAGTTCAGGGCTGGGCTCGATGTGGAGCTGGAGCACGGAACGCGCTTTAAGGACGCGAACGTGACGAATAACCACCCGATCATTACGGGAATGATCGTCCTTGCCCATATGAAGGAATCTTTGGACTATTACAGGCTGCTCGACGTGGCGGAGGCGGAAGGGGACCTCACCAGCGCCGTCGCCTCGGGTAACGTGGAAAAGATCAAGAAATACTACAGGAAGATGTCCGAGGCGAGGGCGGCCTTGTCCGAGGCTGAGGCAAAGCAGGTGTAACCGCCTTTTCCGTCACGGTCGCGTCTCTTCTTGCTCTTTGTGCTCACCCTGCGCCTTCTTGCCCTGAGCGGGCTGCGCCGAGCCCTTAGGCCCTCCGGGTTGAGGTTGAGGCGGCTTGGCAGGGCTCGCCATCCGGGGGGCATGCTGTATAGGCGGGGATTGGGGCGGCTGAGGCCCGGACCGGGAGGCATGACCGGATTGGACCTGACGCGTCCCTGCCGTGCCCTTGACTTCCCTTTGCTGCCACTGGATTTGCGAAATTGGCCTGCTGGCCTGGGCGGCCGGCACCACGTAGTTCCTCGTCGTGGGCTGGGGTATCCGCGCCTCGTGATTGATCTTCCCAAACCTGGCCGTCTTCACCTGCTGCTGAAGGGTGGTCGCGCTTTCCCTGCCTGCCCGGGCAACGATGTCTCTGTTCCGCTGGATCTGGTTGACGACGCTAATGTGGGGCTTCTCGTTGATCGTCACATTTGAATAATTGTACCGCTGCTTCATCGCCGTGTAGTTGTCGACCACCGTGTTGTCGACCACCGGCGCGGTGTGGTAGGTATTTATGATGGTGGTGCTATTTATATTGGTTATGCGCACGTTGCGGTAATCGTTCACGCCGTAAAAATTGTTCCGGCTCACGACAACGGCATGGTCCGCATAGGCATAGCGGCTCACGTCAAGGGTGATCCGGCCGATGCCGGCATCGGTCACGGCTACCGTGTGCGACCCTCCCCAGTGGTGGTGACTGTAGTATGTTTCGTAAGGCGCGAGGGGCACCCATCCGACGTAGCTGCCGTGGTGAATCCATGCAACCCTTCCAGGACACCAGGCGAAACCCACATCGAGGACCGGTCGGCCGGCGACCACGCCTGCCACAGGGGGGGCCCAGTACCACCGCGCTCCGATTAACACCCAGTTGCCGTAATGGTGCGTGACGTAGCCAAAGGGTTCCGCGGGCATCCATGTCTGATCCCCTTCCCACTCGGTCCATCGTCCCGCCGTGAATGGTGCCCACCCCGGAGCAACCGTGGTGGGCCTCCAGAACCAGCGCTCGCTCCCCTCATAATAGACCGGCTCCCATCGCCCGTTTTCGTCGAGGACGTACGCGTCATCGCGAAGCACGGGCGGGAGGTACTGCCACGACCGCACCCTCGCCATGGCCTTGGCCACCCAGAACTTGTCGCGGGCTCTGTTCCACGCATCCCAGTTCGGGTCTGAGCCGATCTCCCCGGATGCCACCTGGTTCCGGTCAACGAGGAGGGAGGGCGAACCGGCCGAGACATCATACCTGGCGTTGCTCACCGAATGGACAAAACTGACCTTGCCTTTAACGGCGACCACTTCCAGGGAGTTCTCCCCAGCGTAGAGGTCGAAGATCGCGCCGGGATAAGAGAGGATATAACCAAAGGGGCTTGTGACCTTGATGACGGCGTGGGGGCCTTTGTTGTAAAAGCGGGATACCCCGCCGGCGACGTCCGTTTCGGTCACATCCGGACCTAGGGCCGTAAATTGGATCTGCGTGCTGTTCCCGATCCTGACGGAGGTCCCGTTGGGGACGAGCAGTTCGGCCCTGCCCTGACTCCCTGAAAAAAGCGTGTCGCCGGGAGCAAAGGGGGCGTCTTTCACCACGGCCACCCAGTCATTCTCCTCGGGCACGTAGCGAAGGAGGTCTTTTTCCACATCGAAGACTCGACCCACCACGGCCGGGGCATCCTGGGCCCATGCGGGCACAACCATGCCCATCACCCCGACAAGCAGAAAGACCGGCAGCAGCGCTATTACCCTCGTATAACTAGTCGCATTCAAAGCGACCCACCCACGCCTTCGCCGCGCCGACCCACTTCGCCGCCCGGGTACCCGCACCCGTTGGTGTGGGTAGTGCCTTTGAATGCGACTAGATATGATTCATTCATGGGTCCGGTCCGGGGCGCGCCTTTTGCCCCCCGCCGATCGTCGTCACCCACCGGCAAAAAGGGCGCCCCGGCACGGGTTGACCGGGTAGGTTTGGTGCCCTTTTTGCGACGGGGCAGAGGGGCCTTCCAAACAAAAACCGCCTGCTATCTGTGATAGCGACCCCAGCGGCCGTGACGGTAATAGGGACGCCCGTGGCGGCCGTAGCCGTAGTACCCGTAACCGGGGCCGACAACAATTGCCGGACCGTAAGCGGCGGGCGGCCCGTAGTAGGCAGGGGGGTAGTATGCGGGCGCGGGATAGGCGACCATCGGTGCCGGGACGGCGATGCCGACCCCGACGGAGACGCCGCCCGCCCAACTCTGCTGAGGCAGAACGACTGCCGCCACCACAAGGGCTCCTACGATCATTGCAACGGTGAAGAGTTTCATGACGCACCTCCTTGAGGCTCTTGCTGATTCTTTGTCTTCCTATATAGCATATCTAATGCCATGACGCACTGCCCCTGCAACTCTCCAACACCTGCGGGTTATCCGCGCTTCCGCCCGAAGGACTCCACTAGGATACCGACATTAATGTCGAAAATTGCTTCTTCCCATCGACAACTCTTGCACCTGGGGCGCATCGCGGGCTCAAGGGAGGAAAGAAGGTCACCCGGCGGGCAATCGGCCCCTTGCCTTGTCCGGCTACCCCTGGACAGATGACAAATGCGGGCCTTCGAGAATGGGAGATATCGATAATTTTCGACCGGACAGGCCCGTGGAGGGATAGGAGGTATATCGGTATTTGGTCGGGGCGACTGGATTTGAACCAGCGACCTCTTGCTCCCAAGGCAAGCGCGCTAAACCATGCTGCGCCACGCCCCGTCTCCTAAACATAGCACAGGGCCTTCCGCGTTTTCAAGAAGGAATGGGGCGCACCGGGACCTTTTATTGCAATGGCACTTTGTCAGGGCCCCCTTCTTCTTATACCTGGTTGCTTATCTTCGGCGCCACCCTCGCCTTCGGCGGCGACCCACCGCGTGGGTCGATTAGGGCTCGGAAGGAAATAAATGAGTCAGATGGCGAAGGATTTTTGACCGATCGGCGAGGCGCGGAAAGGCCAAATGTACTGGATGTACATGACCTTTTCGCAACGAAGCGGGCGGACAAAAAGACGAGCCAGATGGCCCATTTACTTTCTGACGAGCCCTTAGTGCGTCAAGGAGAGCTGTGATGCGCCAACAAAGATGTGGCGAGGATAAGCAACCCGGTATTACCACTCTTCCTGCGCCAGCACGGACCTGACGATGGCGAGGGCGTCCGTCTCGCCGTAGGGCTTGTCGAGGAAGCCGTCGACACCGTGCTCCTTGAGCTTGTCGCGCTGTTCTTCCGTCATGAAGCCGCTC
>JBEKJU010000308.1:0-4462 GCA_050011095.1 Syntrophorhabdales bacterium
GGAACGGACTCTTCCTTGGCATCGAATCCTCCTCGCTGGAGAATATATGCCAAGGATAACAGATGCAGGTGGAAATGTCATTACAATACGTCATCGTATTTATGAAATGGAGTACTTAGTTACCTTGAGCCGGTAGTAATCACCGCTCCTGCGTCTGTTTGCGCAGTTGGTCGGTCAGGAGCTGCTGCAGGTTAGTCAAAGACTGAGCGTTGGCCGCTCCCTCGATCGTCTTGACCGCAACATCCTCTATCTTCTGATAGGCTTTTTCCAACTGAGCCGAAAGCTTTGCGATCTGCTCATGCTGGTCATTTACCGTTTTTTCAAGCGCTTCTACGCGGGTTGTCAATACATTCCGCTCACCGTCGAACCCTTTTTTCAGCAGCTCATCGCGGCCTTTTGCTTCCAGCGTGAGCCGGTCGGTCGTTTCCTTTACCGCTTTCGCCACGGCGGATTCCAGCTCCTTCGGAAATCCGCTCGCCCGTTTCTGCAGATCCTGCAATTCAGCCTCTTTTTCCGAGACGGCCTTCTCCCTCGCCTCCAGGCCTTCCTCCGCCTCTGCCCGTTTTGTCGCGATCTCCTTTTCGAGCCTTGTCTTCTGGTCCTCCAGCGCCTCTATCGCCAACTTCTGATCGCGCTTGAATCCATAATCGAATTCCTCCCGCTCACGATCACGCCGCTTCTTTTCGGCGGCGTCCCACTCCTTGGCTGCCGCCTCGCGCGCCTGTTTCTCTTCCGCCCACCGGAGTCGCGTGTTCTCAATATCCCGCGACAACTGTTCCTTATCCGCCGCCATCTTCAATTCGAACTCCTGCTGCTTTCTGTTCTGTGCTTCAATGAGCGCGGCCAGGGACAAGGTGCTTTTCTCGATTCCGTACAGCTCCTCCAACTCCTTCTCCTTGAACTGAACCGCTTCCTCTGTTTTTCTGAACTTGGACACCTCGCCGTCCAGTTTGTCCGCAATCTCGGTAAGCATCTTGCTAATCTCCAGCTTGAGGTTGGCTATCTCCCGTGATGCTCCGTCGGACGATACCGCCAGCGCGACCTGAACGGCCTCTTTCTGCTTCTTCTCTTCAAGCTTCTTCTCAGGCTTTAACTCGGTCTCATCCTTTTCCTGTATCTGCTTGAGCGCTGCGTGATATGCATCGAGCATCTCCTGCTTGGTATTGGTCATCGACAGCTTCTTTGCTTCCGGTCTCTTATTCTCCATCAGTAACCCCTCCTGCCCGATTGTATGAGACTTCTCGTAATTCTTGTTAGATCGTGCCTATTTTAGTATGAATCAGGGTGGAACGCAACATTTGGTGGAGGTTTGAGAAATAATGGAGATGCCTCATGGGCGGTTACGAGGACCTGGAACGCTGCGCGGAGCCCTTTATGCGGGTAAAGTTGTTACGGTTTGAGTTTGGCTCATGATACGATGTGAAGCGTAAGCTTTCCAATAAGCAGGATGGTACGCCATTTCTCCTGGCAATGGGTAGAATTACTGCACCCTCTCATCCAAACTCTTTAGATGACTTTCTCACCTGCTGCTTCCTCCTATGATGAAAGTCAACAAAATTATTTTCGGGACAGTCGTCTCCCTGCTTTCTCTTTTCGTGATAGGTCATCAATCCATAGCCCTCGCTCCCTCCCGATGATTCCATCGGACCATCGGCATTATCGCGGAGCACGAGGCCAATGACGCCCTCAACGTGCGTCCGTGGCCTAAGTGCGACGCCCTTTTTAAGGCGAAGAGAAGAGAAGTTCTTTACAGTCTCCTGTTCGTGGTTGATACCACACGTGCCTGCCTGCGGAAAGAAGGAACCGGCGTCAACACACTGTGTGAGAAGGACGTCCAGGCTTATTCTCAAGGGCTCAGACAGGGAGAGCTTCTTGAGGGCCCGGCATTCGCCTCTCCCCCACCGGTCGGGAAAGGAGATCTCAATGCCGTGAAAGTCGAGGAGCTTGCGGATCCGATTTCTGGTACGGATGATGTCCTTCTGCATCGCGATGAGGGTACGGCTTATCTGGCGGTCCTCTCTTCTCTCCCTGTCGGGCACGTGACAGGCGTCTTTGAAGTCATGGTTCTCGAGGATGTAGACAAGACGGTTCGCATCCCTCTTGTCCGTCTTCACCCTGTTTACCTTCGGCTCGGTCACCATATGGGGAGGGATGACGACGCAGTAGATGCCGTCCTCGTTGAGCCGATCATAGAGGTTAAAGCCTTTGAATCCTGCCTCGTAGATCAGATGAATCGTGCATTCGGGGAACTTGTTCCTCAGATACCCATTACGAATGAATTTCTCAAATAGGTCCCGCTGCTCAAAAACCAGGGCAACCATATACTTCTCGTATGCGCTACCAATTATATCAGGCAACTGGATACGGCGCTCCTTCGTCCGGGAAGATTTGATTGCATTATTCCGGTGGGTAGTTTGAACGAAAATGAGAGAAAAACTATTCTGGAACATTGTCTGTCCAGGCTTCATACGGGGGAAATCGATATTGACCGCATGATAAAAATGACATCCAGGTTCACACCTGCGGATATGGAATATCTCCTTCAGCAGGTCGCTCAGTTTGCCTTTGAGCAGGAGATTGCTACAAAGCAGGATTACCGGGTGGCTACAGAGGCTGTTTTTAACATTATGGCAAAACTCCGTCCATCACTGACTGACGAGATCGTCACAGAGTTTGAAAAAGACAGTATCAGCTATTCCCGCGTTTAACGGACACAAAAGAGAAGAGGAAATTGTCACCTGTTAAGATGCTTTGGTTCGCCACTTAAACATTTCCTTAACAGAGGGTAATTGTCCATGCTTTTTCTTCTTCATGCCAAGCCCTAATTCCATATAGTAACCTCGTACTCGTGGATCTGACCCCTCGCCTCGCAGTGCAATGCTACAAGCGCCAATCGCTTTATTGCCGTGCGAAAAGAGCGAGGCAAGGGTAACCCTCATTGACGGGCCCGGACCTCCTCAACCAGGTGGACACAACCCTTCAAGACTTCTGGCAACACTTGAGAATATATTATGGTATAATTGGCCTGTTTACTCACCGTACCGGTCTCCCCCCCCGTTAGTGGTCTGAGAATGCGGCTGACCCATTGCCGGTAAGACCCGTGTGCATAATTCCTTGACGGAGGCTCTATGGAATCTACACCTCAGCCCGGACCCGGCAACCCCGATAGACCCTTCCCGATCATCGCCATAGGCGCCTCGGCAGGAGGCCTCAACTCCCTGGTGCGCTTCCTGTCGGCGCTGCCTGATGAGTTCGGTTTTGCCCTTGTCTTCGTGCAGCACCTGTCTCCGACGCACAAGAGCTTCCTGCCCGAGCTGCTCTCTTCCCGGAAGTCCGCGGTTTCGATCGAGGAAGCATCGGACGGCCTCGAGATCCTTCCCGGAAAGCTCTACCTCTGCCCACCGGCACAGGAAGTCAGGATCGAAAAGGGCATCTTCCGCGTGACCACCCATTCCCATAAGCATATGTATCTCCCCATCGACGAACGGGAGCCATGCTCGACGAGGCTTGCTTCAACGGCGTCGCATTTGTATTGGACATCACCGAACGTAAACGGGCAGAAGAGGCGGTCCAAACGACGTTGTGGCGCTTTTACGCTGTCCTTTCACGCATGTATACCGCTCTTTTGCTCGTGACGGATGAGAGCCGGGTTGAGTTTGCCAATCAGGCGTTCTGTGACTGTTTCGATCTGAACGACTCACCCGCAGACCTATTAGGGCTCACCCCATCCGAAATCTTTGCAGAGATCAGCGAAGCCTATCTGCATCCTGACGAAGCCATCGCCCGCATAAGAGAAATAGTGGATCGGGGACAACCCGTAAAAAACGAAGAAGTGGCCATGGCCGGCGAACGGGAACTCCTGCGAGATTTCATCCCCATACATATAAACGGAAAACCGTACGGCCGGTTGTGGTACCACACAGACATCACCGAGCGCAAGCTCCGGGAGGCGCGCATCACCCGGCTGACGCAGCTTTACTCCATGCTCGTCCGGGTGAATGAAACTATTGTCCGCACCTGCGATCAAGGACTGCTGTACGACGAGGTCTGCCGCATCATCGCAGAAGAGGGCGCGTTCCCACTCGTGCGGATCGGCGAGGTGAGGCAACGGCAGCTGGTGCCTGTGGCATCGTATGGCTCCGCCGCCGATTATCTAAAGGAGATCACGGTGGAGATAGACGGTGCGCTGGGCCAGGGTCCGACCGGCACGTGCGTCCGCGAAGATCATCCTGTCGTCAATGACGACTTCGACACCAATGCCGCCACCGGGCCCTGGCGCAGGCCGGCCGTGCGGCGCGGGTTCCGGACCTCCGCGGCTTTTCCGTTACATCGTCGGAATAAGGTTGTCGCTGCCCTGACGATCTATGCCATCCGGCCCCACGACTTCGACGCGGAGCAGGTCGACCTGCTCCAAGCGCTCACCGCCGACGTCTCCTACGCCCTGGATACGATGGAGCAGGAC
>JBEKJU010000309.1:0-5115 GCA_050011095.1 Syntrophorhabdales bacterium
GGGAACGGACTCTTCCTTGGCATCGAATCCTCCTCGCTGGAGAATATATGCCAAGGATAACAGATGCAGGTGGAAATGTCATTACAATACGTCATCGTATTTATGAAATGGAGTACTAAGTCTTCCTGAACTAAACGAAACTATATCTTTGACAGATATACCAGCTTATACGTGGTAATCCCCATTATATGCAGCATCCATGAGCGGCAGGGCGAAGCCCCGATAGCCGGGGAATGGTCAATTCCTACTGCATATGCCGTTCTCACCTACGCGTAGCTGACGAGGCCGAACCAGTGGCACAATATACGTGCGGACATACCTCCCCTCCGATAACAGATGTTTGGTCGCTTCTCATTATGGGCTCGTCATATGTCCACACCTTTTCCAAGGAGAGTACCCTTTGAACGGAAGAACCCCGCTTTAGAGGCTGCGAGCCTCACAAGTCCGCCGAAATTTACTTTTCCTCCTTGACCGATTCCCTTGTCCGCCGTACTATATTTATTCTACGATGACTCTTAAAGAAATCCTTGAGGCGCACCGCGACGAGATTATACGGGAGTGGACACATCGGCTTCACGGGGAAGTGAGCCCACGTTATTCGGACCGACCCCCCGAAGAGTTGATCCGCACCAATTCTGAAGCTGCCGAGGCATACTTTGCCGTGCTCGTACATGAGGACTTCGCCAAAATAGACGCATTTATCGCGAAGATCGGCAGGATGCGATTGCAAGGCGGTTTCTCCCTCACGGAGGTCCAGAAGGCATTCGAACTGTACAGGACGATCCTCCTCCCGATCCTCGCGCGGGAGATGGAAGGCCCCCTGCTGTTGACTGCGCTTCAGAAGATCAACAGCTGTCTGAGTTACACCATCCTCAAGTTCAGCGATTTTTTTCAGTCATTGCACGAAAAGGTGATAGGCAGACCATATCTGGATTTCGTGGCACCGGAATTTTTGGCGGAGGTATCGAAGATTTGCGACGAGAGGGCAACGACGGGGCAGGCAAAGGAACAGTACGTTTACCTGCGTCGCTGCAAAGACGGGACCTATCGTTACACTGAAAACAAGGCGCAACTGATCACTTTCGAGGAAGAGCCCGCCGTTGCCGGTATTTGCAGGGATATAACCGAACGGATGGAAAGGGAGAAGCGGCGGCTTCGCGTGGCGGAGCTTGAGAATGAAAACAAAAGGGTGGCTCTGGAAACCCTGCATCAACTAATGGTCACTCTATCCCATTATCTCCTGAACGCCAACATGATAGCCGGGGGCATGGTGAGGCGGTGTCTAAGAGTCGAATCCAAGACGGAAATAGTCCACTCGTTACGGGTTATAGAAGAACAGGTAAAGAGAATAGAAACCGTTATCACTGTCTTGAAAAAAGTGACGGATGTGAAGACCGCTTCATACACGAGTGAAGGCAGCACGCTGATGATTGATGTAGCAAAAGAAATCGACGAAGCGTTAATGAAGGGGCGGGAGCCGGAACTCTAATTCGGCAGCACAAGAAACGTCTTGTTTCAACATATGTGATCAGCAAGCGCCCCCGTTGCGGTGGGGACGTTGCTGCAAACGTTGCGTTGAGTGAATAACTCTCGGTAATCTTCATCTTTTCGCTGTCCAACCGGATACTTGCTTCTTCGGAGCCGGTAACTTTTCCCGCGCAGAAAGGACAAAAGGTGGGAGGGCACAGTTTCTGTGGTCTACTTCCTTGGAAGCGTGATTTCCAGATTCTTCACTCTGGCACCGGCTTTCAAAGGGTAATGGTGCACCGCCAGTAATGAAACGTCAGGGCCACCACTAATGAGGACGTGAGTGAAGCAGTCGAGAGAGAGGAATACGCTCAGCCCCTCGCCCTTGTCTTTTCCTCCCTCGACCCTCGCCGTATAGGACTAAAGTCCAATAGACAGCACCCTACTTAGTGCTTATGCATTAACATACTCACAGTCTTCCCGTTGCGTGCAATCACATGAATGGAGGGACGTAATCATGGCTAATGAAACAAAGAAAATCAAAGAGACAACGATGGAGAATACGAAACTCGACACACGTTCGGTTCTACCGATTCCCGAACCAACCTATCCGCCCATCACTGAAGTTGACGTGAGGAATGCCACTCCTCCGCCCATCTTCCAGGTGAAAGCGCCAGAGGGCGCGCCAAATGTGCTCGTCATTCTGATCGACAACCTTGGTTACAGCGCCAGCAAGACCTTTGGTGGCCACATCAATATGCCGACCCTGGAGCGGCTCGCCAAAGATGGGTTGGTCTGCACCAATACTCACACGGCACCTCTTTGCTCCCCCAGCCGCACGGCACTGCTCACCGGACGGAACACGCACAGCGTCAATATGAGAGCCATTTCGGAATTTTCCACGGCGTTCCCGGGCATGACTTCAGTCCGTCCTCAGAGCAAAGCGCCGCTGCCGCAGATCTTGAGACTCAACGGCTACAGCACCGCATACTTTGGCAAGAGCCATGAGTTCACACCGTGGGAGACGGGTATCACCGGCCCCTTTGACAGTTGGCCGACAGGCTGGGGATTTGAAAGGTTCTATGGCAGCATCGGCGGTGAGGCCGACATGTTCGCCCCGCCGCTGCATGACAACACGACCCTCGTGGACCTGCCGAATGACCCTGACTACTACTACCAGACCGACGTGGCCAACAAGGCCATCTCCTGGGCCCGCGCCCAGAAGACCATGACGCCCGACAAGCCGTTCTTCATCTACTACCCCACACCGGGCACTCACTCGCCGGCCCAGGTGCCCGCGGAGTGGCGCGACAAGTATAAGGGCAAGTTCGACATGGGGTGGGACAAGGCGCGCGAGCAGACCCTGGCACGGCAAAAAGAGCTGGGCATCGTTCCGGCCAACACGCAGCTCACCTCCAAGCCAAAGGAAATGCCGGACTGGGACACGTTGAGCGCGGATCAAAAGAAGGTGTATACACGGCACCAGGAGATCTTCGCCGCCTACACCGAGATCACCGACTACGAAGTCGGGCGCCTGGTGCAGGCGATCGATGACCTGGGGGTGATGGACAACACCCTGATCATTTACTGCACCGGAGACAACGGTTCTAGCGCCAATGGCGGCGTGGATGGGCGGTTCAACACCTTCGCTTCCTTCAATCAGGTCCCCGAGACGCTTGAAGACCAGTTGAAGAACCTCGATAGATTCGGTGGACCGGACTCAGAACTGACCCCTCCCATCGGCTGGGCAATCGCCGACAACACGCCCTTCGCTTACGCGCAGGGCAACACGTCCTACGGCGGTATCACCAATGGCGTCGTCATTCATTGGCCGAAGGGGATCAAGGCGAAAGGCGAAATTCGCCCGCAGTTTCATCACCTCATTGATATCGCCCCGACGGTACTGGAGGCGGTCGGGCTGCCGGAACCAGAGATAGTCAACGGCACGCCGCAGAGCCCCATGGAAGGCGTGAGCATGTGTTACCTCTTCGAGGACGGCGGCGCGAAGACACGTCACACCGTGCAGTATTTCGAATTCCAGGGCAATGCGGGACTCTACAAGGACGGCTGGTATGCAAACGGCCTGCACAAGGTGGCGTGGGAGGCAACGCCCCGGGCAGCCCTGGGTAAGGGCGAGAAGTTCCTCTTCAACACGGCTGAAGACTTCAGTTGTGCGAACAACCTCATCGAGAAGTATCCCGACAAGTTCAAGGAGATGTGGGACACATTCCTGACCGAGGCGGTGAAATACAACGTGTTGCCACTCGACGACCGTACCTATGAGCGATTCAATCCGGCAGTTGCCGGGCGGCCGGATACGATGGCAGGGCGCAAGTCGTTGACCGTATACGAAGGCATGGTGGGGATGAAGGAGAATTCCTTCATCAATACGAAGAACCAGTCCTACTCCGTCACCGCTGAACTGGTCGTGCCGGAGGGCGGTGTGAACGGCGTGATCCTGGCGCAGGGCGGACATCATGCCGGGTGGAGTCTCTACGTGAAAGAGGGCAGGCCGCAATTCGCCTACAACTTCCTGCAGCATGTGACCACCATTGACTCGCCGGAGCCCCTTCCCGCCGGCCGTGTGACCGTCAAGTACGATTTCGCCTATGACGGGGGCAAGCCCGGCGCCGGCGGCACGGGCACCATCTTCATCAACGGGAAGAAGGTCGCCTCCGGCCGGATCGAACGCACCATCCCGTTCCTATTTGGCGTCGAGACCGCGGACGTGGGCATGGACCTCTATACACCCGTGACTAACGCCTACGAGAAGGGCAATAACAAGTTCACCGGGAAGATTGAGAAGGTGACTATTGACCAAACTGATAGGAGTTCTGATGTTGCAGCGGATCACGAAGAATGCGAGAAACTGTGCGAGGGTATACAGCCGTCTAAAGTCGAGGTATCCTCGGTCCATCATATAGCAGGATCCAGGTTCGGGAATCAGGATGTCCAAGGAATTGACGTCGTGGACTTTCCTGTCTGTGATCTCGATGAATGTGGGGATGCTGCATTTCAGGTCTATGATCACCCTCATGGGCCGAGTCACTCAGGACATTTGTGCGCAGCGAAGAGTCTCTCGCGTTGCCGATGCAAACACGTATGCTCGGGTGATCAGCCGATCACCTTAACCTCTATGCTTGAAAATTGATGTCAGGCAGAGAGCGTGTGAAGGGGGCACCCGATCCCTTGGAAAAAAGGAGGGTAAGGGGCATTGACGATCGGCGGAAAAGGACTGATGGTTAGATAAAGGAGTTCTTCCATACCAGAGGCTTTTCATCGGGCAGACCCGTTTCTCCTCTGTGTGGTTCCCGCCCCTCCTCGTTATCACAGGGGAGGCAGGTTTCAGGATAAAGGGGTTTGCAAACGCAGGGAGAAACGATCCCTGCCCTTGCCACAGCGGGATGAAATTCAAGAAGTGCTATGGCGGGAACGTGACCGCCTGACGATTAAGTAAGAAAATCAATCATAATCGGAGGGAATAGCCATGAAACTAACAGGACTCTTTATTCTCGCGCTCGCCTGTGTGCAAAATCCACCCTGCCTCGAACACCAAATCCAATCTTAACCGAACACCCAATCCGATGATGCCCAAACGGTAGGTCCGATCCTCCTCGAACACTTTTTCCCTCAGAGTGGATTCGGTGT
>JBEKJU010000310.1:0-4392 GCA_050011095.1 Syntrophorhabdales bacterium
AAGAACATGTTGGCGAGGGTATCCGACACGGGGCGGGTGGGGAGATAGATGATATCTCTCGGGCCAAGAAAGCTATTACCGCCAACGTGGGGGGCCTTTCCTGGTTTGTATGGAGGCGGGACAGGGGTTTGCGCGGAGACCGGCCGAATGGCGGCAACGAAGAACAATGCGATCGAAACCGCGCAAATGGCTTTTAACTTCATCCCGTTAGTAAGTTTGCTCAAAGTAGTTCCTCCTCCAATACCAAGGTCTAGTGCGACGCCGTCTTCAAACCCTCTGCAAACCAAAGGAAATTGACCGGTTTGTCTCCGGGTTCTTCGAAGTTGATGCTGGAGTGGGTCGTCACATTATCCGGTCGCAACATAAATGCCTGTCCGGGCTGCTGGATGCGCAGCTGAGAGCCGTAAAACGCGAGACTCTTGCCCTCAACCGCACACCAGACCTCTTCATGGCCGGGATAGTGCGGGTGCGGCTCACCCATCTGCATGGGGAGGATTGCCACGGTGCTGATGCCTCCGACTGTGGCCAGGCCATTATTTTTGCCGAAGAAGCCGGCTTCGATGTGGGCCCAGTGAGCAGTCGCTCCTTGATTGGTAAAGGGTGAAGGCGAGGGCGCATGGTGAGGCCCGCGCCGGAGCGTATCTTCGTCTTTAATCGCGAAGGACGGAAGAGGTTTGAATCCTGGATAGGTGGGATCGCCGACCATGTAAGCGGTCAGCTCTGTTGTTCCGGTATTGTGGAGCGTGAACTCCAGACCCTCCGGAACGAGGAGCGCGCTTCCCTTGTGAAGCGGCTCCGTCCTGCCGCCGGCCGAGACCTCACCCTCGCCGTCGCTTACATAGAAAAACACCTGCAAGCCCTGCAATGTGCTGGGGAGGGTCCGTGCTCCCGGTTCGAGCTTGCCGTAGGAGAGGAACTTTGCAAACTGGAGTGCAGCGCCAGGGAAGGGTGGACTGAAGTTGTCGCCCTGAGTGAGAATGTCGCGCACGATCAGCGAGCCGAACATTACCTTTGGTTCAGAGTTGCGCCAGTCGCCGAAGTACATGTCGGCGAGGGTATCCGACACGGGGCGAGTGGGGACATAGATGATATCTCTCGGTCCCAGAAAGCTATTGCCGCCAATGTGTGTGGACGTTGAGGGCTTGGATCGAGGCGGTGTAGGGGCTTGCGCGGAGACCGGCCGAATAGCGGCAACGAAGAACAATGCGATCGCAGCCGCACAAACGGCCATAAGCTTCTTTCTGTTACCAGCTTTGCTCAAAGTCGATCCTCCAACAGCGTTTGCGGTTTTAGACATACATCAGTGCGCAGAAATACCCGAAAGATTCAGATACTCGGGATGCACATTAAGATGCTCGTTCTTTTCGTTCTCGAGGACCTCGGCGAACATGGCATCGATGTCTTTCTGGGGCGGCCGGGTTGCATTCTTGTCTTCGACGCCTCGATCATCTGGCGCTTGATGAGCAAAGAGGACGATCTTTGACCAATCAGCGGGAGAAGGAAAAGTATACGGTCCAGAAGAGTACCCCGCCATCTTTTTGTAGGGCCAGATCATCCAGCCCATCTTGTACTTCTCGGCCAGATCGACATGGGCGATTTCCCAGTCAGGCGTCCGCTCGGCGTAGATCTCATCATCGAAGACCGGCACCTGCCACTTTTCGCGATAATCGAGGTATTGTTGAAGCCAATGAAGATTCGGATCAGCGCCGTAGCTGTGGAAGCTGTAAACGGTGTTGTTATCGAACGGCTTGCCAAACTCGCTAAAGCGCCCAAGTGCTGGTTGCAAAATGATCATGTGATGGGTATCGACCTCGCGGATGGCCGACGTTACGCGACGGTACTCCGGCTCGATAAGATTTTCAAAAGGAAGATATCCCCTCCAGAGCAAGGGCTCATTCATAAGATCGTAGCCCAGGATGGCGGGATCGTCTTTATAGTGGTTCGCAATCCGTTGCCAAGCTTCGTTTACAAATTTCTGCATGCCGGCATCCATCAGCAGCCACGGATATCCAGGACCATCGTCACTTGCCTCGCCAGTGAAGCCGCCGATGCCTGACTCCAGCATCAAGATGATGTAGATATGATCTTCGCGGCACCACTTAGATAGCAGGTCGATGAGTTTGAAGCCCTCGTCGTCGTCGGTCTTGAAGTATTTGCTATGCAATGGGATCCGGATGGTGTTGAATCCGTCTTCTTTAATGCGATCAACGTCCGCCTTAGACATGAAATTCTGGCGCCAGTTGTATAGAAACTCCTGAGCATGCGTGGGCCCCAGGAGATCAGTGAAGACCATCTCAACATCAGTTTGCGACTGGCTGATGCCGCTGAAACCCCAGAAATAGCCTTCCAGCACAAACCAGTTTCCTATGCTGATCCCGCGGATCTGGAGTGGCGCACCTGAAGCGTCCACGATCTCAGTTCCTTGGGTGTGCACGAACTGCGAATGGGCTGCCGGAGATCCCAACAGGAACAGCAGGGAGTAAAAGACAAGAAGGCGCCGAGAAAACATAAAGCCATCCCCCTAACTCAGCTGTCGATGATACTACAACACGATCCACGCGAACTTTTCCTCTCAACTTTTCACAGATTAGCTTTGCAGACTCGCAATCCGTGAGGTTGCAAGGGCTTGCTAGGCGCCAGTAGGCGCGGCTTTGATCGGTTGCAGAAGGGAAGCCGATGAAGCCGATCAGGGAGCCTAGTTTATATTCTTCAGTCAGGAGTCTACGATATGTCTTTTTCTCATCTGGTGTGGCGGCGTTATGGGGTCATGGTTTCAATCGCTCTTATCAGCTACGTTGCAGCAGCACAGACGGAGCCGCCGGAGTCGTCTTCGATGCCGCCTGCTTCGCCCACTTGCGAGAATGTGCCTCACTCCGATCATCCGCACACCCGGATTACGAATGGCCGAATGAATGCCGTTCTCTTCCTCCCCGACCAGAATAACGGCTACTATCGTGCAGCGCGCTTCGACTGGTCCGGTATTATGGCCTGCGCCTCGCTCAACGGACATACCTTCTTCGGCGAGTGGTTCCATCACTATGATCCGATGGCCAACGATGCGGTAACCGGGCCCTCCGAGGAGTTTCGGGAGCCGCTTGGTTATGACGACGCGAAACCAGGAGATGCATTCGTCAAGGTCGGCGTCGGAGTATTGAAGCGAATCGATGACCAACCCTATCAGATTGGCACGCCCTTCCCGATACTGGACCATGGAAAATGGACGGTAAAGGTTCGTAAAGACTCGATTACCTTCCGCCAGCAGCTTCACTCGCCGCTCGGCTATGCCTATATCTACGAGAAGGTGGTGTCGCTGGATAAGAATGCGAACATATTGCATCTGACACACAGTTTGAAGAACATCGGAAGCAAGCCCGTTGATACAACGGTTTACTCCCATGACTTCTTTATGCTGGATAACAAGACGACGGGGCCGGGGATGCAGCTTCATTTCCCATTTGTTCCAGTGCTGTCCAAGCCCTACCCCGATTCGGTACGCCTCGAAGGCTCCACGATCGTATGGTTGTCGCAAATGCAGCCCCACAAATACCCCGGCGGCCCGGTGACGGGCTTCTCCGATAAAGTTTCGGACTTCGACTTCACCTTTGAAGATACGGACATTGGCATCGGTGTCGAAGAGACCTCCGATTCACCCCTCGCGAGCGTTTTCTTCTGGACGATTCCTACGACAGTGTGCCCGGAAGGTTTCGTCGGCATTCATGTCTTGCCAGGCCAGACCCAGACGTGGCGCGTCAACTACCGTTTCTTTACAAAATAGAAGATCAGAACGCACTCGGGAACCTGTGAACAACATAGCAAAATAGGGACGAACCGACCGCCGCCAGCGAACCTTTCGTTGTCGTGAAGGACATTCTATCCCTTTTGGATACCGGTACTTAATCCCGTAAATCGTGCATTCTGGCCGGTAAGTGATTTTTCCCGATTTCGCACCATTTCGCTTGTGTGGGGTTATTAAAATCCTGTATACGTTCACCAATACTGTTGTAAAGTTTTTGGAGGCTTCACCCATGACATATCGATTCTGTCGATACTTATGTCTCAGTTTGATGATGCTGATTGGCATCACGTACGCTTGGGCAGACGTAACCGGGTCCCTTTCCGGTTATGTCCGTGACATCTCTGGGGCAGTAATTCCTAACGGATCTGTAACTGCCACTCAGGTTACCACCGGATATACGCGTAAGATCACCACCGATGCGGGCGGCCACTACGCGTTTATGGCTCTCCCGCCCGGGGTTTACAGCCTGACTGCCTCGGCCACCGGTTTCGACCAGGGAGCCATTCAGCAGATCACTCTCAACGTCAACGATGTGCTGACCTTTGATTTCTCGCTCAAAGTCGGTAACGTGAACACGACCGTCTCAGTCAATGCGG
>JBEKJU010000311.1:0-6770 GCA_050011095.1 Syntrophorhabdales bacterium
GCTCGGCCATGACCTCGCTGCTCGGCGTGCCGGGGTAGGCACAGCCGACCGTTACCCCGGCCTCCCAGGCACCCCGAGCGATTGCCTCGTTACCCTGCAGAATCTTTTTCATGTGTTCCTCCTGCATCTATCCGATAATCTTTCTGCGTTCACCTGACTTTTAGGATTTCAGGTAGTCGAGCGAGGCGTTAGCTGTTGTATCGTGCCCTGAGCTTTGGCTTTTCTATCTTTCCTGTCGGGCTTCTCGGCACGGCATCAAAGATTATCCTGCGCGGACGCTTGTAGCGAGGCAGGTTTTCCTGGCAGAATGACATGATCTCTTTCTCAGTCAGCTCCACATCGGGTACGGGCTGGATTACCGCCGTCACGATTTCGCCCAACCTTTCATGAGAGGTGCCTATTACCGCGACGTCCCGTACCTTAGGATGCTTTTGGAGAACCTCCTCCACCTCGACGGGGTAAACATTTTCTCCACCGCTGATAACTAGGTCCTTCTGTCTGTCGACCAGATAGATGTAACCGTCCTTGTCCGTTTTCCCCAAGTCGCCCGTGTGCAGCCAGCCATCTACTATGGTTTTGGCGGTGAGGTCGGGGTTGTGGTAGTACTCCTTCATGACACCCATGCCCTTGAGCACTATCTCGCCCACCTCTCCCTGCGGTACGTCCCGGTCCTCGCTATCGACTATCCGGGCGTCCCACAGGAGGCCGGGCTTCCCAATGGCCCCTATCGTGCTTTCGTTCTCGATCCGGTTATGGATCGTTCCAGGGCCCGAGCTCTCGCTCAGCCCGAAGGTGTTGTGACACTCCATATCGGGAAAGTATTCCTTCCACCTTCTCACCAGGTTCGTCGGTATGGGCTGGGCGCCCATCTGTAGGATTCGCCATGCTTTCAGGTCGTATTCGTCTTTCTTGAGATCGCCCTTGTCGAGGGCCTCGAGGATGTCCAGCGCCCAGGGAACGAGTAGAAAGGCGATCCTCAGTTTCTCGTTGTGAATAGCGTCGAAAATGGCCTTTGGCGTCACCGCTTCGATGAGCAGGGCGGTCTTTGCCCCGGCAAGCATGGAGCCGAGCAGGTGGCCCATGGCCACATGATACATGGGCGGCACCATGAGCAGTGAATCATCTCTTGTCAGAAGCAGGTTCGTCACCTCGTTGACCGCGGTACAGAACAAATTCTTGTGGAGGAGCAGTATCGGTTTGGGCGCACCCGTCGTTCCCGAGGTGAAATAGAGGCCGCATTCATCCTCGTCCTTCAGGTCTATACCCGGGGGGGCCGGCGATGCCTCTTCGATCAGGCTTTCCATGTCTTCCGCGCCGTCAGTACCCTTCCCTCCGATGGATATGAGCTTTTTCACCATCGGCAGACCGGCCCGTGCGGCCCCAATCATTCCGGCATATTCCTCATCAAAGATGAAACAGGCCGGTTCTGCCGCCGCTGCACAGTACCGGATGTTTTCATCGGTAAAACGAAAATTGAGCGGATTCACCCAGGCGCCCGTCTTGATGATAGCGAAATACGCCTCGACCCAGTTGATCGAATTTCTCCCTAGCAGGAAAATGCGGTCCCCCTTGCGGGTCCCTCTTTGAATCATGGCATTCGCCAGTCTGTTCGTCCTTTGATCGAATTCTTTCCAGGTGATTTCCTTTCTGGCCCCGGACACCGGTCTTATTTCGACCAGCGCCGTCCGGTCACCGTCCGTCCGTCCATTTCTGTACGCTAGATCTACGATGTTCATGATCCCCCCTCTTTCCCACGAATGGCCATTCTTGGCGCCCTTTCGCGTCGTTCAGGTTCGCTGCAACCTGGCTTTCACCTTTATCGATTCCGGTTGTTCTACTATGCCCGATATGCTTGCGAACTCCTTCGGTATCTTCGAGACAAGCGGCCGAAACCTACGCGAGCGGGTTCGTTGTGCCAGAATAAGCGAGATAAGAATTCCTTCTTAGGCTGGTAGCATTCGGGTATTCATCCCTTGTCCTTTGTTCAGGCCTCCGGCCTCCGGGAGAATGAAGCAAGTACCGTACCAATAAGGGTGAGGCTACCAATTACTCGATATTTCAAGGTATTCGTCAGGAGTGCTATTTGATAGGTTGCCAGTTTGACAAAACTGGTAACCATTTTGATAAAAGACTGTGCCACCCTCGCGGCAGTCTGGGCGAACATGAGACATGAAATCCGTGATATTTCTCGGAGGGCCTTCACCGGGGTCAACCCCAAAGATCTCGAAGGAAACTGGAGACCAGTACAATGGGATATCAGGGAGTTTATCAAAATGCTCCACGGGAAGTAACGAAATCACACCAGCCGGAGCTTCAGCAACTCGGTTTTAACCTTATGAATGGTTGAACTAAACCGCTCCGCGGTAGCTAACCCCTCTATAGGCCTCGTCCCTTGTTCTCAATAGCAAGCTTATCTCCACATTGCGAATCTGCTTAGGGCTCGGAAGGAAATAAATGAGTCAGATGGCGAAGGATTTTTGGCCGATCGGCGAGGCGCGGAAAGGCCAAATGTACTGGATGTACATGACCTTTTCGCAACGAAGCGGGCGGACAGCGGTGAATCTATTTCATGAAGGGAGATTGCAGTATGGAAAAGACGCTCAGACGGAGGATGATCGAGGACATGCAATTCAGTCCGCATACGCAGAAGGAGTACCTCATGCGGGT
Organism: Syntrophorhabdales bacterium; assembly: GCA_050011095.1. Lineage (GTDB taxonomy): Bacteria > Desulfobacterota > Syntrophorhabdia > Syntrophorhabdales > WCHB1-27 > JBEKJU01. The sequence goes on from JBEKJU010000311.1 coordinate 2,668, forward strand.
GACGCTCTTTGCCGGGCATTTCAAGCAGCTGCCGGACAAGCTCGGGGAGAAGGAGTTGAGGGAGTATCTTCTCCATCTCGCTAACGAGAAGCGCGCCTCTTACGGGGTTCTCAATCTGACTTACTATGCCCTCAAGTTCATCTACACGATCACCCTGAAGCAGTCCTGGGAGGTGAAAAGACCGCCTCCTCCGAAGACGCCCAAGAGGCTTCCGATAATACTGGACAAGGAAGAAGTGCGCAAACTCATCTACGTCACGGTATTTCGGCACCGTCGACAGGCTCCAGTGCGGGACCGCGGGAACCGCCTCCTCGAGGGAGAGCGCTATCTTGCCCCTACGCTTGAGAAAACGAAAAAAGGCCCGAAGGGCGGTGCAGGACAGTTTGGCCGTCTTGGGCTTGCAGCGTTCCGCCCTGCGTGCGACCCAGGCTTCCACGTCCCTCGCGGTTAAGGCGGAGAAGGGGAACTTCCCTCCGGTGTAAATGCTCTGGAGAAACGGCCTGAGGTGCTGCACGTACACCCATGCGCTCGTATCCGCTGCACCGCGCACCTTTGTCATATGCTCCAGGAACGCCTCCAGCACCTCATCCTCGGGCAGGACGGTTTTCTCGATTTGAGGCGCGAGGCCCATCTGCCGCAAGATAGCCAGAAAATGCTTTACCCCGACACGATAGTGGGGGTGCGACCATCTTATAGTGGGGCAGGTGCATGACGGACGATGGCGCAGAAGCGCCTCCACCGTCGATTCGTCGACCACCCCCAAAGGGGCGCGCCCCGCGTACCAATAGCAGAAGTGCCGGGCCGCCCGGATATACTCTGCCGTGCTCTCCCGGGCATATCCTGCTGCCGACAGGTTCTCCTGAAGACGGTCTATAGCCGCCCCGAGAGACCCTTCCCACACGTTTCTACTGCTTTGTTCCATGGTACCCTTCTCGTGTTAATTGGAATAGCCAGAGGATACATAGCGTTATAATGGTGAGTAACGAGGAATACTTCCGAGCCGGTCCACAAGAGAAATCAATGATCCGAGCACCGGGTGTAGGCAGAACCTAACATAATTTCGGGCTGGCCATTAGATCGCTACACCATCCTCTCGAAGGTGACCCTAGAAACGCTCGTACAATACCTGAAGAAGTACAGGCCGGCGTCGTGGCTTTTCCCGGGAATAATCCTCGGCAGGCCTATTACCACCAGCACCATCGGCTACGTGATGAAGGCCGCAAAAGAGCGGGCGGGCATCACGAAGCGGGTGACCGTGCATTCCCTGAGACACGCCTTCGCCACCCATCTCCTGGAAGAGGGGACGGACATTCGCCGCGTTCAATTTCTTCCAGGCCACAGGTCGCTAAGAACCACGACGCTCTATCTCCACGTGAGCCCGAAGGGACTCTCGAACATCACGAGCCCCCTCGACATAGAGTAGCTCTCTTTTATGGCCCACGCGGAGGTGGCCGACATCTTCCGCACCCACGGCCCCTCATACGGAGAAATCCATAAGCTTCCCTTAAACCAGCTGCGCGCCATGCACGCGATAGAGATCTGCAGGACCGCGGCTCTCGGGGGACACGTCGACGAGTGCGAGGACTGCGGCCACACACAGATATCCTACAATTCATGCAGGAGCAGGCACTGCCCTAAGTGTCAGTTCCTCAAGAAAGAAAACTGGGTAGAGGCCCGGGGGAAGGAGCTCCTCCCCATCCAGTACTTCCACGTCGTCTTCGCCCTGCCCGATGAGCTCAATCCCCTTGCCTTGAGAAACCGGGAGGTCGTCTACAACACCTCTTCAAGGCGGCCTCGGAGACCGCTTACGGAACTGGCACACAAGCGCCTTGGCGTCAGGACTGGTTTTATCGCCGTCCTCCACACATGGGGGCAGAATCTCATGGACCATCCCCACCTCCACTGCATCGTATCTGACGGAGGCTTGTCGCAGGGGAAGTGGATCTCTTCAAGGAGGAGGTTCCTCTTCCCCGTGAAGATCATGTCCCGGTTGTTCAGGGGAAAGTTCCTCTCGTTTCTGAAGGGAGCGTACCGGGGAGAGGGCCTTCAGGCGGCCGGGGAGGATTTTGCGAGCCTCTTAAGCAGCCTCTACGCCAAGGAGTGGGTCGTATATGCCAGGCCTCCCTTCAACGGCCGGGAGACCGTCCTTGCCTATCTCGCCAGGACACCCACAGGATCGCCATCACGAACCACCGCATCATAGGTGCAGAAGAGGGGAAGGTCTCCTTCTCCTGGAAGGACTACGCGGACGGAAACAGGCAGAAGATCATGACCTTCGACGCCGCTGAGTTCATCAGACGGTTCCTCCTCCACGTCCTTCCCGACGGCTTCGTGAAGATACGCCACTTCGGCCTTTTGGGCAACAGGAACCGCAACGCCTGCCTCGAAGCCTGCCGCACGCTGCTCAGGGTGAAAGAGTCGGTGCCATCCGTTGTGGAAACTTGGCAGGAGGCGCTCCTAAGGATTACGGGATCGATGCGACTCTATGCCCTCTCTGTTATGGACGGATGAGGCGGAAGGAGCTGTACAGGGGGCCTCCGTGAGGAAAATAGAGGTTACAAAGAGGACAACGATGGCCTCTTGCGTCGCCTTTCCCGGCCGCGATGGGGCAGTACGCTCAAAACGCCCTTTTTACACCCCTGACGCATCCCCCAGAGCAGGCCATCCAGTTCCTGACCTTCCCTATGCGTCCGGACACCGGACAATTTTGCGCAAACATCCATCGCTCTCTCGTTGGCCAAACTGAAATCCCACAAAGACGGACCGTATTGAAAACCCATAACGCCGCGGAGCGGCATAGTTCAACCGCTCTTTTCTGAAACTGACGCTTCAGAAAAGAGCCTATAGGTTATCCTCAGAAATTGGGATGCAGGCAAAACACCACTTCTAGGTGAAATCATGTATCGGCAATAATTACAGATAGGTGAGGATAGTGCCGCCCCCCTAAGTCAATTTTTGAACCCCGTGGGATGCAACGGAGAGAGGATAATTGGTCTCACATAAAGACAGCTATTGGAGGAAGTCGCTACCGTTCCGGGGCGACATTGGGGCGACGCTTTTCGTCCTTTTGATGCATGTAACATATTGACATAATAAGGCTTATGTCGTGCCACCGTGCGGGTTCGATTCCCGCCTTCGGCACCATACTTCAAGGGTTTTCAGCGTTTTCTCCTCCGTAAGTCCGGAGTGTTTTCCCCCTTTTGTGATAAAATTGTGATAAATGGTGTATACGAACCTTCCCGCCCCTCGCTGTGAGGCTTATCCGTCTCCCGACCCTCGACATAGGCGTCGAGCACTTTGATACCCCGGCGCAGGCTCTCCGTGCAGTGGTGCGCGTATCGCTCCGTGGTGGCATAGGACTTGTGGCCGAGAAGTTTCTGGATGGTGAAGAGGTCGACGCCGTTCTGAGCGAGCCTCGTGGCAAAGCTGTGTCGAAGATCGTGAAACCTGAAGTTGTCGATACCGGCTTTGCCCAAAGCCTTTTCGAACGCCCAGCGTAATTCATGGATATCCACGGCCTGCCCCTCAGGATCGAGGAACACAAGGGCCTCTTTCAGCGGGTGAGCCTTTCGGCTGGCGTGTTTCGCGCTTAGCATTTCCCGCACCCGCTTTATCAGGGGGACACTGCGCCACTCCGCCGTCTTCCTGCCAAAAACCGTTGCGACGCCCGTCTCTAGGTTGACGTGCTTCCAGGCAAGCGATAGAACCTCTCCCCTCCTGTACCTGGTATCGAGGGCGAACACAACGATTTCCCGCAGCCATTCCGGCAAGGCGGCAAGAAGGCCCTTCTCTTCGTCATCGGTCAGCCATCGGTCCCTGGCGGGCGCTTCCTTTTCCATCGACACCTTTTTGACCGGGTTATCATTTACCCACTGCCACTCGGTGATCGCCAGCGTAAAGGCATGTTTCATGAGGGCGAGCTCCCTATTCAAGGTTCCGGAGGATGCCCCATACGAAAGCCTCTCTGCCTTATAGTTGCTTATAACCCCACAACGATACCTGACGTACGAGAGCCAGTTTCCGTTTTCTGTACGATAGGTAGGCCACATGGTTCCTCTTCTGAATCCAGGCTACCATGGCGATACAGGCTGTAGCATCATAAC
>JBEKJU010000312.1:0-7090 GCA_050011095.1 Syntrophorhabdales bacterium
TTTTTGAACGGCGCCAACGGGATTCGCGGGTAGGCGACTTGCAGGATGTCCCACAAGCAACGGATCGCGGTGTGGTTCCGGCTTGGCTTGTAGGTGGCCCCTGGAGGACCTTACTTATGAGATGAGCTAATTAACTACATTAGCAGTTTTAGTTTGACTGCATTATGCTTTTTCTCTATAAAAGTAACAGTATGGTGGTGAATTCGTCTGATGAATGTTGGATTTAGCGGACACCAAAGTTGAGGCACACCACGTAAGGCAGAGGTGTCATGATGGAGAGGTTCCGGATGCAGTATATAGAGAGGAGCTTCGAGGAGAAGCGGTGAATCGTCATTAAAAGCGGTCTAGGCGTGCCGAAGGTGGGACGGAGATTGCCAATTGCCCGTTCAACGTGAAGCATTGGGTAAAGGCATAAGCGGTGTCAAGCCCTCTGTGTGACGATAACAATAAATTTGAGTGTATAGATTTGCACACAAATGGGGGGTAGATCATGGGCGACATCAAGAAGATGCTCAATCCCCGGACAATTGCCCTTATAGGCGCGAGCGAAAAGGAGGGGGCGGTTGGGCAAAGCACGCTCGAAAATCTCCTCCTGTCTAAAGACATAAAAATCTTCCCCGTAAATCCGAAGCATAAGACCCTTTCCGGTCTGAATTGCTATCCTTCGGTCCTGGATATCCAGGATGAGATCGACCTCGTGATCGTCGCCACGCCGGCGCATACCGTTCCTGCCCTTGTAGAAGAATGCGGCAAGGCAGGGGCCGAAGGGGCGATCATCGTTTCCGCCGGATTCCGGGAAACAGGCAGTGCAGGCAAGAGGCTCGAAGATGAGATTATCCAGGTCAGAAAAAAATACGGGATGCGCATAATCGGACCCAATTGTCTGGGTGTCATCAGACCGCACATCGGCCTCAACACCTCTTTCCTCAGGATCAACCCGGTACCGGGAAATATCGCCTTCATCTCACAGAGCGGCCAGTTGGGCGACGCGATCCTCGACTGGGGAACGAGCATCAACCTAGGATTCAGCATGTTTGCTGCCTTGGGCTCCATGATCGACATCGACTATGGCGACCTGGTAGATTTTCTCGGCGATGACTATAACACGCGGAGCATCATGATTTACATGGAAAACGTGGGGAACGCGAAGAAATTTCTCAGCTCGGCCAGGGGTTTTGCACGGAGCAAGCCCATGGTCGTGCTCAAACCCGGTATGTTCGCGGAAAGCGCGAAGGCCGTTCTTTCCCACACCGGTGCACTGGCGGGAAGCGATCAAGTCTATGACGCAGCCTTCAAGAGGGTCGGGATAGTGCGGGTAAAGGAGGTAATGGACCTTTTCAGCGTCGCCGAAGTTCTCGATTCCACGCACCTCCCAAGAGGCCCGCGTCTGGCCATTGTCACCAATACAGGGGGCGTCGGCATCATTGCCACTGACACCCTTCTCTCCCTTGGCGGTGAGCTGGCCAACCTTTCGGACGAGACGGTGGAAAAGCTCAACCGGATTCTTCCGCCCCACTGGAGCAGGAGCAACCCCGTGGACATACTGGGAGACGCGGACATCGAGAGGTTCAGACAGGCAATTCAAGCCTGTCTGGACGACCCCAATGTCGACGGGGTCCACGTGATTCATTCGCCTCGGGCAATCGCCAATCGCGTTGGTCTTGCCGAAGCGGTGGTCGAGCTCGCGAGTAAATCCCCTAAGCCGGTGATCGCGACTAGGATGGGCGGTACTGGTATCAAGGAAGGGGTCGAGTTTCTCCAGCACCACGCCATACCGACGTACGATATGCCAGAACAGGCGGTCAAGACGTACATGTAAGTGCACAAGTACAAGAGGAACCTCGAACTGCTTTATGAAACGCCCGCAGAGCTGGCGGCTGGCAGGATGATACCCAAGTTCCACGTTAAGGCCATAGTCGGGAAGGCCCTGAAACAGGGGACAACGGCCCTGAGTGCTGAAGAATCGGCCAGTCTTCTTGATGATTATGGCATCTCGGTCGTGAAGACCAGGGTAACCCAAAGCGTTGAAATGGCTGCACGTGCGGCAAAGGATATCGGATATCCCGTGGTGCTGAAGATCGCTTCACCCGACATCCCTCACAAGACGGAAGTGGGGGGAGTAGTTACTGGCATCGGTTCCGAAGAGGATCTGAAGGAGGTCTACAAATCCCTGACCCAGACAGTGAAAGACCTCCGTCCGGACGCGGTCGTCAAAAGCGTCATCGTTCAGAAGATGGTCGAAAAGATTGACTACGAAGTGCTGATCGGCGTAAAGAAAGACCCCGAGTTCGGATCGGTGATCGCCTTCGGGATGGGAGGGATCGGCACCGAGATTTTCAGGGACGTCGCAGTGGGATTACCACCGCTCAATCAAACTCTGGCACTCCGCCTAATGGAAGAAACCATGGTCTACCGGATGCTCCAGGGGTGCAGAGGAAAGGCCCCTGCAAATATAAGGCAACTGGAGAGCATTCTGGTGCAGTTCTCAAACCTTGTTGCCGATTTCCCGGAGATAGCCGAGATGGATATTAATCCGCTGGCCATCTCCGGAGGGAGTGCCTTTGCGCTGGACGTCAACGTAGTCTTGGAGGCCGGGCTGATCGACCATGGAACCCCCTACCCGCACCTTGCCATCACCCCGTATCCCACCCGCTACGTGATGCCGACCGTCTTGATGGATGGGACCGAGGTACTGCTCCGCCCCATAAGGCCTGAAGATGAGCCACTTGAGCACGAGATGCTTACCACCCTTTCCGAGCGGACGTTGAGACAGCGCTTCCTCAACCCCATAAAGGAGATTACCCACGATATGCTCATCCGCTTCTGCAATATCGACTATGAGCGGCAAATGGCCATTGTCGCCGAGATACGGGACTCAGAAAAAAAGAGGATCGTCGGCATCGGGAGGCTCACCTTAGAGCCGGACTTGAGAAGTGGGCAGTTCGCCGTTCTTGTTCATGACGACTTTCACGGGCGGGGCCTAGGGTATACTCTTATCGACTCAATGATCGGTATTGCCCAGGACAAGTCCCTGGAGGAGATTTACGGAATCGTGCTGAGCGAGAACGATCGTATGCTCAATCTCTGCCGAAAGCTGGGTTTGAAGCGAACCCTCATGCCAGACGGGATAAGCCGCGTCTCCCTGATGCTGAAGTAAACTTCCTTTTTGTCCTTCCAGTCATCGAGCGAATAGATCTGTCGCCGGAGTGGCCTTACGAGCCTTAACGCCATGATATAGGTGAGCTTCTCCTCCCCCAGTCGTCCGATGAACGGCTTCAGGTAGAATCCGCTATCGGCAATGACCCCGAGCGCCTTGATGCGGGCAAGGGTACGCTCATGAGAGGCGGCAAAGAATGCGACGATGTTGTTCCATTAGGGCCACATTGCCTGAGCGGTCCCCTTGCCGTTCCAGACGCAGGTAGCCAACTGCAGGAGCTCCGGGACGGCCGGGATGTACCAATTACGTGTCTTTGACATGGACATGACCGAGATACGTGCTCAGTTCCGGCAGATGCGGCTCGACGTCGAGACCTTCCCGATACCGCCGCAGCATCGTCTGAATGGCGAATCGTGCCGAAGGTCATGAAGCCTCGGCCCATGGCTTTCCCCCTGTGTAGGCCTGTCCGCCGTGACAGTATCACAATCGTTTTCTCTACGTTCCATACGGCCAATCTGCCGCCGCGCTCGTTCGCAAAGAGGCTTCTTACTCTTGAAAGAAGCCGGTCCCGGCGGTCGACGTAGCGCGCCGGAGTGCTTCGAGGGTGGAGGCATGGAGGGGACAATTCGCGACTTGCCGAACTTGGCGCGACGAACGGTGGTTATTCACAGGCCGAGAATGACATCGCGGTCCTCGCACCTTGGAAAGTCATAGGTCGGGGCGCTCAAAAACGCAAAAAGACAATATCTGTAATGGGGTTGCTGGAGAGGAGCGAGGGTGCGCTACGCAGGTGGGTAAGAGAATGCGAACATCTTATCGGTGGGTACTTCTCTTAAGCAAAGGTGGGTCAGTTCAAATGAGTAGTAAAGTTCGACCGCCGTCATAACGGCGCTTTCTCAATTTATTATGAGTCTATAATATCAGGCTTGAACGGACGATAGAGAAGCCAAAATCAAGCCGTCTGCCCTCACGCCGTACCTCCAGCGCCAGTTTATTACCTAAGCTAAATAACTACATTAGTATTTTTAGTTTGACTGCATTATGCTTTTTCTCTATAAAGGTAACAGTATGATGGTGAATTAGTAACCTACAATAGCAAGGAGGTACAGGAGATGAGAGTTAATTCGACGGGCCTTGGCAAGACGACAATGATCGCCGATTTCGAGGGTTTCCAGACTGCAGTCACGCAAAAGCTGGCCGGTCAGTACGAGGTACGGGGTCTCATAAAGAAGGCGCTCAGGCCGAACGTCCTTTTCAGGGTGCTGTCGATTCTGTGCAGGGGCAGCAGGCTTGACTAAAGGAGAGCGGTCCGGCACCGGGAGACGTTTACCGGTAGCTGCTGTTTGATATCATCGAGATAAAGGAGACGACCATGGTTGGAATCACTTCGATTGGCGTCTACGTCCCGGTTTACAGGATTAGTCGGGACGAGATCGGCAGGATGTGGGGCGCGAGAAGCCCCGGTGGAGAGAAGGCGGTGGCCGGGTGCGACGAGGACAGCATCACCATGGCCGTCGCGGCCGGACTCGATCTGATGAAGGACAATCGGGAGAAAATAGACTCCCTGTTCTTCGCGACAACGACGGCGCCCTACAAGGAGAAACAGTCAGCGTCCATCGTTGCCAGCGCCCTCGATCTGGACAGGGACTCTCCCACGTGTGATTTTGCCAACTCCCTGCGGGCGGGCGCATCGGCCATGAAATCGGCGACGGATGCCGTGCGGGCGGGTTCTAGCGAACATGTGATGGTCACGACCTCGGATTGCCGGCTTGGCGCGGCCCAAGGCACATTCGAACAGGTCCTCGGTGACGGGGCCGCGGCGCTGACAATAGGGGCGAAGGGTGTGATCGCGGACATTGAAGCGAGCTACTCCGTGTTCAACGAGTTTACGGATGCATGGCGAACCGACGAAGATGAATTCATGCGGGGCTCGGAGGAGCGATTCGTTGAGAACGCGGGGTATCAGCCCGTGATGAAAGAGGTAGTCTCGGGTCTCATGAGCAGGTCCGGGTTGACGACGGGCGACTTCTCCAGGGTCGTCTTTTACGCCCCCGACGGGAAGAGCCATGCGGGTCTTGCCAAGGGCCTCGGGTTCGACAAGGCGCAGGTCCAGGACCCGCTCTTTTTTCAGATCGGCAATACGGGCAGCCCCGCCCCGTTCATCATGCTCGCCGCCGCCCTGGAGAAGGCATCGGCCGGGGACCGCATCCTCTTCATGGCATACGGTGACGGCGCCGATGCGTTCGTGCTCCGCGTCACGGAGGATATAGGCAAGGTCCGCATCGGGCTGACGATCGAGGAGACACTGAAAAGGAACATCCCCATTGTTTACGGAAAATACGCACAGTGGCGCGGCCTCGTGAAGGCGGAGGCATCCAGGCTCTTCCAGCCCTCCGCGCCTTCCCTTAAATGCCTCTGGCGGGAGAAGAAGAATATCCTCGCATTTTACGGGGTACGGTGCAAGGCGTGCGGCACGCCCCAGTATCCGGAGAACAGGATCTGCGTCGTCTGCCGGGCGAAGGACAATTTCGAGGACTACAAGTTTTCCGACAAGCGGGGCAGGCTCTTCACCTTTTCGGTGGACGTGCTGCAGCCGACCCTCAATCCCCCCGGTGTAAATGGTGTCGTCGATTTTGACGGGGGCGGACGCCTTATATCCGAGCTGACCGACTGTCAGCCGGAAAAGGTTGAAGTGGGGATGCCGATAGAGATGACATTCAGGAGATTGTACCGGAGCAGCGGGATCAATAACTACTTCTGGAAGGCAAAACCTGCAAGCGTTGACGGGTCAAAGGACTAAAAAGGAGCGGGTACAATGGAAGGTATCAGGGATAAAGTGGCCATAATCGGGATGGGGTGCACGAAATTCGGAGAACTGTGGGACAAGGGGGTGGGCGATCTCATAATAGACGCGGCCTACGAGGCCTTCGAAGACGCGGGCCTGGGACCTGACGATATCCAGGCCGCCTGGATAGGGACGGTCTTCTCGGGCCTGAGCGCGATTACCCTCGCGCCCCTCAGGCTAAACTATGCCCCGGTCACGAGGGTTGAGAATATGTGCGCCACCGGGTCGGAGGCCTTAAGGGCCGCGACATACGCGGTTGCCGCCGGCGCCTGCGATATCGCCCTCGCCCTCGGTGTGGAGAAACTCAAGGATTCGGATCAAGTCGGCCTCGCCGGTCCGGCGGTGGTGGGGAGCTCAACCGTCGGGAACTCCGGCGTTGTTCCGGGGTATAGTCCACCCGCCGCGTTTGCCTATCTGGCTTCCAGATACTTCCACGCATACGGGATAAGCCCCGAGGAGGGCAAGAAGTTGCTCGCCCGGATCGCGGTCAAAAATCACCACAACGGCAGTCTGAACCCGAAGGCCCACTTCCAGAATGAGCTGACCGAGGCTGCTGTGATAAAAGCGCCGATCGTGGCGTGGCCCCTCGGGCTCTTCGACTGTTGCGGCGTGAGCGACGGCGCGGCGGCGGCGATCGTGACCAGGGCGGACATGGCCAGGCAGTTCCGGGCTGACCCCATCTATATCAAGGCGTCCGCTATCTGCACCGGCGCCCGCGAGGGCGCCATGCGGCAGGATTACGATTTCACCCATATGGAGGAGAACGTGCGCGGCTCAAAGAGGGCGTACGCGGAAGCAGGGGTAAAAGAACCGCGAAAGGAAATCAGCATAGCCGAGGTGCACGACTGCTTCACCATCCACGAAATGGTGGTCTATGAGGACCTGGGATTCAGCCCCAAGGGCAGGGCTTCGGAAGACGTGCGGGCCGGCACGTTCACCCTGGAGGGGGAACTGCCGGTCAACACGGACGGCGGGCTCAAGTGCTTCGGCCACCCCCTCGGCGCCTCCGGCCTCAGGATGATGTACGAGGTGTATAAGCAGCTTCAAGGCAAGGCGGGCAAACGCCAGGTAAAGAATCCGCGTCTGGG
>JBEKJU010000313.1:0-4356 GCA_050011095.1 Syntrophorhabdales bacterium
GTTGACATTGTCTCCGGGGAGCCTCTCTTTAGTTCGCTTGACAAGTTCGAATCCGGCACAGGCTGGCCAAGTTTTACAAGGCCTCTACAACCGGATAACATCGTGGAGAAGGAAGACAGGAGCTTCTTCACGAGGCGCACCGAGGTGCGGAGCAAGCACGCGGATTCGCATCTCGGCCACGTCTTTCTTGACGGGCCGAAACCTACGGGCCTCAGGTATTGCATGAACTCCGCCGCCCTGCGGTTCATCCCCAGGGAGGATCTGGAAAAAGAGGGCTACGGGGAATATCTCAAGCTCTTTACCGGGCATTAGTGCCTTCAGAAGATGCCGCAGCCTGGGCGTGGGGTCGGGACGGAGGCCGCGCCATGAACGAGGAACGGAAACGGCTCGACGGCCAGAAAGATGAAGAGGGAAAACTGGAGGCTTCGGGGGCCTTACCTGGCAGAACGTGCCTGGGCGACAATGCGGGAGGATTACAGCGCCGATGGAGCGTCAATTGTGAAGGTAAGCATCTCGTGCTCAAATCGCTCGACAGACTGCGCGAAATGGCCGAAGGCGGGTCCTCGTGATGAATGGCGCACACGCAAGGGCTCAGATTGGCCCGGACAAACTTGTTGCAGGGATTATAACTTTCTTTCTCATCAGTATGCTTGGAGTCTTTGCGGCCGACCATCGCAAAGGCCATCACCTCGATCGGGAAAAGAAAACTCTCTTTGTCTCCCAGGTGTTCAAATTCGACAAGAAACACCTTGAGAGTCTCGGAGGGGGAACTCTCACCTTCATTTTGCCCTTTTTGACTCAGCAGGACCGGCAATACTTAACCAAAGAGAAAGTGACCCTGGAATACCTCGATTACAACTGGAGACCGAATGACATCAAGAACGCCGAATAGAACCGCACAGGAGGGGAATGGATATGAATGCCTTTGAGGAGATCATTGCGCGCCATGGCTACGATGGACTACAGAGCCAAGAGATCGGGATCATCCAGGTTAACCTAGGCCTGAAGTGCAATCAGCAGTGCATCCACTGTCATGTGGAAGCCGGTCCATGGCGAACGGAGATGATGGGGTGGCCCATGATGGAAATGGTTCTGGAGGCAGCCGCACGAATCCGCCCACGACTGGTCGATCTCACCGGTGGCGCCCCGGAGCTTAACCCCGATTTCCGCCGTTTTGTTGAGGGACTCTGCCGGAAAGGCTTGTCGGTTCAGGTACGAACAAACCTGACCGCTCTTTTCGAGCCGGGGATGGAGGACCTGCCGGATTTCTTCGGAGAGCACAAGGTTCAGGTGGTTGCCTCGCTCCCCTGCTACAAGGAAGAGAACGTCCGCTCGCAAAGGGGACCCGGAGTCTACGAGAAAAGCATCGCGGTAATCAAACGGTTGAATGGGCTCGGGTATGGTGTCGATTCTTTATTGCCCCTGAGCCTTGCGTATAATCCGGGAGGGCCGTTTCTGCCGTCTGCACAGACCGCCCTGGAGGCGGATTACCGGCGTGAATTGGCGAGCCGTTTTGGCCTCTCTTTCACGCATTTATTCACAATTACCAACATGCCCCTGGGACGCTTCCACAAGGAACTCATCCGTGAGCACCAGGATGATGCTTATGCGCGTCTCCTTCGGTCCTCCTTCAATCCGGAGACGGTGCCGGGACTCATGTGTCGACACCAGGTAAACATAGGCTGGGACGGAACCATCTATGATTGTGACTTTAACTTGGCCCTTGGTCTTCCGGTGAATCACGGAGCGCCCGACCATATCGAGCGGTTTGAGCCCGTCGCTTTGACAGAGCGCCGGATCATGACCGGAGAGCACTGCTTGGGATGCACGGCGGGTGCCGGTTCTTCTTGCGCCGGCTCGATCGTGCCATAGAGGGACGCGTATCATGAAGAACCCGAGAGAGAAGACCTCCTGCCCATGAGGAAACCATCTATACTTCCCATAGCCTCGGGAAAGCCCACGACTCGCTTCCCCGAAAGGGGTGGGGATCGGTGGAACGGTCAACGCGGACCGGGCAACCCAGAACAGAGGGGGTAAAGGGTGGGCAAGAACCTCGTCAAAAAGCTGCTGATTGTTGCGGTGATTATCGGTGTCCTTGTCGCCTTCTGGGCGCTCAATCTGGGTCAGTACTTTACGCTCACGTATCTGAAGGCGTCGGCAGACAGGTTCACGGTGCTTTATGGCGAGCACCGGGCGTTGGTGATCTTAGTCTATTTTGTAGTGTACGTGATTGCCACTTCACTGTCGCTACCCGGAGCGGCAGTGCTGACGCTCGCCGGAGGGGCACTCTTCGGCCTCTTGACCGGTACCCTCATTGTCTCCTTCGCCAGCACCATAGGCGCAACCGTGGCCTGTTTCGTTGCGAGGTTCCTCTTGAGGGACTGGGTGCAGGGCAAGTTTGGTGACAGGATCGCAAGGGTCAATGAGGGGATCGAGAAGGAAGGGGCGTTCTACCTCTTCACGCTACGCCTGATTCCCGTATTCCCTTTTTGGATGATCAACCTGGTCATGGGACTGACGAAGATGCCCCTTCGGAGGTTCTATTGGGTATCGCAGCTCGGCATGCTTGCGGGTACTATCGTCTACGTAAATGCAGGAAAAGAACTGGCGAAGATTGACTCCCTGAAAGGAATACTCTCGCCGAGCCTGCTCATCTCGTTTGTACTCATCGGAATTTTTCCCATAGCCGTGAAGAAGCTTGTCGCCCTCTATAGAACGAGGAGGAAGAACGACAGCATCTAACTCTATCTGTAAGAAGGGGGAACCGCATGACAGCGTATGATTTCGACATAGGCATCATCGGCGGGGGTGCGGCGGGCCTTACGGTCGCGGCGGGCGCCGCACAGGCGGGCGCCAAGGCGCTCCTTGTAGAAAAGGAGGAAAGACTCGGGGGCGACTGCCTCCATTACGGGTGTGTGCCGAGTAAGACGCTCATCAGGACGGCCCAGGTGTACCACCTCATGAAGAACGCAGGACGGTTCGGCCTTCCCCCGGCTGACATTCAACGTCCTGACTTCCGGGAAATATCGGCGAGAATACGATCGGTTATTGACACCATCCAGAGACACGATTCCGAAGAGCGGTTCTGCGGCCTCGGGGCAAAGGTCGAGTTCGGCGAGACAACCTTTGTCGACGAACACTCTATCAGCCTGAACGGAAAGCGCCACTCGGCGAAGAACTGGGTGATCGCCACAGGTTCTTCAGCGGCTGTACCGCCCATTGAAGGCCTAAAGGAAACTCCGTTTATCACTAACAGGGAGGTCTTCTCTCTGGAGAAGCTCCCGGAATCGATGGTAATTATCGGTGGAGGGCCTATAGGTATCGAGCTGGCCCAGGCATTCGCCAGGCTGGGTACTAAGGTCACGGTGGTCGAGTTCCTCAAACAGATCCTCAATGCCGACGACGCTGATATGACGAACATGGTCAGGGGAGTGCTCGAAGAGGAAGGGGTTGAGTTTCTTCTCGGTGCAGCGGTCCAGAGCGTGAGGAACGTAGGCAACGAGCGGGAAGTCACCTTCAAGAAGGGCGACGAGGTGGGAAGCGTCCGTGGGGAGATAATCCTTGTGGCTACGGGGAGAAAGGTAAACCTGGACGGTATGGGTCTCGAAAATGTCGGTGTCACCTTTGACGGGAAAGGTCTGAAACTCGACGAAAAGCTGAGGACTACCCGGAGTCTCATATACGGGGCTGGAGACGTCACCGGCGTCTACCAGTTCACCCATGCCGCCGGTTACGAAGGGGGTATTGTCCTGAGCAACGCCATATTCCACTTTCCACGAAAGGTAAACTATACGTACCTCCCCTGGGTCACCTACACGGACCCCGAGCTTGCCAGTATCGGCATGAACGAAAAATCGGCGAAGGCCGCAGGGATCAACTACTCGGTCTGGTCAGAGGCGTTCGAGAATAATGACAGAAGCCTTGCAGAGGATGAGAGGATCGGGAAGATAAAGATGCTCCTTGATGAAAAGGAAAGGCCTATCGGGGTGCAGATCCTGGGACCGCAGGCCGGAGACCTGCTTAGTGAGTGGGTGGCCGTCATGAACGGGGGCGTCAAACTCTCTACCTTGGCATCAGCGGTCCATCCGTATCCAACACTTGGAGAGATAAACAAACGCGTAGCCGTGAACCTGATGGCAACGAAGATATTCTCGGACAGAGTCAAAAAGGTGCTCAAGTTCTTCTTTAGCCTGAAAGGGCGGGCGTGTACTGTGGACGGGGACTGACAGCGTGTACAAAAAGATAAGCGACTATGGCGTCATCGGAAACATGCGCACGGTTGCCCTCGTCGGGCTGGACGGCTCCATAGACTGGCTTTGTCTTCCTTCCATCGACTCTCCGAGCGTCTTTGGGGCC
>JBEKJU010000314.1:0-4356 GCA_050011095.1 Syntrophorhabdales bacterium
GGGCGGCGTTCGTGCAGAGGTTCATGATGACCTGCTGTATCTGTGTAGGGTCTCCAAGGATCAGCCCCGATTCAGTTTGGGTATCGACCCTGATACTGATCGTTGTCGGCGTGGTGGCCCGAATGAGCCTGACGGTCTCTTTGACGATACTGCTCAAGCTCAAGGGTTTCTTCTCCTGCTCGGTCTGTCTGCTGAAGGTGAGCATCTGGCGCACCAGATCGCGGCCCCGCAAGGAAGATTCCATGATCCTCGCGAGGTGGCGTTCATCGCGGCTCCCTTTGGCCGCGTGGCCCGCCACGAGTTCCGTGAAACCGATGATGGCGGCTAAGATATTGTTGAAATCGTGAGCGATGCCGCCGCTCATTGTGCCGAGGGCTTCCATCTTCTGCGCCTGGCGGAGTTGGGCCTCGATTTGTGCCCGCTCTTCTGTCTCTTCTTTGAGCCTATCGTAGGCCTGCTGCAACTCGGTGGTACGATCCTTGACGCGCATCTCCAAATTGTCGTGAGCAGCGCGCAGCGCCTCTTCAGCCTCGACTTTCGCCAATGCCACGGCGAGGTAACCCGCCAGCCTCTCGTAGAGGGCGATCCGCTCCGGAGTGAAACGACCCGGACGGCGGTCGTTCAACTGGAGGAGACCCAGACATTCGTCCCCTGCTCTAAGGGCGATAAGAGTCACCGATTCGTATCCTTCTCCGTTGCACCGGTTGCGGGTACGGGCCTGCCGGTCCTCTTCGGTGCTGGTGGCGAGAAGCTCACTGGTGCAGTTTGACCAGAAGCTGCCGTGTTCGGTAAAGAAAGGCAACGATGGATCGAACCTCCCGCGAAGTATGTTACCGCACATGCATTCCATGATGGGAAAGCCGGAGTCGTCCCGGACAGTGCGCCCCTCATCATCCCTCAGGCAAACACTCGATTCGAGACGGACGAACTCTCCGGGAAACCCATGGGTCTCGTAGTAGGGATAGTCGTCCCCTTCCTTGAGCCGGATACCGACGGCCTCCATGCCCGACTGCTCCTGGAAGAACGTCGCCGCGCTGCGGACTAAATCCTGTTTCGAGGTGCTTTCATTGATCGTGTGAAGGAACTGAACGGCCAACTCCCTTTCGTGCTCCGCTTGTTTGCGTGCCGTGATGTCTTGGGCGTAGATACGGGCGACGTTGAAGTGAGGGACGAGCTGAACGGTCTCGCTAAGAACCCTGTCCGCTAACGACACTTCGCGATCGAGCGTTGATTCACTTTTCTTGTCCCAATTTCCTAAAATGGCATCCAAGTCATGGGGCAGGAGCGCTCCGGCAGCCCCTTTGTCCAGTCCGAGGTTTTCCAACAGGGCCTGAGCGCCCGGATTAGAGAAAGTGATCGTTTCGGAGATATCCACCTCTATGATCGGGCTCGGATTGAGTTGCGGGAAAGAGGCAAGATGTTGTGTGATTTCTTCGGCCCGCTTACGCTCAGTGATGTCGGTGAGAAAGGAGTAGTAATACTGGGGTTGTCCGTCATGATCGGCAACGAGGTGAACGAGCAGCTCGATCGGTACCCGGCTGCCATCCTTTCTGAGATACTCCTTCTCGTATCGCACCGGCTGACCGGTGCGATGCAGCTCCTCGAGCTTCCGGCGCTCGATCTCGACCCATTCCGGCGGGGTGAGCGTCGTGGCCCAGTCGATTGACCTCAGCTCTTCGACACTGTAGCCGGTGAGCTGCTCAAATGCCATGTTGACGAGCCCTAGGCTCCCGTCCGGGTATCCGACGCCAAAAGGCTGGGATCCGAGTGCGATAATGTTGGCAAGGAACTCATTCTGTCGCTGGCTTTCACGCGCCGCCTCTTCTGCCTGTTTACGTTCGGTGATATCGCGGAAGACGAGCACTACTCCCGTGGTGTTGCCGTACTTATCTCTTATGGGAGCGCCGCTGTCGTCGATAGGAACCTCTGTACCGTCTTTTCTCACGAGGATCGTGTGATTGGCGAGGCCGACGACCATACCTTCGCGGAGCACTTTGACGACGGGGCTCTCCACTTCTTTGCGGGTGTGCTCGTTGATGATGTTGAAGATCTCCGTCACCGGCATCAATGAAGCCTCCTCGAGTGTCCAGCCGGTCATTTCCTGCGCCACAGAGTTCATGAAGGTGATTCCGCCGGCCGGATCGGTGGCAATGACCGCGTCGCCGATGCTCGAAAGGGTGGTGGACCAGCGCTGTTCGCTCTCACGCAAGGCAGCCTGGGCACGCCTCTTTTCGGTAACATCATGGAATACGAGCACCACACCGATCGCGTTGCCAGCCACGTCCAGAATCGGAGCCGCGCTGTCCTCGATGGGGATACTACGGCCGTCTTTGGCGACGAGCGCCGTATTGTTGGAGAGTGTGACGACGCGCTTGTCGCGCAAGACGCGCGATACAATGTCTTCGGCGGGTTGCCGGGTTTTTTCGTTGATGATCCTAAAAGCACGGTCGATCGGCTCGTTCAGAATCTCCTCGGGTTTCCAACCGGTGAGGGAAGCGGCAACAGGGTTCATGAAGGCGACCCTGCCATCCTTGTCGGTGGCGATCACCGCGTCGCCGATGCTCGTGAGGGTGACGCGGAGTTCCTCTTCTATCCTCCTGCGCTCCTCAATTTCCTGTTGCAGCCGATCCTTTGAAACGGTGACGGTCTGCAACCGTTCCGTCATGGCATCGAAGGATCGGGCGAACTCACCGAGTTCGTCGTTCGCAGGCATTGCGAGTCTGTGCTCCAGATTACCGGAGCTGATGACCTCGGTGCCTTTCCGGAGCTCTACCAGGGAGGTGGTGATGCCCCTCCTCGTGCGGGCGAGCAGTATGGTGAGCGGGACTGTCGTGAGAAATAGGACCAAGAAGACGACGGCGATGGTGCTTTGTTGCGTCTTCGTTATGTCGTCATCGGTGAGGCTTCGGAGAAGAGCGGCGCTCGAATCTGCCCTGTAGGATCGTGCGAGGAGCTGCTCTTGCAGCCGCTCTTCTGCTTCCTTGGGCAATTTTCCGGCCCCGGTGTTTTCGGCGTTCGAGACCAGCTTGACGAACAAGTCTTTCATGGATTGACTGTTAAGGCGGATGTCATCCAGGAGACGCTGCTGCTCCGGATCCTTGAGGCGGACGCCGGCGATCAGACCGGAGAGCGAATCGTGCGTTGCCAGGAACTGTTGTTTGGGCCGCTCTTCATGGTAGGTGACATACACAAAGACAAGATGGTTCAGATCGGTAATCGCGGTTCTGATCTGACGCGCCATGTTCCCGTTGGCTTGGGCCGCCTCTCCTGACCGGTAGGAGTAAACGAGGGCTACAGCGACGATGAGAGTCACGATCGGTGGTACGAGGACGGCAGTCATCAATCTCGCACTGATTCTCATGTATTTTTCCTATTTGCCGGCTATGGTTACCGCGCCCGGCTTGACCGCCTTCAAATCGTCGGTGTAAATGTAATCGAGGTAATTGGGCACCTTGGTCGCATTCGTCAGCTTGTTCTCTATGGCCCACCGCGCCTCGTCCTCAAGCGATACCAGCATGGGCTGGTCGAGGAAGAGTTTGAACTGAAAGTCATCCCAGGTCGCATTCATGATCTCCTTGTCTATGTTCACCCTCTGACCAACTATGTCCGCGGCTTCTTTCTGGTTCTTCGATATGAAATCGTCACCCTTTTCAATCGCTCTCAGGAAACGCGTCAAAGCCTCGCGGTGCTTCTCAATGAACGCCTTTCGGACGATAAAGTAGAACTCCGTTCGATATATGCCTCGGGCCGGCAGGAGAAGGGCTTTATCACCCAGGATCTTGCTCGCATTGTATATGTTCGGCTCCCAGGTGGCTATGGCGTCTACCTGCCCGTCTATCAGCGCCTGAGGCAAGCGCGTCGCTTCTATATCGATAGTCTTCACATCGGCCATTCGCAGCCCCTGGTAGGCGAGGAACAGGCCCAGGAAAAAATGGCCGGAGGAACCACTCGTTATGCCGACGCTCTTTCCTTTTAGATCAGAGGGGGCGCTTATCCCCCTGTCCCGTCTGGCGAGCATCTTCATACCTTTATCCGAATAAGTCGCAGTGCCGATGATGGCATAATCGTTCCTGGCGAAGCTATTGGAGATAACCGGCGTTTGGGCTGCGGTAGCGATATCGATACCCTGTCCGTTCAACATCGTTCGAAGCGCCGTCCGTCCGGACTCAAACCCCTGTATTTCCACATTGAGGCCTTCTTCCTTGAAATAGCCCTTGTTTTCGGCCACCCAGAGCGGTGACGCCCAAGCCGTCGTCTCCGCTCCGACGACGATCTTCTCGACCTGCTTCGGATGGTTTTGGTTGCAGTTCGAGAGAGAGACGATAAGGAGCGCTAAGAACGCAGCGACCCTTGTCT
>JBEKJU010000315.1:0-4356 GCA_050011095.1 Syntrophorhabdales bacterium
CTGTCAGGGCCGACGTCTGTTAACAGGCCAAAAAGGCTCGGCGGGGAGTACTATCTACAGCATCATCCGCAAGGGACCAACACCGCCGTTTTTGGTACCCGTTTGAGCGGCGCCAACAGCATCTTCACAGATACCTTGCTGAGTTCGATTTCCGGTATAATAACAGGATAGCGAATGGCGTTGACGATCTGGACCGCGCCGACAATTGCTTGAAGGGTGTCGTCGGGAAGAGACTGACCTATACGACGTCTAATTAAAGGGGGGCGAAAGAGCAAATATGCCAAAGAGAAAGAAGCCACCAGAGAGCGAGAAGGAACAGTATGCCCGCTTTTTGGAAACTGCAAAAGCTGTGCGGGAAGAGGGTGCAGAGGAAAGGTTTGAGAAGGCGTGCGAGAAGATACTTGCACCTAAGAAATCCTCAAAGTAGCGGTGTTTAATCTATCTTTCTCTTTTTCTACCTCGTCTTCTGTCCATTTTAGTATTGTAGTAAGAGCATCGTCTTTCCATTGATCTTGTAGATGATCTACACGTAGGATGTCTAAAATAGGCTCAAATTCAAAAGGGAACGGAAGACCGCTAAGTTGTCTTCTGACCCCCCAAGCTACAACATCAGCAGCTTGAAGCGCAGAGAATTTTTCATCAGAAAAACCTAACGTTCCCATGTGAAGTTCTTGCTGTTCTTGCCGCCTTATCCATTGTCCATGCGCACGAAGAATTTCTTCTTCATGTTCTTCCTGATGTTCCAATAAGAAGGCAATCCTCTCGTTGAATTTCATATATTCGGCCTGCCCGTGAACATGAAACGCACAGAGAAGAAAGCAAAAAAAATGCATTCCGGTGTGTTCTTTAATTTCGTCGTGTACTAGTGTTTTGAACTGGTCATGAGTTAACGTCGCAGCTACACTGATGTACTTATGTGAATTTATGAGATCGGATAGTCCCAAAAACAATGCCCGTTGTTCGCGCCGGCTGAGATGTTTATTAGTGCTACGAAAGTCTTTCATATGAAGCCTACGATTGTCTTTGTGGTCCCGAACCTTGTAACGGTCTAACAAAAATGTCCATTTTTCATCAAAATGTAAAAAATTGGCCTTGTTGACAAGAATTCCACCCGATACTGCCACAGGCCCTTGATTGTCGGTGCCGCTGTCGTCAAGATAGCAAGTCATGACCACGGCTTTTTTGTCAGGATCGTCGGAGCGATGCAAAACCCACCACACCCCCTCAAGGTAGTCTCGCCTACTCAGCATAGCCTACCTCGTCTCGATAGGTATGTAAAGTATAATATTCCGAAAAAAACCGTTGACATTCCCTTATGATTAATGGTATAAAATAATCGTTATGTTCTTCTATATCTAACGATGGTCCGGGGAATGGTCGATGGCCCACAGGTTTATCGTCTTTCCCCTCACATGTGGCGAAGCGGTTCCGGATGCCTCTCCTTACCCGCTTTTAGCCTTTTGCCTGTCAGCGCGCGAACGGGGGGCCCGCCGAACCCTCCGCTCGGCGCCGACGGACGATTTACACGATGGCGTCTATAATACCAAACTGCATTCAAAGACATCCACCCACGCCTTCGGCGCAGCGACGAAGGGTCGCGGTCGATAGCGCCGGACGGGAAGGGTGCCAGTGGATGTGAAGGGCATGGACTGGGACAAGGCGTGGCAGGAAAAGCGGGCGCAAAGGACGTCCCCGAGCCGCGGTCCGTCCTTCTGGGACGGAAGGGCGGTCTCCTTTGACAGGGCGGCCTCCGAATCGGGATACGTCCATCAATTCCTCTCCATCATGAAACCCGAGCGGCCGTGGCACGTCCTTGACATGGGCTGCGGGAGCGGTCTTCTCACGTTCGCCCTCGCCCCCCATGTCAAAGCGATCACGGCGGTCGATTATTCCCCGAAGATGCTCTCCATCCTGAAGGACCGTTGCCGCGTCTACGGCATCGGCACGATCACGGCCATCGAGGGGAGCTGGGAGGATGATTGGGATGCGCGGGGCATCGGGGAATATGATGTCGCCATTGCCTCTCGTTCCCTGGTGGCGGACGACCTTCGCAGCTCGATCATGAAATTGGTCACCCGCGCCCGGAGGCGGGTCTACATCTCGACGATTGTGGGCGACGGCCCCTTTGACCGCCGCCTCTTCGACGCTGTTGGGAGGCCCCTGGACCTCGGGCCGGATTACATCTATAACTACAACATGCTCTACCAGATGGGGATTTTGGCGAATGTCGCCTTTATTACGGAGAGGCGGAGCAGGACGCACGAGGGTCTCGACGCCGCCGTCGCCGGCATGGCGTGGATGTTCGACAACATGAGCCCCGAGGAGGAAGGAAGGCTCCGGGCCTATCTCAAGGCGCACCTCGTCGCCGCACCCGACGGGCAATGGACGCTCTCCTACGAAAACACGGTCCGCTGCGCCATTATCTGGTGGGACACAACACAGGGTGCGCCCGCCGGTCGCGAGCGGGTCCATGCGGACGGAGCCCAAGGGCCCCGCAAACCACGGAAACGTCTTTAAACCTCCGGCCGGCTGTGATAATCTAACTGCATGGGGACAAGAAAAGACGGAAGGGACATGCCCGCGGATCCGGCCGCCGTCCTGTGCATCCGCCTCTGGCTCGAGACGGAGAAAGGGCTCCTCTTCGGACCCGGACGGGCCGATCTCCTCGATGGCATCGAGCGCCACGGGTCGCTCAGGAAGGCCGCACGGGAGTTCAGCATCTCGTATCGGGCCGCATGGGGGAAGATCAGAAGAACCGAGGAGATACTGGGCTTCAAGCTCGTCTACAGGAGCGAGAACCTTAAGGAGGGCTACCGCCTGACCGACGCCGGGAGGAAACTGAAAGAGGGTTTCGACCGTTGGTACAGGGAGGTCCAGGATGATGCCCTGAAGAAGGCACGGGCCATATTCACCTTCGACATCATGCCGTCCGAGGAGGCGGTCTGCGATCCGGACAAACCGGAGACACAGGCCCCCCCACCTCGAAGGAGGCCATCCGATTCAGGCCGCAAGGATTAGGGGAAACACCGGGTGCGCCGCGGGTGGTCCGACCATCCGGCCGTTGCACTCGGGTGCGGTCGGTGCTATAACTCTTCGCAGGGGTCGTCTGATGCGGGAACGCCCGCAGCCGGGCGACAGCTACAATGTATTGCCGCAAGGAGGAACTGATGGGTATTTATCGCGACGTGTATGATTTTGCGGCCAAGGCAGGATCGTTGGAAGGTTATGTTTACCCGAAAAAGATGGAGCCCTCATACCTGTCCAAGTGGGTAGACCACGTGGTCCGGGGCTACGGGATGCTCCCCGAGGAGGCAAGGAAGGAATTTCAGGACCTGTTAAACGGTACCATCGGCCGGGCGATTCAGGCGCTTCTGCCCGTTCTCGGCGAGGATCATGACGTTATCAGGAAACTGAAGGGCATAACCACGGGCGACCTGCCCTCGTCACCGGATGACTTCAAGCGTAAGGATAGGATAAGTCACGGAGGGACGGACGTTCCCCTTCCCTGATTGCTGGTATAAGGGGTCGTTCTTGCACCCCCCCTTATTTCTCCAGGAGCGCCCTGAGCGCCGCCTCCTGCCCTTCTGTCAGCGTCCCCCTCTCCCGCGCCATTTCGAGGGCTACCAGGGAGAGACTCCTGTACACATCCTCGTGGGGCGTCATGCCCTCGATGGCGCTCATGTGGGATGCGATCGTTCCCGCGTCCCCCCTCACGACCGGCCCGGTGAGCGACAAAAGCGGCCCCTTCGCCTCTATGTTCGCCAGGGTGGCCCTGATGATGGGGTAGAAGGGTGCAAGATCGATGCCGATGCGCCCCATGATGCCCTCCCCCGCATAGAGCAGGGCGGCGAGCAGGTTACACACGAAGACCGCTGAAAGGTGATAGAGCACCTTGTTCTTGCCCTCTATGACGACCGCCTGGGCGCCTATGCTTGACGCGAGTGTCCGAAGGACGGGAAGCGCCTTCTCATCGCCCTCGATAAAGATGTAGGTATCGGGAAGAACGGCGATGCCCGCGTCAATATCGGGGAAGGTCTGAAGGGGGTGCAGCGAGCCGAGGAGGGCGCCCAAATTTTCGAGGGCGGAAAGCTCGGACGAGGCGTGGGCGCCGCTCGTATGGAAGAAAAGCTTTCCGTCGAGCCGGCCGTCCGCGTCCGCGATCCTGGCCGCCACATTCCCGATTTCCCTGTCCTGGGTCGTCACCGCCACCACATCCGATATCTCGACCGCCTCCCTGTTGTCGAGCGTGTAGAGGACATCCCCTCCGATATAGCGCCTCGCCGCATCCAGCGAGGCCTCCCGCCTCGACGCGACAGCCACCACATCGAATCCTTTCTTCCTCAACACGCATCCGAG
>JBEKJU010000316.1:0-4311 GCA_050011095.1 Syntrophorhabdales bacterium
GGCGACCGCGGGGTACCCACACAGTGGGTCGCGCGAAGTGGGTGTCCCAATAATTGCCGGCGGAGCGAAGCGGAAAAAGATTCTCCCTGCAGCAAGCTGCAGGGAATCCGCAAGTTGATCCGCCTTTTTCGCGTTTACCGTTTTCTTCCGTATCTCCGATAGGTTGCCTCGCAACAGGCCGAAAAACCGGCGAAACTCCACTGAAATTGTTCTTGACAGTTCCCTTCGAAAGGGACACAATCGAAAAATAAGGAAAATCACTATGCGTACCGATGTCAAATTGCTTATCTTCGTCGCGTCTTTGTCGTCGCATCACAGCCGTCCGGGTACCCATGTGGAGGCGGGTGGAGCCAATGAAAGCAACTCGATATGAAACGGCGGTATCACGGACGATCAGGCCGCGCATCCCTCCCATGGTTCTCATATCCCACAGCACGGCGTGGCATTGCTAAAAGAACGAAACGGTTTTGTGCACCTGGAAAACCGGCGACTTACACTATAGAGGTAAAGGAGTCGGTCATGTCCGGTTGTACCGCGGCCTCTAGGGGATGCGCGGGCAAAAGCCATGGGGAAGATGGGGGGGATAATGGAAAATACGCTCAGTCTTTTTCTGAGGGTGTGCAAGGTCGTGCTGGACGCCATCGGGAGTGCGGCCCTCACCTTTATGATGTTCTTGACGGTGGCCGACATACTGATGAGGGCCTTCGGCCATCCGCTCGTCGGCACATACGAGATCGTCAGCCTCGCGCTGGCGCTGGTGATCGGCTTCGGCATTCCCACAGTCTCCATGGAGCGGGGCAACGTGTACATGGAGATCTTGCTGGAGAAGCTTTCCCCCAGGGCCAGGGCCGTGATGAACACGTTCACGCGGCTCCTGTGCCTTATCCTTTTTGCGCTCATCGCCTATAACCTCTTCAGCATAGGCCACGAGTTTCACACATCGGGCGAGGTCTCGCCGACGATAAAGCTCCCCTTCTTCCCCGTGGCCTACGCGGTGGGGGTCTGCTGCTATATCGAGTGCCTGGTCTTCATCTACGACATCGTCAAGATTTGGAGGGGTCACTATGAGTGAGATAGCTGCCGGTATCGTCGCCCTCGTCGTGCTGCTGGCCCTTTTTGCGACCGGCATCGAGCTGGGCTTCGCCATGGCCCTCGTAGGATTTGCCGGTTTTGCGTACTTCAACGGCCTTTCGGCCGCCGTGAACCTCCTGGGGAGGGACATGTACGACGTCATCACGAACTACGGGTACACGGTCTTCCCCCTGTTCATCCTCATGGGGCAGATCGGGTTCAACGCGGGCATAGCGGTGCGGCTCTACTCCGCCGCGAACAAGTTCGTCGGTCATATTCCCGGCGGCCTTGCCATGGCCACCGTCATCGGGGCGACCGGGTTCAAGGCGATCTGCGGCTCGTCGGCCGCCACATCGGCGACCTTTGCGAGCGTGGCCGTACCCGAGATGGACCGGTACGGATATGACAGGAGGCTCTCGACCGGCATCGTCGCAACCGTGGGCACCCTCGGCTGCATCATACCGCCCAGCGTAGTGCTCATCATATTCGGCATCCTCACCGAGCAATCGATAGGGCAGCTTTTCCTCGCCGGGATCATCCCGGGGTTGATCATCGCCGTCTTTTTCCTCGGCATTATCTACGGATGGGCGAGGATCAATCCGGGGATCGCCCCAAAGTCAGAGCGGTCAACGTGGGCGCAGAGGATCCGGGGCCTGCCTGAGGTGGCATGGATACTGGCCGTCTTCCTCCTTGTCGTGGGCGGGATCATGGCGGGCTTTTTCACCCCCACGGAGGCAGGCGCCGTGGGCACGTTCGCCATCTTTATCCTTGCGGTGGCGACGCGGAACATGGGTTTCAGGAAGTATGTGATCTCCCTCAAGGAGGCGATCCGCACCGCGGGGATGATCCTCATGCTCATCGCGGGCTCCACCATACTCGGCCATTTCATCGCCGTGACGAACATCCCCCAGGCGGTGGCCGACTGGGTGGTGGCGCTTCCCCTGAACCGTTACCTCATCATGATACTGATCTGCTTCGTGTACGAACTGGGCGGCTCGTTCATCGATGACCTCGCCTTCATGATCCTTGCGACGCCCATCTTCTATCCCGCGGTCCTCAAACTAGGTTTCAACCCTCTCTGGTTCGGCATACTCATCGGCATCGTCGTAATGATCGGCGTGGTCATCCCGCCGGTCGCGGTCTGCGTCTTCGTCGTCAAGAACATCACCAAGGAGCCCATGGGCCGGATATACAAGGGGGTGACACCGTTTCTGCTCTCCCTCGTTGTGATGTGGGCGCTAATGTTCTTTTTTCCACAGCTCGCCCTCTGGCTCCCCTCGGTGTTCTATAAGATCGGGTAGCGGATGGGAGGGCCGGTGCGGGCGCGGACCGGGCGAGGCGGCCCGGACGGTCTTCGCACGCGCGTTTTTGCCGCACTAGGGTATGGGGATCCAATGAAGAGGGACAATCAATAAGGGCTCGGAAGGAAATAAATGAGTCAGATGGCGAGCCAGATGGCCCATTTATTTCCTTCCGAGCCCTAAAGACAAAGGGGGTTCAAGCCATGCAAAGAAAACTGTTTTTCCTCATGTTCGTTCTCGCGGTTTTCCTTTCAGTCTCCTCGGTTGCCTCGGCGACTGTGATCAAGCTCAAGCTGGCGAACTATTTTCCCACCACCCACATGAATTCGTTGATGCTCGGCAAGTACTGCGAAGAGCTGAACAAGAAACTCGCGGGCAAGGTGGAGATCACCCAGTATACGGGGGGCACGCTGCTCTCGGCCCCCAAGATGGCGGCGGGCGTCTCAACGGGCATCGCTGACATCGGCTTTTCCCATTGTTCCTACACGAGGGGCCGCTTCCCCGTCATGGAGATCATGGAACTGCCCCTCGGCTTTCCGAGCCCCTGGATCGGCGGCCATGTGGCCAATGATTTCTACAATAAGTTCAAGCCGAAGGAATGGGACGGTTTTCACACGATCGTTTTCTGCACGAGTCCGGTAAACGTCGTCCAGACACTCACCAAGCCGGTGAGGACGCTCGAGGATATCAGGGGCCTGAAGCTAAGGGGCACCGGGAGGATCGGCGACATCGCGAAGGCCCTCGGCGCCGTGCCCATGCCCATCGAGATAGTCGACACGTACGAGGCCCTGAGGAGGGGCGTCGTGGAGGGCAATTTCGGTCCGCTGGAACAGCTCAAGGGCTTCAAAATAGGGGAGATCGAAAAATATGTGACCGCGTCGTGGAAGATCGGGAGCGTCTTTTCCTTCTACCTCGTCATGAACAAGAATAAGTGGAACAGCCTTCCCCCCGACGTACAGAAGGTGATTACCGATTATTCCAGGGATTTCCTCGATCGCTGGCTCTATGAATGGAACGCCATAGATATCGAGGGCCGGGAATTCTTCGTGAAGCAGGGCGGCCAGATACTGCCCCTTTCCGACACGGAGAGCGCGAGATGGGTAAAGGCCGCGGAGCCCGTGATCGCGGGCTACAAGAAGGATATGGTCGCGAAGGGGTTCAAGGCCCAGGACGTCGATGGCTGGATAAGCTTTATCCGGCAGCGCATCGAGTACTGGACGGGCCAGGAGAAGGCGAAGAAGATACCGACGGCCTATCAGTATTAAGGATGCAACCCGGTATAGGGCGGCGCGCGGATCGGCGCGCGGCGACCTGGAGACAAGCCGGCAGCGGTGCTATATAATAGGAATAGTGGGGATACGGGAATAATCTAATGGATAAGGAGGCGCCATGCCGAAAAGCCTGATGGAGTACGTCAACAAATCGCCGAGGGTAGGGACATTGAGCACCGCGAGCCGGGAGGGGTTGGTCGACGCGGCCTATTTCGGCTCCGCCCGCATGATCGACGAGGAGACCATGATCCTGGTCTGCGGGAACAGCCGCACCCTGGCAAACCTCCAGCAGAACCCTCACGCGGTCTTCGCCGTGATCGAGCCGGGCCCGACCCCTCCCGAATGGAAGGGGGTGCGGGTTTATCTCACTATGACCGAGTGCCAGACCGAGGGTGACAAGCTGGATGCCTTCAAGAAACAGGTGGCCAAGAGGGCCGGAGACGCAGCCGCCCAGAGGCTGAAGGCGGCGGTGACGTTCAAGGTCGCCGAGGTGCGGCCCTTCAACGACGCCGGCCAGGGCTGGGAGCAGTCGATATAAGGGCTCGTTCAGAAAATAAATGGGCCATCTGGCTCGTCTTTTTGTCCGCCCGCTTCGTTGCGAAAAGGTCATGTACATCCAGTACATTTGGCCTTTCCGCGCCTCGCCGATCGGCCAAAAATCCTTCGCC
>JBEKJU010000317.1:0-4299 GCA_050011095.1 Syntrophorhabdales bacterium
TTTTGGCCGATCGGCGAGGCGCGGAAAGGCCAAATGTACTGGATGTACATGACCTTTTCGCAACGAAGCGGGCGGACAAAAAGACGAGCCAGATGGCCCATTTATTTCCTGACGAGCCCTAAGAGCGCGGATCGCACAGCAGGTGGCCTATTTGCCGTAAAGGACGGTCGGCAGCCACGTCGCCATGGACGGGAATATGAAGAGGAGAAGGTCGCAGAAGACCGGGAATATAAGTTGGCCTGAGAACTTGTAAAGGAGTTTATCCTCCATTTCCCCCTGCATGCCCCTATAGCAAAATGGGTCGCCCTGATCTTTCCCGTTCCCTGCGCCTTTACTGAAGGGGGAAAAAGGTGTTAAATAGACTTCATGGAAATCACGTGCGCCATTCTGGCGGGGGGCAGGAGCAGAAGGATGGGCCGTGATAAGGCGATGGTACCGGTCGGCAACAAGACGCTTATCACCCATGCCTACGATGTTGCAAAAAAGGTATTTACGAGTATAATCGTGGTATCGAGTCTCCACCACACGATCGACGGGGTAAATGCCCGTGTGGCCGCGGACGTCCTGCCAATACACGGTTCGCTTACAGGCATCGTATCGGCCCTGATCCACGCGGATAGAGAGTACGTCTTTGTGCTCGGCTGTGATCTGCCTTTTGTTACGGCCCGGTCGATGAGGTATGTCGTGGACGCCGCGCACGGGGAAGACATCGTCATTCCGAAGACCGAAGGCGGTTTCGAGCCGATGCACGCGTTGTACCGCAGGAGCTGCATTTCGCCCATGCTTACCGCAATCGAGCGGGGGAACATGAAGATCAGGAGCCTTCTCGCCATGCTTCCAGTGAAGATACTCGCACCCAATCCCGTGTTCTTCAATGACGGGGTATCGGTCTTTACGAACATTAACAACGAGGAGGATCTCAGGCGTGCGGAACGACTTCTCCGGTGACACGGAGATCGGGGAAATGAGGGAGTCCGATCTGGGCGGGGTCATGGAGATCGAAAGTAAGTCCTTTGCCGCGCCCTGGTCAGAGAGACTCTTCCGGGAGACCCTGTCTTTCCCCCCTTCTTTTAATCTCGTGTTAAGAAAAAGGGTTGACAACGGGGTCGCCGGTTATGCAAACTTCTACCTGATAGCCGACGAGGTGCAGGTCCTGAACATTGCGGTGGCGCCGGAATCCAGGGGAAGAGGCTATGCCACGCAACTGTTGGAGCACGCGATCCGCGTGCTGGGGAGGCGCGGAGGGAAGGTGTTTTTTCTTGAGGTGCGGGAGGGCAACCAGGATGCGATCAGACTCTATCGTAAGCTGGGGTTCAGGAAGATCGGGAGGAGAAAGAAATATTACACGGAAACGAACGAGGATGCCCTCGTGATGTACCTGAAGGTGGCCGATGGACCAGATCGATGACATAGAAGGCACGATCCTGCAGAACAGGTGCGTGGTGCCCGGTTATTATCTCGCGACGATCAGGCTCGCAAGGCCGATGGCCCGGCCTAGGCCAGGGCAGTTTGTGATGATCATGATTCCCTCGGTCGATGTTTTTCTGAGAAGGCCCTTCAGCATCTACGCATACGGTAATGCCGTTCTTTCGATCCTTTACAGGGTTGTGGGAAGGGGGACGGCTGCCCTCGCCGTCATGGGTCACGGGTGGAAGGTAATGGTCCTAGGGCCCCTTGGCAACGGCTTCACGTCGCTGCCCGGTCACGCGCCAGTGCTCGTTGCCGGCGGCATCGGCGCGGCCGGCATCCATTTGTTGTGGACGAAGATGAAGAAAAAGGGTACGCTCTTTTGGGGCTGCACCACGGAGGGCGACGTGGGGCTCCTCAAGAAGGTCATCCCCTATGGGCCCCATATCTCCACCATTGACGGTTCGTTCGGCTGTAAAGGCAATGTCGTGGAACTGCTCGCCCAGCATATCGACAGGATGAAAAGGCCCATCCAGGTATTCGCGTGCGGACCCGAAGCCATGTTCCGCAGCCTGAAAAGCCTGCTCCACGATGAAGGAACGGCCTGCCAGGTGCTCGTGGAGGAGAAGATGGCCTGCGGTCTCGGCATCTGCTTCGGCTGCGTGAAGAGGACCCTCGATGAGAATGAGCCGTACAAGAGGGTCTGCAAGGAAGGACCGGTATTCGATCTATGGCAGATCTCGCTGTAAGGCTCTTCGGCAAGACCCTTCGCAACCCGGTGATGAATGCGTCGGGCACGCTTGGCTACGGCAGCGAGATAGAGTCGCTCTGGTCCGTGGACGTGCTCGGTGCGTATGTGTCGAAGGGCCTCTCCCGGAACCCCCATCACGGCAATCCCCCGCCGCGGCTCTGGGAGGAGAGGTCAGCCCTCATGAACAGTATTGGCCTTCAGAACATAGGGTTGAAACGGTTCTTCGATGAGGCCTTTCCCCTCTTCCAGAGAAAAAAAACCCCTGTTATCATCAATTTTTTCGGCTTTACCGAAGAGGAGTACGTGAGGTGCGCCGAGCAGACTAAGGCGGACAGGCTTATCGTTGCCCTGGAAATGAACCTCTCCTGCCCGAACATCGCGCAGGGGGGGCTATGTCTCGGCAGAGAGGCTGCGGACGTCTTCAAGGTCGTCAAGAGGGTGAAGGCCGTGACGCGCCTCCCGCTGCTCGTGAAACTGACACCTCTTGTGACGGATATCGTGGCGATCGCGCGCGCCGCATGCGAGGCGGGCGCGGACGGCATCACGGTCCTCAATACCTTCCCTGCCGTGGCAATAGATGTGGAAGGGATGAGCATGCCCTTCAGGGGGGGGCTGTCAGGGCCTTTCCTGAAGGGCATGGCGCTGAAAGCGGTCGCCGATATATCGGGCGCCGTCCCGGTCCCGGTCATCGGCACAGGGGGGATCATGGACGAGAACGACGCCCTCGCATTTCTCATGGCCGGCGCAACGGCGGTCCAGGTGGGAACCGCAACATTTGTCGACCCCTTTGCCATACCGAAGATCATCAAGGGGATCGATGCCTACCTCGACGCGCACTGCGTGTCGCGCGTGGCCCAGATCATAGGAACAGCACGTGCTCAGAATCGAGCCTTGTGAAGCGCCCGTTGTCGCAGAACTTGAACACGGCCTCAACCTCCCGCACCTGGTAGCCCGCATTCTCTCGACGCGGGGCATCAGGACGGCCGAGGACGGCGAGCGCTTCCTCTACCCACGGCTCGAGCACCTCTCAGACCCCTTTTTGCTGCCCGATATGGAGTCTGCGGTCAACGCGGTAGTGGAGGCGATCCGGTCGGGCAAGAGGATAGGCCTTTTCGGCGACTATGACGCCGACGGTGTGACATCCACGGCGCTGATGGTCAATTTCCTGAAACACCTCGATGTCCCGGCCGAGGTATACCTGCCTGCGCGGGAGGAGGGCTATGGCCTCAATCCTCAGGCGGTAAGGGCGTTGAGGCAAAAGGGCGTCGAGCTCCTCGTGTGCCTTGACTGCGGCTCATCGAACGGGGCAGAGATAAAGCTGGCCCTAGACCTCGGCATGGAGACGGTCGTGCTGGACCACCACGAGATGGGCGATCCCCATCCAGGTGCACAGGCCATCGTGAATCCCAAGAGAAAGGACGCCCTTTTTCCGACGAGGGAGCTTGCGGCGTGCGGCGTGACGTTTTTCTTCCTTGTGGCCCTGAGGAGGATCATGGACAGGCAGGGGCTCCTCAAGGCACCGGTCAATCTGAAGCGTGAGCTTGACCTCGTGACGATAGGAACCGTGGCCGATATGGTCCCCCTGACCGGCGACAACCGGGTGCTGGTGAAGTTCGGCATGGAGATGATGGAGAAGGAGCCGAGGGCGTGGCTGAGATCGTTCTTCAGACAGAATATGATCTATCGGCAGAGGCCCGATGGCTACGCCCTGAGTTTCATCATTATCCCGAGGATCAATGCGGCCGGCCGTGTTTCAGACCCGCTCGCCGCCCTGGAATTCCTGCTTGCCACGGAGGATGAGGACTGTGACAGGCTCCTTTCGGCGCTGAACACGGCGAACAAGGAGCGTCAGGGCAGGGAAGGGGCCATTATCCAGGAGGCAATCGGAATGATGGAGGACAAGGGCCTCTCGGAGAACCACTCCCTGGTGCTCCACAAAGAGGACTGGCCCGTGGGCGTGATCGGCATAGCCGCCCAGAAACTGGCGGAGAGTTATGGAAAGCCGTGCATTATCTTCACGCGGGTGGACGGCACATGGAAGGGTTCGGCGAGGGGCGTTCCGGGCCTTGATCTTTACGGCACGGTGAGGACCCTTTCCAGCCTACTTGTGAAATTCGGCGGCCACAAGTATGCGTGTGGCC
>JBEKJU010000318.1:0-4253 GCA_050011095.1 Syntrophorhabdales bacterium
CCCTCTTCCGTTCCATGGCTACACCTGCCTACCCGATGCCTTCTCGTGAAGAACCGCCTCTATCCGCGCGAGGTCCTTCCTTACCAGCTTCATGCGCGACGTGTTTTCGAGCTGCCCGGTCGAGTGTTGAAATCTCAGGTTAAATACCTCTTCCTTGAGGTCCTTCTTCCTTTTCGCCAATTCTTCCGGGGTGAGTTCCCTCAATTCCTTGGCTTTCATTCTACCTGGCTCCTCATCACGAACCTCGTCCCCACCGGAAGCTTCTGGGCCGCGATCCTCAAGGCCTCGCGGGCCTTGTCTTCGGGCACGCCCTTGATCTCGTAGAGGACCTTTCCCGGCCTCACGACCGCGATCCAGCCCTCGACGGGGCCCTTGCCCTTGCCCATTCTTGTCTCAGCCGGTTTCTTGGTAATGGGTTTGTCAGGAAACACCCTTATCCACAGCTTTCCGGTCCGCTTCACATACCGCGAAAGGGTGATGCGGGCCGCCTCTATCTGACGGGCCGTGACCCATCCGCATTCCGTCGCCTGCAACCCGTAGTCGCCGAAGCTCACGTCACTTCCCCTGCTTGCGACGCCCGTCATCCTGCCCTTCTGCTGCTTTCTGTATTTGACCCTTTTCGGCGCAAGCATTACCTTGCCTCCTGATAGACTTCACCTTTGAAAAGCCACACCTTCACGCCGATCACGCCGTATTTTGTCCGCGCCGTCGCGACCCCGTAATCAATGTCCGCCCGTATGGTCTGAAGGGGAACCCTGCCCTCCCTGTACCATTCCGTCCTTGCCATCTCCGCGCCCGCGAGCCTGCCGGCGCACATGATCTTAATGCCCTTCGCCCCGAATTTCATGGCCTGGGAGACGTTCCTCTTCATGGCCCTCCTGAAGGAGACCCTCCGCTCCAGTTGAAGGGCGACGTTCTCCGCGACGAGCTGGGCATCGACCTCCGGCCGCTTCACCTCGGTGATGTTGAGGAGGATCTCTTTATCCGTCAGGGCCTGGAGTTCCCTCTTCAGGCTCTCCACCTCGACGCCCTTTCTCCCTATGACGATACCCGGCCGCGATGTCCAGATATTCATCTTCGCTCTCTTGTCCTTGTTGGCCGCCCTCTCTATCTCCATCCTGGATATGCCCGCCTGATAGAGCCTCTCCTTCAGGAATCTCTTCATCATGATGTCTTCATGGAGAAAGAGCGAATAATTCTTCGAGGCGAACCATTTCGAATCCCACGTCCTGATTATCCCAAGCCTGAAACCGATCGGGTGTGTCTTCTGGCCCATCTAATTCCCCTCTATGATTCGTCTAATATGAGCGTCACGTGGCTCATCCTCTTCCGGATGGGTGTCGCCCGACCCATTGCCCTCGGGAGAAACCTCTTTATGGTAGGACCCTCGTCCACGCGGACGTTCTTCACATAGAGCGTATCCACGTCGACGTATTTTTTCTGTCTCGCATTCCCGATGGCGCTATCGAGCAGCTTTTTGAGGATAAAGGCCCCTTTCCTCGGGGTGAACTCGAGTATTCCCAAGGCATCGTTCACATTCTTCTCTTTTATGAGATCCGCCACGATCCGGACCTTGATAGGAGATATCCTCATCATTTTCGCCTTCGCCACGATTTCCATTTCCCGCTCCTTCTTACTCTTACTCTTTCCTCTTCACGACCTTGGCCTTCCCGGCAATTGTTTGGGCTAGCGTCGCCCCCTTCATCGGCCCTGCCACGACCCGCTTCGCGGGTGCCCCGGCTTCCCCCTCAACAAAAGGAAGAACCGAAGGCAAAAAGGCATCCAGCATTAATCTTTCCTCTTCACGACCTTCGCCTTCCTGTCACCGGAATGGCTGTGGAACGTCCTGGTGGGGGCGAACTCGCCGAGCTTGTGGCCCACCATCTCTTCGCTCACGAAGACCGGGATGAACTTCTTTCCGTTATGAACCGCAAAGGTAACTCCGATAAACTCTGGTGTGACGGTGGAGCGCCTCGACCAGGTCTTGATTACCTTGGATTCCCTCGATTCCCTCGCCCGTTCCACCTTCGCCATGAGATCGTCGTCAACGAACGGCCCTTTCCTTAGAGACCTTGGCACGGAAAACCTCCTAACCTCTCTTCTTCACGATAAATTTATCGGTTCTCTTGTTCTTCCTCGTCTTCAGCCCCTTCGCGAGCTGCCCCCAGGGGGAGCAGGGATGCCTGCCGCCCTTGGTCCGCCCTTCACCGCCGCCCAGGGGGTGGTCGACTGGGTTCATGGCGGTCCCGCGCACGGTGGGTCTGACACCGCGCCACCTCGACCTGCCGGCTTTGCCCCAATCCACGTTCTCGTGGTCGATATTGCCCACCTGGCCGATCGTGGCCATGCAGGAGAGGTTGATAAGCTTCACCTCGCCCGAGGGGACCCGCAGATGGCCGTAACTCCCCTCTTTTGCGACGATCTGCGCATAGCTTCCGGCGCTCCTCGCCATCTGGGCGCCCTTGCCGGGCTTCATCTCGACGTTATGGACAAAGGTGCCGAGCGGTATCAGCTTGAGCGGCAGGGCGTTTCCTTCCTTGATCTCCGTGTCGCCCTTTCTGCTCGCCACCACCGTATCGCCCACGTGAACCGCCGCGGGCGCGACGATATATCTCTTCTCCCCATCCACGTAATGGATTAGGGCGATGTTGGCGGATCTATTCGGGTCATACTCGATGGCCGCCACCTTCCCGGAGACCTCCAGCTTGTCCCTCCGGAAATCTATGATCCGGTAGTTCCTCTTGTGGCCGCCGCCGATGTGTCTCGTGGTGATCCGTCCCATGTTGTTCCTGCCGCCTGTCCTCTTCACGGGGGCGGTGAGGGACCTCTCCGGCTCCTTCTTAGTGACGTCGCCGAAGGTCGTCACGCTCATGAACCTTCTGCCCGCCGAGGTCGGTTTATATTCTCTTACTCCCATCACGCACCTTCAAAGAAAGAAATTTTGTCCTTAGGATTGAGCTTGACGATGGCCTTTCTCCAGTCGGGGCGCTTCCCCGCGAATCGTCCGACGCGCCTCTTCTTGCCCTCCATGTTCATCACCCTGACAGAAATGACCTTCACCTTGAAGAGCTGCTCCACCGCCTTCGCGACCTCGATCTTGTTCGCCGTCCTCGCGACCTCGAAGACATACTGGTTCCATCCATCCTTCAGGAGGGAACTCTTCTCCGTCACTATGGGTCTCACAATCACGTCA
Source organism: Syntrophorhabdales bacterium (assembly GCA_050011095.1). Classification (GTDB taxonomy): domain Bacteria; phylum Desulfobacterota; class Syntrophorhabdia; order Syntrophorhabdales; family WCHB1-27; genus JBEKJU01. The sequence goes on from JBEKJU010000318.1 coordinate 3,194, forward strand.
TACTGGTTCATGATGATAATGCCTCTTGTATTCTCTCAATCGCCTCGACCGTCACGACGAGCTGCTCATGCCTGATCACGTCGTATACGTTGAGGCCCTCGACCCTCAGCACCTTCGTGTGGGGAATGTTGCGGGCCGATTTCTCCAATATCTCATTCTTCCCGTTCACGACGAGGAGGGGCTTCGAGAGGCTGAGCACCTTCATGATGCCGGCGAAATTCTTCGTGCCGATCGCGCCCAGGTCGAGGTTATCGAGGACCTTTACGGAAGCCTCCGAATAGCGCGCGCTCAACGCCGACCGCAGCGCCGCCCTCCTCACCTTCTTGGGCACCTTCATATGGTACTCCTTGGGCTTCGGCCCGAAAACCGTGCCGCCGCCGACCCACACCGGGGAGGTGGAGCTTCCCGCCCTTGCCCGGCCTGTTCCCTTCTGCCGCCACGGCTTCCTGCCGCCGCCCCGCACCTCTCCCCGCGTTTTCGTGGACGAGGTGCCGCGGCGCCGGTTCGTGAGCTGCATCAGGACCACATCGTGAATGAGGTAGGGTTTTATGTCGGTCGCCCAAATGGCGTCGTTCAGTTCGATCTCCCCTACCTTCTCACCCTGGATATTTACGACATCCGCTTTCGCCATGAAACACTCCTACGACTTGATCTCCACATCAACGCCCGCCGACAGTTCGAGCTTCATCAGGGCATCCACCGTCTGTTGCGTGGGCTCGACAATATCTATCAGTCTCTTGTGCGTCCTGATCTCGAACTGCTCCCTCGATTTCTTATCGATATGGGGGGAGCGCAAGACGCAGAACTTCTGGATATTCGTAGGCAAGGGAACCGGTCCGACAACCTGAGCCCCGGTCTTCTTCGCTGCGTCAACGATCTCTTTCACCGACTGATCGAGCAATCTATGATCAAATGCCTTCAGGCATATCCGGATTCTCTGCCTCATCGTTCGCTACCCTCTCCTACTCTGTTATCTCCGTTACGACCCCTGCGCCGACCGTCTTCCCGCCCTCCCTGATGGCGAAGCGAAGCTCCTTTTCGAGGGCGACGGGGGTCACGA
>JBEKJU010000319.1:0-4251 GCA_050011095.1 Syntrophorhabdales bacterium
GGAGGCTACTGGATACGGCGCGATTCTGGCAACGCCGGGCGAGCCCGGCGTTGCCATCAAGTCGCTGATGCAACGAATGGCTGCGCTGACCGAAAAGCCGCTCGCCGCTTACTCGCATGAGCCGGTAGTGCTGCCGCAGAGCATCGTGGAGATTGCGCCAGCCACGCCCGCGACGAAGGCCCCGGCCGGTATGGTCAAGATTCCCGGCGGCGCGTTCGTCTTCAAGGTCAGAGGCACGGAGATTGAGGGCGGCGCAAATCCCGGCGTCGATGTGCAGTACCCCTGGGAGGACTCGCCGCGGCGCTTCCACGAGAAAGCCATGCAAGTAGCTCCGTTCTTCATTGACAAGTTTCCCGTTACCAACGCGCAGTTCAAGGATTTTCTGGATGCAACCCACTACGCTCCCAAAGACGCGATCAATTTCCTGCGCGACTGGAAGGATGGCATCTATCCGAAGGGATGGGAGAACCGGCCTGTGACCTGGGTCTCGCTTGAAGATGCGCGGGCTTACGCGAAGTGGGCGGGCAAGCGTCTGCCGCACGAGTGGGAGTGGCAACTGGCAGCGCAGGGAACGGATGGCCGCATCTATCCCTGGGGAAACCTGTGGCAGCCGACCAACGTTCCCACCCTCGCCACAGGCCACACCATGCCCGGCCCCGACCCCGTGGATGCCCATCCAGCGGGAGCAAGCCCCTACGGAGTGATGGATATGGTGGGCAATGTCTGGCAGTGGACTGACGAATTCGCCGATGAGCATACGCGCGGGGGAATTTTGCGCGGCGGAGAGTACTACCAACCACAGGGCTCGAAATGGTACTTTCCCGGCGAGTATCGCAACGACGAGCACAACAAGCTGCTGCTGATGGCGCCTGGCTACGACCGCTCCGGCGGAGTGGGGTTCCGCTGCGTTCGCGATGCAAAGTAGGGCTCGCAGATCCCTATTGCCAAAAGAGAAAGGCCATGAAAACAGGCCCAGTCGGGGAGAATTTCAGGTAAACTAGCGCTGCCACACGAAATCCCGAAACTCATTTCAACTTCGTAGCGAATGTCGAGATCGATTTGAGAATTATATGAAGCGCGTACCCGATGGGCTGGAAAAACAGGATGATCAATCCAGACCCTGGAAGTAATAAGTCTGATTGGCACGGCTGGCAGCAAGCGAACCGGTGTTCCCGCGCGAAAGGCGGAGCAACCAGACCTCTTCCCCAGCGAACAGGATGCGGTGTGAAGCGAATGTTCCCCTACGATCTTCCGCTTCCGGAGTCTGACTCTGGACAGTTTCGCAGAGCGTTGGAAACCACAAATTATCCATATGGATGGGCAGATGAAAACTTCACGAACATTTGCGCTGCTTCTCACCAGTGCGTTTCTCTTTTTACCTGTTTTCGCAACCACATGCGAGAGTCTCGCAAATCTGACTTTGCCCCACGGAACCATCGTAATTGCCAAATCGATCTCTCCAGGCGCATTCGTACGCGAAGGGTCTCCACCCATCCCCGATCTTCCCGCTTTCTGCCGCGTCGCTGCCACCTTGACCCCCTCGCCTGATTCCGATATCCACATCGAGGTCTGGATGCCCACCGTCGGCTGGAACGGCAAGTATGAGGGAACCGGCAACGGCGGATTCGCCGGCAATATCAACTATGAAATGCTGGCCTCCGGACTGCGCCTCGGCTATGCCGTAGCAAAGACCGATATGGGTACCTCGCACCCTGCCAACGTCACCCCCGATGTCTTCATCGGGCGTCCGGAGAGATGGGCCGACTGGGGTTGGCGCTCCACCCACGAAATGACGGTTGCCGCCAAACAGATCATCCTCGCCTATTATGGCCGGCAACCGGAACGCGCCTATTTTGACGGCTGCTCCACCGGCGGCGAGCAAGCCCTGATGGAGGCCCAACGCTTTCCAGACGACTACGACGGCATCGTGGCCGGCGCGCCGGCCAACAACCGCACCCGCCTTTCTATCGGCATGTTGTGGAGCTTCGCGTCGTCTGAAAGAACTCCGGCAAATAATATCCCCGCGGCCAAGTTGCGGACCATCACGGAAGCCATCTTGAATGCCTGCACAAGCGCAAAAGCAGCGCCTTCAGACGCATTCCTCTCCAGCCCCGAGAACTGCCACTGGAACCCGAACGCTCTTTTATGCAAGGACGGCGACGCTCCCGGCTGCCTTACCGCCGAGCAGGCAGCGACCGCGAGAAACCTGTATAGCGGCCCACGAAACTCCGTTACCCAGCAGTCCGTCTATCCAGGCGTCCCGCGTGGCAGCGAATTTGGATGGCCCGACCTGGCGCCGCAATCCGGGGTTCCCCTATTCGACTCGATGTTCAAATGGGTCTTCGGACCCGCCTGGAACTGGCGGGACTTCGACTTTGATCGGGATGTGGCAACCGTCGATGCCAATCTGGCTTCCACGCTCAACGCCACCAGTCCCGACCTCAGCGCCTTCAAAGCGCACGGGCACAAGCTCATTATGTATCACGGCTGGGCCGACTGGCTCGTTCCTTCTGGAGAGTCGATCAACTACTACAGAAGCGTGGCGGATGCCCAAGCCGGAGCCGCCGCGAGCCATCACCAGAATCAGGATCAGGAGACGCAGACGTTTTTGAGGCTCTTTATGGTTCCCGGCATGTCGCATTGCGGCGGCGGTCCGGGTTTGAATGGCTTTGAGCCGCTTTCCGCTCTCGAGCTTTGGACCGAAAAAGGCATTGCCCCGGACGAGTTGATCGCCTGGCACGAGGAGAACAAGAAGATCCTGATGACAAGACCGGTTTGTCCCTTCCCCCAGACCGCCCGCTACAACGGAACCGGCGATCCCAGCCAGGCAGCGAGTTTCTCCTGCGCTGCTTCCGCCCAAAACGGCAACCAATAGTAAAGGCATGCCCGCTCGGCAGATAGAAGCAGAAATTAAGGAACTCACGGACGAAATTTCTCAAGCCGAGACTCACAAAAATGACACTCGTCTTCTAGTTGAAGCCGCTGAGAAAAGACTTTCGCAACTACGCGAGCAGGCGGACCAGAGCGGCGAGCTAAGTCGGCGCCTTGAACGCATCCGAAGTGCAGCCGCCATACAGGGCGAGATTGAGCAACATGAGGCGACGCTAGTCAAAGCTAGGGATCTGACGGCTGAGGCTGATCGGATTCACGTCATGAGGGGGCCGGGATTGAGCCGCCGCTTGTAGTTGTGCTCAGCCATGAAGCAGTCTTCGGGGTTCCTGTAGAGTAGAATCCTTTCGCCGGTCCCTCACCAGAGGCGCATAACCCATGTGGTTCGCCTGACACCAATTCTAATGAGGGGTAAGCGTTCGGAGATTCCATCTGGATCAGCAGTGGCTCAGGGCTGAACGATGGGTTCATGGACCATGGAAGCGGCTTGGAGGCAGGGAGTGGTAACCCGCGAGAATTCGAACCGGCTCTCTCCCTTCAACGTCTTGAGGTATTTGAAAAATCCTTCTCCACTATCGCTCTGCACAAGATCGTCGAAGAGGAGTTTCTCTTTCGTCCAGCATGATCTCGTGGAAAGGACCCGACCGCACTTTGCACAGAAGAACGGCCAGTGGATTCACATCCATCCCCAAAAATCCCAAACCCCGGAACATGGCTTCTGTCAGAACTGAACCGGAACCCGCGAACGGGTCCAAGATTGTCTTGATCTTGTGATCAGCCGACACAATGATATCTGTGAGGTCCCGAAGCATGGTAGGGACCATCATGGCTGGGTACTGGAAATAATCGTAGGATTGAGCGGCTCGGTCGCCGACCGTATATGACAGATAAGTTGGCTTCTTATGAGTGAGCTTATCCAACGCAGTTTTCAACGTAACATCGGCCGCCAAAGGCAAGTCGTTCGTTTTACCAGTCTATCGTGCATTTGAGCACAATTCGACGCAAATCTCTATGGAAAGAAGAGGATAGCAAGAAGATCCCCATTGTCAAGGGTTGTACGACCGACGTTCGCAGTTTTCATACCACTATTTTAGACAATCACAAAAGAACTCCTTTGATGAAACCGCTAGAGGAGCCCTATTAGAGTTTCGCTTATTGATCTTGGAGGCTTTGACCGCTACAAAATCGTCTACATTGGATTTTCCAATCGGGAGACAACGGCTGTAAACTATTGATAAATATGGTCGGGGAGAGAGGATTTGAACCTCCGACCCCCTGGTCCCGAACCAGGTGCTCTACCAGGCTGAGCCACTCCCCGAACTTGGGTTGCAGAGCGTATCGTTGGGGCGCGGCCTGGCGCGT
>JBEKJU010000320.1:0-4211 GCA_050011095.1 Syntrophorhabdales bacterium
GGGAACGGACTCTTCCTTGGCATCGAATCCTCCTCGCTGGAGAATATATGCCAAGGATAACAGATGCAGGTGGAAATGTCATTACAATACGTCATCGTATTTATGAAATGGAGTACTAAGTAAATCAAATGGTCAGAGGGATCATGGCACAGGGGAAAATACGCAACATTGCAATCATCGCGCATGTGGATCACGGCAAGACCACGCTCGTCGATCAATTGTTCAAACAGAGCGGCCTTTTCCGGGACAATCAGGTCGTCGAGGAGCGTCTTATGGATTCGATGGACCTGGAGAGGGAGCGGGGCATCACCATCGCCTCGAAGAACGGGTCGTTTTTCTATAAAGACTATCTGATCAATGTCATCGATACGCCGGGACACGCGGATTTCGGCGGACAGGTAGAGCGGGTGTTGAAGATGGCGGACGGCGCGCTGCTGCTCGTCGATGCCGCGGAGGGGCCGATGCCCCAGACCTATTTCGTCCTCAAGAAGGCCCTTGCCCTGGACATGCGGGTCATAGTGGTGGTGAACAAAGTCGACAAGCCGCAGGCAAGGTGCGACAGCGTCGTGGACGAGGTGTTCGACCTCTTCGTGAAGCTCGATGCGCCCGACCACATCCTCGACTTCCCCGTTATCTTCACGTCGGCCAAGGAAGGCTACGCAACGGTCGATCACGGCATAAAGGCGGGCTCCATGATGCCCCTCTTCGACATGATCGTTGACGCCATTCCGGCACCCCAGGGAGACCCCGACGGCCCCTTCCAGATGCTTGTCAGCTCCCTCAGCTACTCGCCCTTTTTGGGCAGGCTCGCAATAGGAAAGATTACCTCCGGGTCGATCCGTATTGACAAGGACGTCGTTGTCGCCGCACCGGGAGCCACGCCCCGGCCTGCAAGGATAACCAAGATCTATCGATTCAAGGGGACGGAGAAGACCGAGACCGATGAAGCCGGCGTGGGCGAGATCGTGGCGGTGGCGGGCATGGAGTCGATCACCATAGGCGAGACCCTGACGGACCCCCTTAACCCCATACCTCTTACCGGCATAAAGGTGGACCCGCCGACGGTCTCCATGAATTTCGTGCCGAACGATTCGCCCTTCTACGGGAAGGAGGGGAGGTTCGTCACCTCCAGGCACCTCCGGGAGAGGCTTTTCAGGGAAACCCTGTCCGATGTGGCCCTTGTCGTGGAGGAGCTTGGAGGCTCGCAGGGGTACAAGGTTTCGGGGAGGGGAGAGCTTCACCTCTCGATCCTTATCGAAAAGATGCGACGGGAAGGCTATGAGTTCCAGGTGACGAGACCCCAGGTGATATTCAGGGAAGAAGGGGGGCGAAGGCGTGAACCTTACGAGAAGCTCCTCATCGATGTCGATGAAAACTATATGGGCAAGGTCATCGAAAATCTCGGCGGCAGACGGGGGATCCTGTTGGAAATGAATCAGAAGAACGGAATGGCCAGACTCACGTACAGGATACCGACGCGGGGTCTCCTTGGTTTCCGCTCGGAGTTCCTCACGGAGACCCGCGGCATGGGCGTCATGAACTACGTGTTTGCCGGGTTCGATGACTATGCGGGTGAGATCAAGAACAGGACGAAGGGTGTCCTCATCTCCATGGACAGCTGTACGACCGTCGCCTATGCCCTTTTCAACCTCCAGGACCGGGGCCGCCTCTTTTTGGGACCCGGTGAAAAGGTATACGAGGGACAGATCATCGGGGAGCATTCGCGCGACACGGACCTCGTCGTCAATCCGGCCAAGGGGAAGAAACTCACCAATATGCGGGCCGCCGGCTCCGACGACGCCGTCATCCTGACCCCCCATGTACGGATGAGCCTCGAGGAGTGCATCTCTTACATTAACGATGATGAACTGGTTGAGATAACGCCCCTTTCAATCAGACTGCGGAAGCAGATCCTGGCCGAGCTCGAACGCCGGCGCGCAACAAAACCCGCCGCCTGATACCAAGTTGCATTCAAAGTGTGGCGAAGAAGGCGACTTGGTATGATACTGATTCCCACCTTATCCGATCCTTGTTGTCCCATGGAGGCCCTCCGCGCGAAGGCGACCCCCGTTGCGGGCTGCGTGCGGCGCCACATCGATGGCAGGGCGGCGGACCGGAAAAGGACTCTTGTGACGTATTGCGGGAGCATGCGTAATGGTATACAATAGTGGTGCGGCCGGACAGGGAAAAATGGAGATCGTAAAGGAAGTCGTCCTTCATGCAACAAGGGTACGGGTCATACGGGGGGACCTCACCGAAGCGCCCGTGGATGCCATTGTCAATGCAGCGAACTCCCATCTTCAGCATGGCGGCGGCGTGGCAGGCGCGATAGTGCGGAAAGGCGGCGCGATCATACAGGAGGAGAGCGACCGGATAGGTTACGTGCCCGTGGGAGAAAGCGCGGTCACGACGGCCGGCAAACTTCCGGCAAAATATGTGATTCATACGGTGGGACCCCGCTGGGGTGAAGGCGATGAAGAGGCAAAGCTCCGCTCTGCCGTGCGGAATACCTTGAAGGTCGCCGAGGAAAGGGGGTTCACCCGTATCGCCATGCCTGCAATAAGTGCCGGTATCTTCGGTTTTCCCAAGGACCGGTGCGCACACATCATTCTGGAGGAGATCACGGCCTTCGTCGCCCGCGGGAGGGTGATCGAGGAGATCGACCTCTATCTTCTGGATCCCGAAATAATCGACTTTTTCTCACGAGAGATCGAACGGACTGTGGAGGCCTGAGCGCATGTGCGGCATATTCGGCATATTCAACCATCGCGAGGCCTCCAACATGGTATATCTGGGGCTTCATGCGCTCCAGCACCGGGGTCAGGAGAGCGCGGGCATAGTTAGCACGGACGGCTCTACCATGTATATGCGCAGGGAGATGGGTCTGGTCTCCGACATATTCGACGAAGAGGCGCTGGAGGCGGTAAAGGGCCATGCAGCCATCGGCCACGTGCGGTATTCGACGGCAGGGTCCAGCAGCCTCAAGAACGCCCAGCCCTTTGCCGTTGAGTACTCGAAAGGTCCCCTCGCCATAGCCCATAACGGAAACCTCACGAACGCAAGGATCATCCGGGACGAGCTTCAGAACTACGGGTCAATTTTTCAGTCGACCATGGATACAGAGGTGATCGTGCACCTCATCGCCCTCTCGCACGAGAACTTGACCCTTGACAGGCTCATCAGCGCCATGCGGAGGATCGAGGGCTCCTATTCGATGTTGCTTCTGACGGACAAAGAGATGATCGCCGTCCGCGACCCCTACGGGTTCAGACCCCTCGTCCTCGGAAGGTTGAAGGATTCCTATGTGGTCTCGAGCGAGACATGCGCCTTTGACCTGATAGAGGCGGACTATCTGCGCGAGGTGGAGCCGGGGGAGGTCATTCACATCTCGCGTGACGGCATCCATTCGTATTCCCCCCTCAAGAAGGTGGAGCCCCGCCGCTGCATCTTCGAGTATGTCTATTTCGCCCGTCCTGACAGCAAGATATACGGGCGAACCGTGTACGGCGTGAGGAAGGCCTTCGGGAGGGAGCTTGCGAGGGAAAGAGGCGTCGAAGCCGATATGGTCATCCCCATACCGGACTCGGGCATAAGCGCGGCCATCGGTTATTCCCAAGCGTCCGGCATCCCTTTCGAGATGGGCCTCATAAGGAACCACTATGTGGGCAGGACGTTTATCGAGCCAAAGGAGTCGATTCGCCACTTTGGGGTGAAGCTGAAGCTCAATGCCGACCACGAGACGGTGAAGGGAAAGAGGATCATAGTAATCGATGACTCAATCGTGAGGGCCACGACCGGCAGGAAGATCATCACCATGTTGCGCCAGCAAGGGGCAAAGGAGATACATTTCAGGGTCACGTCGCCCCCTACCCGTTTCCCCTGCTTTTACGGAATCGACACGCCGTCCAGATCGGAACTGATCGCCTCTTCCCAGGAAGTGGAGGGGGTAAACAGGTATATGACGTCCGATACGTTGGAGTACCTGACCATAGATGGAATGAAAAGGGCCATCGGCGACGGATCGGATTCGTTTCGCTATTCCTTTTGCGATGCATGTTTCTCGGGCGACTATCCCCTCCGGTTCCCATGGGGGATGGAACTGGAGCAGATGGAGTTGTTTGTCAAGAGATAGGCTCGGAAGGAGGCCTTTCAAGGAGATCAGATGGAAGAGGAAAGACGGTTACTCAGGATATTGAAGGACCTGTCTTACG
>JBEKJU010000321.1:0-4203 GCA_050011095.1 Syntrophorhabdales bacterium
TGTCCGCCCGCTTCGTTGCGAAAAGGTCATGTACATCCAGTACATTTGGCCTTTCCGCGCCTCGCCGATCGGCCAAAAATCCTTCGCCATCTGACTCATTTATTTCCTTCCGAGCCCTAAGGTAATTATTACTCCGTTGGGAAACTGCACCTCCGCCACACTATCTGTTTTCCGAGAACACCTCCTCTCGTTCACATGCCTCGTGGATTTGTTTGCCTTTCATCTCTCCAGTCCCGGTTGCAGGTCATCCATTCATCGGTTTTCATGGCACGGCATTAACGATTGTCAGTTGTAATTCCACTGCCACCTCACTGAAGGTTAGCGTTTTCTATCTGGCAGCAGGTCGACGATGAATGCGGATAGAAGTTTGCCATCGAAATCTCCCCTCTCTTGGCTATCGCAACGTCTCGTGGCGTGCTTATAGGGGTCTCTGGTAGAAAACTCGTGAGCTTATAAAAAGCTAGGTCCCAGCGGAGATACAGTCAATAGGACTTGGTCCCATACGGCGAGGGTCGAGGGGAGAAGATGACGGTGGGAAGGGGGCAGGGGTGAGCGTGTTTCCTTCTCTCGACTATTTCACGCACGTCCTCATTATTGGTGGCCCTGATTTTTCATTTCTGGGGCGTGATTACCACTTGAAGGGTGGTGTCGGAGTGAGAAATCTAAAAATCACATTTCCAGCGTGTCTGCGGACCTGCGGTCAACGCGAACGCCTGCTTATCAAGTGTACGGCTTATTGATGGTAGCACCGGTCAATACTGCAGGGGGCAAGTCAAAAGATCAGGGTATTTGATTCGCATGCTTATTTTCCCCGGCTGGGGGAGGCTCCCGGGGAGGCCACATAGGTCATCGGTCTTCTGGTAGTGCCCCTGAGACTACTACTTCCTGGGGGCGTGCCCTTTTTCCGTGGTAAGGGTCATTTTAGGAGACCGATTGCCGCGAGACGGAGAGGTCAGGTCTTCCGGATCGGGGGCCTGGCCAAACTCCGCTTTGCGGCCGCCTTTACCATTTTCGGCCCAGTCCTCAACCCCTGCGGCGGGTGCCTCTTGCCCACCGTGCGGAGGGCAACGAGCTTGGCGTCGTGCTTCAAGGATACGGATGAGGACGGTTTTTCCCGTTCAACCACTGCTGTTGCGGGAGGGGGCGGTCAGTGGCTTCGACAGGTGCTTCGGGCCCTGGTCGGTCGCTATCCCGCGGGCGACGGCAAGCCTTGGCCTAAAGGCCCGGGGTGACGGCGTATCCTTACTCCCCCCCGCAAACCTGGGAATGTAAAGGATGCGCCCCTTCTCCATCCGCAGACCCTCGGCATTGACAAGCGAGAGGCCCGGGCGGGTCACGTTGTAGAGGCGCTCGATGCCCGTCACTGAGTCCTTCGCCGTGACGTGGTGCTGCAGCACCTGGACAACCCGTCTTTCCCATCGCAGGCTGCCCTCGACCTTCCGCGCCGCTATTTCGGCCTCCTCGGTCCCGGGAAGCTTTATCTGGTACCTTTTTCTGTCGGGCGGTGTAATCCCCTGCAGGAGTTCCGGGTTGAGCGCCTTAAGCTCGGCCAGGTCGATGGAAAGGACATGGGCGACCTCCCTGAGGGGCACGCCCCCCGGCACGTTCATCTTCGTCAGCCTGTAGACAGCGGTCGAGCCGATGCCGGTAAAGCCGTACCGCTCAGGGTCTTTTGCGATCACCGCGGCAGCGATCAACTGGGGCACATACTCCTGCGTCTCCCTGGGAAGCATATTGTACTCGCGCAACTCCCAGAAATCCTGCGTCCGGCTGCTCTCGATGGCCTTTTTTACCTTGTTCTCACCCGCGTTGTAGCTCGCGGCGACCAGATACCAGCAGCCAAACTGGTCGAAGAGCTTCTTCAGATAGCGCGCCGCTGCGACGGTAGATTTTTCGAGGTCATACCGCTCGTCCACCCAGTAATCGACCCTGAGGCCGTACTGTCTGCCCGTCTCGTCCATCAACTGCCATGGGCCCATGGCATGTGCCCGGCTACTTCAGGGGCCGCCACAACGGCGCCTTCCCGGGATCCTTATTCCACCGGCAGTTCTACGTGCGTTCCAGGGGCAACTACTACAAGGCTTTTACCATCGATTCGACTCCGCTCTACGTCCACGTCACCTTCCCGGAGCTGACGGGTAATGATTCGGCCCAGGCAGAGCAGTCTTTTCACGATGGCTCCTAACGATCCCCTCAGCGCTTGACACGTTTCCCTCGACTGTCTATACTTGATTACAGAATTACATAAATACACAAGTGGAGTAGAGACTATGCCTTGGGCCAGAGTCTTGCGGAGCGGTCAGGTCACCTTTCCCAAAGAAGTGAGAGAATCCTTGAATCTCAAGGAGGGCGATATCGTCGATTTCGAGATTCAGGGATCAGCCGTGGTCATTCGTCCGAAAGTAATGATCGATAAAGGGAAGGCGGAGATCTGGAAGATGTTCGATGAGATGCACGAGAAGATGAAGGACGAGGACCCGCAGAAGATCGAGCAACTGATCGGCGAAGCCATAAAGGAAACAAGAAAGCAAAGGACGGCCAAGAAGGCGCTCAAGCGTGGTTAGGGTCGTTCTGGACACGAACGTCGTAGTAAGCGCCTATCTCGTGCCGACCGGGAAGCCGGCGCGGATCCTGTCGCTGGCCCGTCAGGGCAAGATAGACATTTGCCTTTCGGAGGAGATACTCGGAGAGATCAAAAGAACCCTTCTTCGCCCCAAGCTTCGGAAGATTCACAAAGCAGCGAATTGGCAAACCTCACCCCAATGAAAAGCTATGCTTTCTTCTTCTCTACCCAGCGCGACCTGTTGGCTACGCCGCAAATGCTTCGGCTTCCTACGGAACCTCCTTGGTGCGAGGCGCAGGTTCACACTGAATCCACCGCACATTCTCCAGACTACATAGGGCGTTGCAATCGAAGATCGCTTCCGGGTGTTCCTTGCTATGCTTGATTCCAGTTTCACGGGCAGGCAAGAGGGCTCCTCTCTGGAGTATTCCGCATATTGCCGACCCTCGACCGGCGGCCGATTTGCTTCCTTATTTATCCACGCCCTAGCCTAGTCAGGAACCGTGTTACCTTTCGCGTGGTAAGCAACGAGACGGGAAAAAGAAAAAGGCCGGCATTTGCCGACCCTATCCCTGCAACATACAATGTTCGGTCTACTTCTGGAACCTTCTCCTCACCGGGGTACCCGCCGCCCGCAGGTTCACCGACAGTCATTTTCCCAACCGGCAGGCACCCCGAATCCTGGTGCCCTACCTCCTCAACGGCAGCACCAGTCGTCGCACTCTTCGGCAGTCTGGCCGCAAGTGGACTGTCCTGACGCAGCCCCGGTGTTGCAGTATCCACGCTCACCGGCGGCTCTATTTGAGAGCTCGCACTGCCCTGAGGCAGCATTCATCCCGCAATCCTCTTCGGCAGTCTGGCCGCACGTGGACTGTCCTGACGCAGCCCCGGTGTTGCAGTACCTCCGGTAATCTTCCGTTAACTCGACTGTTCTGTTCATTGTTTCCTCCTCCATCTCGGCGAGGAACTCTATCGTCCGACGTCGAGATCGATTCATTCGCCAGCCGTAGCTCTTCACAACGAACTGGCCGGCCTCACCCATGATCTTCTGGGTGGCCGAAGGCGGACAATGGTACTATAATCCGGCACTTCCGGCTTGTCAAATCCCGGAAAATTCCGGCAAGGCCACCCTTGTGGCCTCTTGGTCCGTCAGAAAAGGCCCCGGCGGGGGCCTTGGTGCGTAATCTTCAGATCATGACGAGTGGCGGGCACGAGGTGTCCTTCCAGGAATGCACTAGATTTTGCCCATCCCAAAGAAAATAGAATGTTACAATCGGTAAGTGCGCCATGACGTGGTGCATTTATTTTTATACATGCATTACTTGCTCGTTCTCGACCGGCACAAGAGTGCCCCGTACCGATGGAGGAGATCGGACGGAAGGGGTTCGCGAAGCTCTACCGGGTTCCACCGGCAGGGTTATCATCAGCAGAGCGGACTGAACTGTACCGGATTGTGGCCATCACCGCAAGGCCGGGCTACCGCAGGATGTATGGTGAGACAACGAATCTGCGTCAGAAGCTGTTGGCGGCGCTGAAAAAGATGCCAATTATGGCGCAGTGGCCCCCCTCCAATAGAAAATCTTTCCTCCTTGCAGCATTGCCCTGACCCATAAGAGAGACTGAGGGCATGGCGGCTCGGC
>JBEKJU010000322.1:0-5151 GCA_050011095.1 Syntrophorhabdales bacterium
CTGATATAGGTTTCATCGGCTTGCGGCGTTACGATGCCGCGAAGAACAGGCCACGGCTCGCGCCGCAAGGTGATGAAACCGTGCAGTGAACTAAACCCGAGGGTTTGGCAGGGCGATTGCTTTATGGGTATTGATCAGAAACGCTCGGAAATGTCTCAGAACTGGAAGGCGGGTGGGCCGGTCCTGGGCACCGTTTGGGTTCACTGCCCTGATGATATCGCACGGCACCCGTTGCCGACGACCCCCGGTTTTCGGCGGCAGCGAACCGGTACCACGGTGGTCGCGCAATCGCCCTGACAAACGGAGTGTCAGCGCCGGTGCAATAATCCCCATAATGCCGGTTGAAAAATCCCCAGCCCCCGGCAGGTGGTGTATACCCGACTCTGGAAGGCAGAGGAGGGAAGACATCTGTTTAGGGGGAAAGACGTGGACGAGATCAACCAGCTGAAACGAGAGGGGCTGAGTATTCTGGCGATCAGCGAACTGACCGGGTATGATCGCAAGACGATTCGGAAGTATCTGTTGGGGTCTTCTGCGCGGCCGGTATACGGGCTCCTCAGCGGCGCTTAACGGAGTGAAAAGGAGTGGGGGACCTGCAATCTCCTGATTCCATGCCGGTTCTGCTTAATGACGTCCAGTCAGGAGGGCTGGCATTCTTCCACGCGGACTCTCCGGGTGAGCCTACCAAGACCTGTTCCTAGCTGAAGATCGACCTCTAAAGCGAAATCTGGCACGCTGGCTGGCATCGGCTCCAGTCTGTCAGTTTCTGCCTGGCGGTAGTGTCGTGGAGTTATTATTGCTGGTCCGTGCTGATCCGCCTCGCAAGCCCTACAAGATCACTTGGCGATTCTTTTACGAGTCGGCTCACTTCCTCCTTGGCCAGCAAACGACCTTCACTCACCAGCTTCGCGACCTCGAGTTGGTCCTTCACAAAACGCTCGTCACCGGCCAAACACATAAGAATTGATGGGACCCGTCTCCTTCTCAAGATAGCCAACAGCTGTGATCCATCCGCTCCATCGGCATGCAATAAATCATCGACTATGATGGCATCGTAAGCCGTTGCGGACAAGCGGTGCAAACACGCCGCCGCTGACCCTACATATTCGATTCGAACATTCGGAGTGCTCAGATTGCTCTTGTCCTCGAACCACTGCCGATCGGTATCGTGATCCGTCACAACCAAAAACGTCTTACCCTGTTGCCCTTCATGGCCGGGCGACTTAAGACCCGCCATACTGCATGTCTCCAAGAGTTGAGCTACTTCGTGATATCTGGCGCTTGCTCCAGACGCCCGAGCGAATTGCCAAGAGACGGGCTCCTCGGCACCGCGCTCGGCGAACAACAGAGGCAGGATCTCATCCACAAATTGACGAGAAGGAACATGGCCCGAGAGGTGAACACAATTCTCCCGTTGCTTTTCCCCTCCGCTGCCGAACGCCTCGATGATCTCGGTAACAATGCCCTCAAGCGAGCGACGATTAAGTGAACGGTGCGCATTGTGTATTCCCATTGCGATGAGGTACGCAGTGGGGTCCCTCAAACACCGCCGGATCGCTCGCGTTCTTAATGCCTCTTCGCCACGTTCCAAAAGAGCCGCTGCGCAGAGCCCGGGGATATGCAAGTTACGGTCCCAGTCCCAAAGGCTCTCGGCGGGCAGTCCTGATGGCATTGGACATTCATCCATTATCCTCGCAATGACATTTTGAATGTCCCTGTCGCCACCGTCATAAAGAAATACCAACGCCTCAACGACGGAATAGCGTACCTCACCCGGACCAACATTCCGCAATTCAGTGAGGCTTTCAATGACACCCCGGCGGTGATTAAGATGGGTACCCAAGTAGCCTAAAGCCGAGCATGCCAGGGACCTTCTCTTTGTCGGGGCCGTGAGGTCCTTTGCCGCCCTCACGAGATCCGCGCGTACCGCATCAGTTGTGGCAAATCGAAAGAGCCACGGCGCATGCTCATCGCCGGCATTGAGCAATGCCAACGCCGCCTCGCCAATTCTGTGTTGGAGTACACTCGGTACCGAGCCGCGTGCTCTGGCCATATAGGCGAGAACACCCACCCAATCGGAGCCGCCACGATGCTCGGCGAGGTTCAAGCACCACGCCATGACTTCTGCCGCGACGTCTTCCGGAGCTATTGCCGCAGCGTCACCAAGTAGCCTGGCTCCGGCCGGCACATGTGCGGAGGCGCTAAGCGAGTCCGGGTTCCCTTCCTCTTGCCCGACATGCTCAAGGATGCGAGGGCGTAAGTCAGCTCGTCTCGCGACAGCTTCGGCGAGGAAATAGTTCTGCCATGTTCGGGCTCGAACCGAATGTAGTCAGCCTCCTCGGCCAAAACATCGTGATATATACAAACGCGAAGGCACTCAGGGGCCGTGAAGCCAGAATCGAGCAAGTGTTCATCACCCAGGCGTCTCATTTCAGCGCCAAATACCGCCAGAGCTTCGGACTTCACTGTGACGGATGTGCCACGATTAACGGTGAGTTCAAAAGCCAATGCTGCGAGCAAATTGAGCGAGAGATCAAGACAACCAACTCGGCCTGGTTCCGGGTCCCGAAAGCGATCCTTAAACGCATCTTTGTGAAGCGGCCCAATGGACGCCGGGATTCGGTTCTCTCTCACGCAGTGGTCAACGATCAACTTTAGGTACAGAGGTCGTTGATATACAGAGGTCAGGGGGTCGTTGCTCGGTAGTGCGTCGGCTATCCAGAACCGCGTCCGCATTTCCTCAAGTAGTCGAGTGAACTTATCTGGTTGCCCACACTTCCAGAGATGTTCACGTGCGAAGGTTGCAACCTGAGACCAATCAAGCTCGCTGATCGTAACCAGCGTGAATCCGTCCGGAATGCCACCGTTGGTTGAGGGCGCGATGAGACGATAATGTCGAGCTTTTCTCGGGCTATGGACTCGATCTCGTAAAGAACCGTGGCCGTCAACGACGGGCCAACTTCATCGAGCCCATCAAGGAGCAGCAGGGGTCTGCGGGCCACTCTCCTCCAAGGTAAGGATGGGTCGTTGCCGAGTTTTCGGGCAACTAGCGCATCCAACGATGTGTCGTGGACTGGATGACTCAGGTTAACGAGAATCGGTAGCCGGTTCCGCCCAGGCTCTCAGTCCATGTGGTTCGTCATCTGAGCCTCGATCTGCCGGAGCAGGGTCGTCTTTCCAGATGCTGGTGGACCAACTAACAGAAGGCGGGCCACCTTGCTTTCGGGAAAGCCTTTAGCGGCGTCGGATCGACCCAGCATTTGTATGCACGCGTCGCAGGCATCCACAGGCTCGGATGCGGAGAACCTCGATGGCTCGCCTTTGTCCGGTTGGGGCGGCAGGATTCGAGCATGCAGCGGAATAGTGTAATGAAGGATATTCGTGCGTGCCGTTCTATGCAGATTCTCCTCGAAGTCTCGGCGCGCCGATGCGATGTCGGCGACTAGATACTTGGGCCGTCTGCCCTCCCCGACTGAAGAAAGGTAAGCTGCTGCGATTTCAGGGTATGCATCCAGGAGCTTTAGCGAGTAATCCTCCCAGAACCATACCGCGACGGCCAATCTCCCTTTTCGACTTCGCGCATTCGATAGTTCGAGCACATACCTCTGCAGTTCTGCATCCCGCTCTTGAGTGGTCACGATGATGTACTCGTCAAGTGGCGGGATGAACGCTTCGGCGTCAGCGATAAGGTTATCGATCATCACCCGCGTGAGGTGCGTCGAGCCGAAGTCCTTGCACTGGAAGCCGATCAGACGCGTAGAACCCGAAGCCAAGTTTCGCCCAACAATATCGACCGACAAATCGCGCTGCCCTGACCGGCCATGTCCCACTACATTCGGGTCGCACAAGTACTCCGCAACAAGAATCTCAGTCAGGTCTTCGAAGACCTTCCAGTCACGTGGTCGGTTCCACCGAAAGCTGCGCGAAGATGTACTTGGACGCTTATCCATCGAGACTCCGTAGCAACGGCGTGGCACTGCCAGGTGATCACATCGGTCCAATTGGCGTGCTCACACCCCGTATCGGCGCTTAAGCGTGCTTTCCTCAAGAAGCCGGCTAAGCGCGTCTTCATCTTCCGTCATGAAGTTACGAAGGCCCAAGCTTAATGTAAGGCACTATTCCACCCCAGGAAATCGTATCACACAGGCTGATATGGTCGTTAACGTCGATGCCCCCACCGAGGTTAAGCCACCGTGTGCCTGAATTCCTCGGTTTTTCACTCGACTTTCACTCAGTCAACATCTCCGGGTCTGGCGTCGGGTCCGGCTCCGTGTCCGTTTTCTTGGCCATGTGGACTCGCTCTTTAGTATCCACTTCCAGGTCTAAACCCACCGCCTTTCAGGCGGTCAGCTTCCAGCAGGTATCACCTTTGCTTCCACGTGCGGTACCGGGCGCTCACCTGCTCGATTTCTGGTAGCGTTCTTGCTGCGACCCGAGAGTATCGAGGAGCACACGCGAGCGCGGGAGGGCTCGCACTTCAGGCGACTTTCAGCCGGCGGTCGTTTAGTTTACGCCCTTGGGCTTCTCTTCGCGCGCTCGCTGCATGATGGCGTCCCAACACTGTGCGGCAGCGTGGTCCTTGCCGCGGATCGCGAGGCTGTAGATGTCGGCGGTGGTGCGCACGGATGAGTGGCCGAGGCGCGAGGAGACGGTCGTGAGGTCCACGCCGTCGGCCAGCAGGAGGCTTGCGTGGCTGTGTCGCAGGACGTGGAGCGATGCCCCCTTGGGCAGGCCCAACCTCCGGCACGGCCGCGACACCGTTGACGAAATCGAATTAGGCGTCAGCGGCCCAGAACCATTACCGATTTTCCGCACCGCGTCCCCGCAGCTGGCGTTTTTCGGCCTGGGGCGCGCCCGCGGAGCCCGGGTGGCTACATTGGTCGCGGTAGGCACCACCGGCGTGACGAGGGCAAACGTGGCGCGACGGCTGGCGGCATTCGTTTCGCAGCGCAATGGCAGGTGCCGCACCGCACCGACCTTCCTGCCAGGCCCGCCTCGGCGAACGGAAATGGCCGCCCCTCGCGCACACTTAGCGACTGTAATAACATAAGTGTAGCAATAAAACCATTTTTGGCCTAGAATGTTCTTGTGGCCAGCGAGGGTGAAGTCAAAGAGCGTTTCTCCCGGATGGAGTCGTGGCTGGATGAGCGC
>JBEKJU010000323.1:0-4181 GCA_050011095.1 Syntrophorhabdales bacterium
CCTTCTTTCTCTGTTGCAAGAATCCGGTATTGACGGTTTTAACCTGCGGAGCATCGTGGTGTTAAGAGATGATGTTCCCATTCTCTTATTGCCGTTGTTCGAAACCCGTTTTGATTTGTCCACTTTCGTGGAGGGATGGGTCAAGAAAACGCTGAAAGTGGCGGGAAGTCTCATCCCCTCGCTCTTTCAACCCCGTGTTTTAAGCGGGGGGTTGTTGGTAGGGGAATGGAGTGAGATCGGGATTGATCCTCATCTCGATGCGGGCACCCTCGGGGCGGCATGCAAAATGGCCTTTGGCGCCTTGCAAGGGCTCGCGGTCGAACTTAAAAGCGACATCATGGCGCTTTACAACTTTAACCATTACGGCAAACTTCCCGGAGAAGTATTCACAAAATTCAACCGGGTGCAGTCTCAGTCCTGCGCCAGACTGCCGATCAATTTTAACAGCCTGGAGGAATTCTTATCCAGCCTTTCAAGGGCCGCGAGAAAAGACTTGCGCCGCAAAATGCGCGCCTCCCACGAAGTCAGAGTAGTTCGAAGCCGCACTATTTCGCCTTTTCTGGACAGAATCTACAAGCTTTATCTCGAAACAGTGGCGCGGGGCCCCATGGCGTTCGGCGCGCACAATCGTTTATTTTTTGAAAAAATCTGCGAGAGAGTCCCCGGCGCCGAATACATGCTCTATTTTGTGCAGGAAAAACTCGTCGCTTTCAACCTTCTCGTCGTAAAACAAGAGGCGATGGTAGATAAGTATTTCTGCATGGATCACGATCTCGGCCGCAAGTACAACCTTTATGTTTTGTCCTGGCTTGAAAATGTCCGCGCCTGCGTGGAGCGAAAAATCCCTCTCTACTACGCGGGCCAGGGCGCGGAGAAGGCCAAAGCGCATCTGGGCGCGACGTTTATCCCGAGCTTTATCTTATTCAAACACCGCCGGCCGGTGTTTGACCGCCTTCTTGTCAGACAGCCGGCGGCGGCCGGGAAGATTCTCAGCCACCTCGGGTTCTGGCCCGCCGTCTCCCCTCGCGCCGCCCCGGATGTTCCGGCCTGGGGCCGGCAGGAGCACATCCTTCCTCGCCGCCTTGATCCGGCCGCGCAAGGTGAATGAACTCAGGCGGAGAGAACGTCTTCAGCGCCCGGAGAATGCCTGAGGTAGCGACTTTCACTACCGTTGCCCCATAGAGGCAAGATGTCGATCGATGACGAAAGAAGCTGAACATGTAATCGAAGTAGAGAAACTGACGAAGCGCTATGGGGATTTACCGGCGGTCAACGAGATATCATTCAACGTCAGGAAAGGCGAGGTTTTCGCCCTGCTGGGCCCGAACGGCGCCGGCAAGACCACTACCGTCGAGATCATCAGTACAATCCGCACACCCACGTCTGGAAAAGTGAGCCTTCTTGGAATGGACGTCACGAAGAAGAAGTACGAGATCGTCCCCCGCATCGGTGTCCTTCCGCAGGGGTTCAGCTCGTTCGACAGAATAACGGTCAGAGAGACCCTGCAGTACTACTCGCGGCTTTTCTGTTGCATGAACACCGATATCGACGGCCTGATAGGGCTCGTGAACCTCAAGGACAAGACCAATGAGCGGTACAAGGACCTCTCCGGGGGCTTGAAGCAGCGCCTTGGAATCGCGATTGCCCTCGTGAATGACCCCGAGGTCTTGTTCCTCGACGAGCCGACGACAGGGCTCGACCCCCGCGCAAGGCGCGAGGTGTGGAACGTGCTGCTGGGCCTGAAAGAGAAGGGGAAGACGGTATTTCTCACCACCCACTACATGGAGGAAGCGGAGCTTCTTGCAGACACGGTCGCCGTAATCTCTCAGGGGAAGATCATCGCGATGGGCTCTCCCGAGGCGCTCATAGAAGACAACGCGAATTACCTGGTTCTCACACTAAGGCCCGTCGATGAAAGAGCCCTTGAAATCGTCCGGAAGATGGGCTTCGAACCGGTCCATGACATTCACAAAGACATCAAGGTCATGGTGGAGCACACGGACGACGTCCGGAAGATACTGAACACCATCAGGGACGCCGGGGCATCGTTGCTCAGTCTGGACGTTCGCAAGCCCAACCTCGAAGAGGTCTTCCTCAAGCTCACCGGGAAGGCGCTCCGCGAAGGACCCTCCGTGGGGGTGGCGGAATGAATCCACGCGTCGTGGGCGCAAATCTCGTCGTGAGCGTCAAGAGCTTCTATCGCGAGAAGACCGCAATGTTCTTCACGATTGCCTTCCCCATAATCCTGATACTCGTGTTCGGCGCCCTTTTCATGAACCAGGACAACATGAGCTTTGACCTTTGCGTGCAGGACCTCGACCACACCGGTTCCTCCGCGCAGCTCGTCAAGACCCTCGAGATCGACGGGAAGTTCAAGGTAGTCAAGATCGACCCCGGCGTCAACGCTGCGCAGTACACCAAGGACAACAAGCCGAACCTTGTCCTCATGATTCCCAAAGGCTACGAAGGGTCCTTCCTGCGGAGGATAGCGCTGAACGACCCCGACGCATCCGTTACCCTCACGTGCCTCTACGACCCCAGCTCTAGTTTGGTGTCCATGAAGATGCAAAGCCTGAACTCGGTGTTCGCCGGGATAAACCAGAAAATGTCCGGGAGGCCTCCGTTCATCCGATCGGCCGAGACATCGATACTCGCCAAGAAGTACCGGTTCATCGAGTTCTTCGTCCCCGGCATCATCGCCATGTCGGTGATGATCTTGAGCCTGTTCGGCACGGTGAACGTGAACACGGAACTGCGGCAAAAGGGTGTCATCCGGAAGCTATCCACCACGCCCATCACCCGCACCGACTGGATCCTGTCCAACATCCTGTACCAGTTCCTGCTTGCGGTCCTATCCACCATGGCGATGCTGCTGGTGAGCTACGCCGTGTTTCGAGTGAGACTGCGGATAAATGCCTGGCTCCCTGTGTTCATTGTGCTTGACGTTTTCGCGTTCGTAGGAATCGGGATGATCCTCACACGCTTCGCCAAGGAGGCGCAGAGCGCCGCCGCCGCGGCAAACGCCATCAGTTTCCCGATGATGTTCCTCTCGGGGAGCTTCTTCCCTCTCGAGATGATGCCGGGCTTCATTAGGACAATCGCCCGGATACTGCCTCTGTACTACGTGAACGAGGGGCTTCGGGCATCCATGGTATTTGACGACCACATGACCGCGCTGAGATACTCCGCGATCATAGGGATTTTCGCGGCCGTGGCCTTCATCCTGGGCATACTATCCACCAAATGGGAGGAGGGCGGGTGATCGCAAGGTACTCACTTCGCGCCACCACTCAATGGTACCAGGTCTGAATGATGAAAATAAAACTTATCGCACCGCGCGAACAACGTGAAGACACTTTATCCAGCCCTTTCAAACTCCAGAGGGTAAACCTTCCTCTTCTGGCAGCGCTTACCCCGCCCGGCCACACGGTTATGATTGTCGATGAAGCCTTTGCTCCCGATGACACAAATCAAGATGTGGATTTGGTGGGTATCACCGTCATGACGGACCTTGCGCTAAGAGCCTATGATATCGCTGACGCCTATCGCCGGAAGGCGGTGAAGGTGGTGATGGGAGGAATACACCCCACGGTGTTGCCTGACGAAGCTTTGGAACATGCAGACGCGGTAGTTATGGGAGAAGCGGAGGGTGTCTGGCCGGGACTTGTATCCGATGCGGCCTCGGGAAGGATGCGAAGACTATATCGGGCCGTCAAAATGACGGATCTCAAAGACCTGCCGAAACCGCGGCGGGACCTCTTCCCCGGAACCCAGGGTAATGGTCGTGCTCCTATCCCTATCGGCGTCGAGACATCCCGAGGGTGTCCGAACGATTGCGAATTCTGTTCCATCGGGCGAACATTGGGGCATCAGTATCGGGTCAGGCCGGTTCGGGAGGTGATTGCCGAGATAGAGTCTATCGATTCTCGTTACCTCTTCTTCGTCGATGACGCCCTTGGGCTGAACCGGAATGCAGCCAAGAGGCTTTTTACGGAAATGATGCCTCTTCGGCGGCTATGGCTTTGACAAGGAACAGTGTCGTTGGCTGAGGATTTGGAGCTGCTAAGGTTGATGAAACGTTCAGGGTGCATGGGGCTTTTGATCGGATTCGAATCTGTACAGAAAGGAACACAGAACGAGGTGAAGAAAATAAGGGACCTGAGGATCGATTTTTATGAGGC
>JBEKJU010000324.1:0-4179 GCA_050011095.1 Syntrophorhabdales bacterium
AACCTTCTGTTCTATGTGAGGGGCAACTTCCTACCGTCTCCTCAAGTGAAAATCGTTCCCCTCGAACACAAGGATCAGGACGATGATCAAAATGATTAACTCGATAGGGCTCATGTTAAATCATCTCCTCTTTCTTAGTTTAATCAATTATTTGTTATCTGTCATGGTGGGCGGGGAGGCATGCACTGGTTGTGGGCAAGGATATCGGCGGGGAGCTCAACGCAGCCTTTTTCATGGATAAGGAAGGGAACGTGCTCGGGCGCTATCCGAAGATCTACAATTCCCGGAAGGGCTTCGAGCACTTCCTGGCGGCACCGCCCAGTGACCCCCCGCTTTAAGGCTGTGCAAATTCATGTTGCGCCAATGAGGAAAAACAGCGAAATTTCACCCCTGCGCACGCGCAAATATATCGCACTGTGTCTGAAACATTAATAATATAGGCGACTTGAGGTCGTATAACGTGTTCAAGACCGAACTGGCGCACTCACGTTGTCCAAACACGGCGCATTGCCAATAGATACACGTACCTGCATGTTGGTTCTATCCCTCCTTGATAAATCAAAAAAAGGAATAAAGATAAATACAGATTGACCGAGGTTGGGGGTTGTGGCCGAGGTGAGGATGGATGCCCATTTCTCCGGTATGGCGGCTGGTAACCATACCGAACCCTTGCACGAAGGCACGGCGGGTTGAGGAACGAGTCATCACAGGGGGAACGAGCTTATGGCCATAGATGGTTTTACGGAATACCTAACGGAGGATAGGGAAAAGTACAACAAAAGGAGGTGGTGGCTCGGGATGACCTGGGGCGACCTTCTCGACAAGGCCTCGGACATCTACCCCGACAAGGTCGGTCTGGTGGACGATACGGGAAGCTTCACCTTTCGTGAACTCCGGGAGAAGGTCGACCGCCTGGCGGTGGGGCTGATGGGACTCGGTATCAGGGAGCGTGAGTGGGTGTTCCTCCAGTTCCCGAACTGGCACGAGTACGTCATCTCCTTCTTTGCCGCCCAGAAGATCGGCGCCCTCACGGTGCTCCTTATCCCGAGGCACAACCAGTCGGAGATAAACCACCTTGCGGCGCTGACGGGGCCCGTCGCATGGATCGTGCCCGAGCGCTATGGCACGACCGACTACGGGCCCATAATCAACGACGTCCTGAAGGAGAACCCCCAACTGAAACACGTGATCCAGGTGAGGGCGAAAAAGGGCAGGTATCCCACCCTCGATGAACTGATCGAGGGGTCGGAGCTTACGCGTTCGAACCTCCGGGCGATAGAAGCCAGACGGCCCGACCCGGACGAGGTCTCCCACATCATGCCGACCGGCGGCACCACGGGTCTTCCGAAGGCGAGCGTCCGTACCCACAACTCGTATATAACGAACGTCGAGTACCATGCGAGGGTCTGGGAGATCACGAGTAGCGATACGATCATGGTAATAACGCCCGTGGGCCACAGCATGGCCATGCACTGGGGGATCGGCGCCGCCCTGCTCAACTACGCGAAGCTGGTCCTTCTTGACTCCACGAAGGCCGAGGACATATGCGAGTGGATAGAGAAGGAGCATGTGACGGCCATCCCTTCCGTTCCCGCCCTCATTACCCGGATGCTCGCCCTTACGAACCTTGAGGGCTACGACCTCGCCTCTCTCAAAAAGATATCCCTAGGCGGCGCGCCGAGCACGCCCGAGTTGCTCAAGGACGCCCGCGACACGCTCAAGTGCCTCGTCATCAATGCCTTCGGCTCATCCGAGGGCACGAATATCTCCACGAGGCCGGGAGACGGCATCGACATCATCCTGAATAGCGTCGGCAGGCCCGCCTGCCCCTACGACACGATCAAGATCATCGACGAGAAGGGGAACGAGGTGGCCCCCGGTATCGAGGGGGAACTCGTCTCGAAGGGGCCGGGTGTCTTCACGGGCTATTTCAGGTCTCCCGAGGAGAACAAGGACATCTTCACGAAGGACGGCTTCTTTAAGACAGGTGACAAGGCGAGAAAAGACCCGGCGGGGAACATCACGATCACGGGCAGGATCAAGGACATCATCAACAGGGGCGGTGAAAAGATCAGCGCCCTGGATATCGAAAACCGCTTGTGCGCCCATCCGGGAATCAGGGATGCGGCCGTGATAGGCATGCCGGATGCGGTCCTGGGTGAGAGGATATGTGCCTACGTGAAGCCGAAGCCCGAGGCGAAGCTAACGTTCGAGGAGATCGTTGGCTTCCTGAAACAGAAGGGCGCGTCCGTGCAGCAACTCCCGGAAAGGGTCGAGTTCGTGAATGACATGCCGATGACGAAGGTCGGCAAGATCGACAAGAAGGTCCTCAGGGAAGATATCAAGAGTAGGCTTGCGGGCCCGGCGAGGGGGAAAGGGCAGTGAGGCCGGGACTTGTCTCCGGTGTAAGGGCCCCGAAATATGACGTTCCGCGAATGAAACGTTGCTGTCCGAGCGCGTAGTGCCGATACTTTTGAGGGCAAGAGGAGCGTTACTAACAGTTGAACGGGACGAGGAGATCAGAAAGAACGCGCTGAAAGGGCTACGAGAAGGAGAGGCTCCTATCGATACCTGGCCGGGAGACGCCCTTGAGCCGGAACTGTCCAAGGCCCGGGAGCAGGACTCACCCGGCCGTCCTCAAATCTGTTACACTGTTTCCATGTCCGATTTTCTGCCGATGACAAGAGCGGAGATGGAAGAAAGGGGCTGGGACACGCTCGATGTTATCGTGGTGTCCGGCGATGCTTATGTCGATCATCCCTCCTACGGGACTGCGATCATAGGAAGGGTGCTTGAGGCGGCCGGTCTGCGAGTCGGTGTGATTGCCCAGCCGGACTGGAGAAGTACCGAGGATTTCTTGCGTCTAGGCACCCCCGGGCTTTTTTTCGGGATCACCGCCGGCAACCTCGACTCCATGGTCTCCAATTACACGTCCCACAAGAAACCCCGTCTTCGAGATGCCTATTCTCCGGGGGGAAGGCCCGGATTGCGTCCTGACAGGGCGGCGATCGTTTACGCCAATCGTGTGCGGGAGGCGTTTGGCCATATCCCCATCATCCTCGGCGGTATCGAGGCGAGCCTTCGGAGGCTCGCGCACTACGATTGGTGGGATAACAGGGTGCGAAGGTCGCTCCTCCTCGACGCGAAGGCCGACGTTTTGGTATACGGAATGGGAGAGGCTCAGGTCCTGGAGATCGCACACAGGCTTGATAGGGGAACCGATCTGGCGGGCATACCGGGCACCGTCGTTGTACAAGGGACTTCGGGGTTCCCGACGGAATCCCTGGAGATTCCCTCTTATGAAGAGGTCAGGGATAACAAGGATGCCTTCAATAGAGCTTTCATGCTCATCGCACAAAACCAGAATCCTTTCCGGGGAAAAACCTTGTTGCAACGACACGGTGACCGCTTCGTGGTGCAGTATCCACCTGCCAAGCCTCTCACTGAACATGAGCTTGATGCGATCTATCGTCTTTCCTACTCGAGGATGCCTCATCCCTCTTATGAAAAGAAGGGCGGTGTTCCGGGTTTCGAGACGACCAGGTTTTCTATTGTGTCGCACCGGGGCTGCTGCGGTTCGTGCAGTTTCTGTTCTCTGTCCATGCATCAGGGAAGGATCGTCCAATCGAGGAGCGTCGAATCAGTCTTGGAGGAAGCGCGAGCGGTTTCCGAGATGAAAGGATTCAAGGGAACGATTACGGACGTGGGCGGGCCGACTGTCAATCTTTATCGGGGCCGGTGCGCCCGGTGGGCAAAGGAGGGCGGCTGTGAAGATCGGGACTGTCTTGTACCTGAAAAGTGCAAGGCTCTCAAGCTTGGGCTTGGCGACGCCATACGCCTCTACCGCGCGATCCTGAACCTGCCCAAGGTGAAGCATATGTTCATAGAGAGCGGCCTCCGGTACGACCTGCTCGTCCAGGAAGAGGCGGGTGACTATCTTGAGCACATATGCCGGCATCATGTGGGCGGTCAGATGAAGGTGGCGCCGGAACATTCGGTAAACCGCGTGCTCAGGATCATGAACAAGCCTGATTTTCATGTGTACGAACACTTCGTGCAGCGCTTCCGGGAATTGCGGGAGAAGACGGGAAAAGACGTCTACCTGGTCAACTACTTCATAAGCTCTCACCCCGGAGCCACGCTCAGGGACGAAGAGGACCTTGCCTCATACCTCAAGCG
>JBEKJU010000325.1:0-5285 GCA_050011095.1 Syntrophorhabdales bacterium
GCTAACGTCAAGGCTTTTGTGTCAGGACAAAGACCGGGTACACTCCCAGGTTTATGTTCTCGTACATGAATACCGCATAGAGTATCCTCTCAACGCTCGTTCTGTTGCTGAATACCCCCATGGGTCTCGTTCTCCTTCTTACCTCCCGGAACCGCCGCTCGATGGCATTAGTCGTCCTGATTGTCTTTCGGAAGTCAGGATCGGTGAACTGGAAGCAGGTCAGCAAGTCCTCAAGGTCTGCCTGTAAGCACTTGACGGCTTTCGGGTACTTCCCGATCCACGACTTTGCCCAGCGGCTTGCAGCTTTCTGCGCCTCGGCAAGTCTACTCGCATCGTAGATCTTCCTCAGACCTTTCTTGACTGCGGTCTGTTTCTTCCTCGGCACCTTATCGAGGATGTTCCGCACCTTATGCGCCCAGCACCGTTGAAGGGGGATATTAGGATAGACCTCGGGAAGGATGGAGATCAGTCCCTCGCCCCCGTCCGCACAGATCACCTCGGGCGCCACAAGTCCCCGGTTGATGAGACCGGTGAGGAATATGCTCCATTCCGGTCCACTTTCGGACCTGGCAAGACGAAAGTCGATCACCTCCTTCTTGCCGTCCTCCCGGATGCCCAGGGCGACGAGTACCGGGCGTTTGAGTGTTCCTGCCCCCGTCTTCCTTTTTATCACTATCCCGTCGAGGATGAGAGCCCGAAACGGACGGGTGATGCGTCTTCGGTGAAAGGCTTTTACCGCCTCATCCAGCGTACTAGCCACCCTGCTCACGGTTTGGGGGCTGATCCTTTCTCCGAGAATGGACAAGAGAGCAATGCCGACCTTCCTTGTCGACAGGCCCAAAAGGAAGCAGGTGAGGATAAGCTGATCGACCTCTTTCGTCCGCCGGACGTAGGCAGCGACAACGCCCTTGGGGCTGAAGAGCCTCGTTCTTGGTACAGTGAGGATAACGTTGCCGAGCTCGGTGAGGACGTGGCGGAGGTAGCTGCCGTTCCTCCTGTCGGGGATCCCTTTGTTGTAAGCCCAGGACAGATGGCCCGCAACGCGCTCCCCCATCTGGTCCTTCAGGACCCTGGCAACTGTGCTTCGAGCTGCGTTCCGGTACTCGCCGCTCCACTCGTCATCGGAGGTGAGATTCATTTCCTTGACCACGTTCAACGCCTCTGGTAGATTCTTGATGACAATCTGCTGTTCCATCGGGTACCTCCTCCTTATTGAAGAATTGGTCGTTCTTTTTAAGGAAGGTACCCGATCTTCTACCTCTGACACAAGATATGATACGCTGCCTTTTGAAATCGTCGCGAAATCCTGCTATTAATTGATACTATGGTGAAGATGGCGAGAAGCGCCTTTCTTTTGTCCCTCATCGCCGGCCTTGTCGTCGCGGGCTGCGCGTCGCCGCCGCGCCGGGCGCCTAAGGAGACGGCGACGACCACCGTGCCGGCCAGGGCGCCCTCGGAGTTCGAGCGGCAGCTAAAAGAGAAGATGCAGGAGGAAGAGCATATCTTCGATGAGCTGGGCGAGAAAATGGATGCCTACCAGAACCTACTGGTGGCGTGCGACAACATCTCCATGGACGAAAAAGACAAGGACATCAGGGCGGCGTGCGCGGCGAGGCTCAAGGTGATGAAGCGGGAGCTGGACGAGCTGAGCGACCTTCTCCAGGGGAAGGGCGGGCACCGATGACGGTCATTCTTCGCCTCCGCTCCTTCATTCTCGCGACGCTCACGTGCCTCCTCGCGCCGGGCTGCGCCGCGACGCTGCCCGATGCCCGCGGCGTGATCGGGATGTTCCACGGCGGCGGGTGCAGCCCCACGGTCGTGCGGATGCAGCAGAGGCTGCCCGCGGAGGAGGGAAGGGCCGTTCTGGTATCGGTGGTGGGGGACGCCGGGGAGGCGGACGTCCTCGCCGGCCATTTCTGCGTCATGGAGGCCATGGGCGCGGGTCCCATCTCGTGCGGGAACAGGGCCACCCTGCTCGGCGACGGGGACGCGGCGTTCGCCGCCATGCTGAAAGCCATCGGCGCAGCGAAAGACTACATCAACCTCGAGACGTACATCTTTCACGACGACGAGATGGGACGCCGCTTCGCGGACCTCCTTGTGAAGAAGCGGTCGGAGGGCGTGACAGTCAACCTCATCTACGACGGGTTCGGATGCAGGAGGACGCCCCGGTCATTCTTCAGCCGGCTCAGGCAGGCGGGGGTGAAGACCCTCGAATTCAACCCCGTGACCCCGCGCGGCATCATGGGGGGAAGGGAGGTCCTCCGCCGGACCCACAGGAAGCTCCTCATCGTGGACGGTAGCGTCGCCTTCACGGGGGGCATCAATATCGGGAGCGCCTATCGGAAGAGCCGGCGGCCGGAAGACAGGGTCTCGCCGCCCGAGGGGTTCTGGCGCGACACCCATATCATGATCGAGGGGCCGGCGGCGGCGGAGTTTCAAAGGGTGTTCCTCGCCACGTGGTCGCGGCAGAACGGGGCGGAACTCTCCGGGGGCAGGTATTTTCCCGACGTGGGAGATAAGGGCGACGAGCTGGTGCAGGTGATCGACAGCACGCCCGGCCCCATGAACAGGACGACCTACGTCATGTATCTGTCCGCCATCGCCCACGCGCGGAAGTCGGTCCACATAACCCAGTCCTATTTCTCGCCCGACGAGCAGATGATAGGGGCCCTCACGGGCGCGGCGCGCCGGGGCGTGGACGTGAGGATCATCCTGCCGGGGATCACGGACCACGGCGTCGTGCGGCAGGCGGGGAGGTGGCGCTACAGCGGGATTCTGGACTCCGGTGTCCGCCTCTACGAGCGGTCGGGGGCGATCCTCCACGCGAAGACGGCCGTAATCGACGGTGTCTGGTCGACCGTGGGCACGACGAACCTTGAGTCCTGGAGCCTCGCGACCAACGACGAGGTGAACGCCGTTGTCCTCGGGGCCCCGTTCGCCCGCGAGATGGAGGCGGCCTTCGAGCAGGACCTCGCGCAATCGACGGAGATCCTCCAGGAATTGTGGCGTCAGAGGCCCATTTCCGAGCGGGTCAAGGAGTTTTTCTCGAACCTCATCGGCCGCTGGCTCTAGTGCCCCTAGTGGTCGAACATGGGCGATGTCATCGCCATATGGGCGGAGCCCAGGGCAAGCCCCGAGAGGAGGCCCATTATCACCGCGACGATGATGGTGACGAGCACGACGACCCCGAAATAGACAAGCCGCTTCTCCGCCGGCGTCTCCATGAGGACGGGAAGGCCGAGATAGAAGAGATAGAGCGAGTAGAGGCTCATGAGCGTGACGAGCAGGCCGAGGGAGGGCGCGATGAGCAGGATGCTTGCGATCCATACGGGCGTGTACGAGAAGACGACAACCTTCATGGCGGCCGTGATGTCCTGCCTTGAGCTTGAAGGTGGGGGCGAGGGCGTTCGTGATAAAGGCGGCGATATAGAGGCCCACGAGCGACAGGACATAGGAGATTACGGCGTGCATGAGGCCGTTCAGGACAGGCTGCCGGAACGTCCCGAAGAAGGGCAGGCTCACGCCGACCACGGAGAGACCGATAAAACCCGCGATGGCGGGGATGAGGGCCAGCAGCGCCGCATAGGAGGAATAGAGCTGCCCAACCGTTGTCTGTTCGTCCTTGATTTCTTCCCACGTCTGTTTCGGCTGAAAAGTGATCGCCTTCGCTCTTTGGACCAGGTTCATGACAAACCCTCCTCGATTTTTTCTCGAACACCTCCATCCGGCATCAGCCGTATAGCCTTGTCATCCATTTACCATAAGGGCTCAGAAGGAAATAAATGAGTCAGATGGCGAAGGATTTTTGGCCGATCGGTGAGGCGCGGAAAGGCCAAATGTACTGGATGTACATGACCTTTTCGCAACGAAGCGGGCGGACAAAAAGACGAGCCAGATGGCCCATTTATTTTCTGACGAGCCCTTATGTCGGGAGAAAAAAAGGCAGGGCCCTCGAAGGCGCCGTCAGGCGCACCCGGCGCGGGCGTTTACGGTCCGCTTTGCACCCGCGCGGCCTCCTGGGCGCCTGTCAGCTCGTCCATCAGCTCCTTGACCGTCAGCACCCTGTCGACCTTGTAACCGTTCACGCCCACCGTATACAAAGGCTCTTCCTCATGCGGATTATAGCCCGCCGAGCTGAGAAGACCGTTGCATATGCAGAAATAATCGGTGCTTTTGTCACTGTCGGCGGGACATCCGAGGAAATTTCCGTGTCCGTCTTTCTGCAGCAGGTAGCCCTTGTCGCAATGCGGACGGCGCTGCCCGTTCTTCGCGGTCACGAACATGGGGGCGCGCCGCAGGATCCTGAAAGGCAGGCCGCAGGGGGAGCCGGGTTTTCGCGAAACGATGATATCTTCCCTTTCCGCATCCACGACAGCCTGCTTGTACGCCGCGGACGCGCTGCTCTCCTCCGTGGCGAGGAAACGGGTGCCCAACTGGACGCCGTCGGCCCCGAGACGCAGGAAACGGACAATATCATCGTGGGAATAGATCCCGCCGGCGACGATAACCGGGAAGTCGCCCCATTTCATCGCCATTTCCTTGACCGGTGGCAACAGGTTTTCCAGTCTGTTCGATTCCAGGGATATTTCGTCGAACTTGAACCCGAGGTGTCCGCCCGCCAGCGGTCCTTCGAGGACGACCGCATCGGGCCTGTACCCGTGCCTTTCCCATTTCCTGCAAATGAGGGAGAGCGCGCGGGCGGAAGAGACAATCGGAACGAGCGCGGTGTGCCCCGGCGGTTTGATTCCGGGAAGGGCCAGAGGCAGACCGCCGCCGGATATTATCACATCGACCTTCGCGTCTATGGCCGCCCTTACGGTCTCCTCATAGTCCCTGGAGATGGCGACCATGATATTGATGCCGCTGGCCCCGCCTTCGTCCTTGGCCCGCGACATCTCCTCACGCACCGCCTCGTACGTGCCCATCCTTTTTTTCAGCCGCCGGGACACCAGCCTGTCGAGGCCGGCGCTCGACACGATGCCGAGTCCCCCTTCCCGGGCGACGCCGGCCGCAAGGGGGGAAAGGGAGACGCCGATGCCCATCCCGCCCTGCACTATGGGCACGCGGATATGTTTTTCCTTTATAGTCAATGACGGCAGGACCGGGGCTAAGTACACAAGACGACTCCAGAGGCCAATCGATTTAGCTTAGAGAGGGAAATCCTGAAAAGATAAAGGGAAGTGTAGTCGAAGCCCCCATCGAAGCCCCTTTAGCATCCCATTTTATGGGCCGAGTTTCAAGACAAAACTGCATGGAGAGATTCAAGGACCACTCATTCATGC
>JBEKJU010000326.1:0-4170 GCA_050011095.1 Syntrophorhabdales bacterium
AAGGATTCACCGCCCAGCACGCGGGCATGGTCCTCGTGTCGCAACCCCTGACACAGGCCCTTTTCTCGCCCCTCGCCGGGCGGCTGTCCGACAGGATCGAACCGCGGGTCGTGGCATCCGCGGGCATGGTCCTCACTGTCGTGGGCCTCGCCTTTTTCTCGTTCCTGCGCGAGGAGACGCATCTTCTTTCCGTGATCGCGAACCTGATGCTCCTCGGTTTAGGGTTTGCCCTCTTCTCTTCCCCGAATACGAATGCCATCATGGGCGCCACGGACAAGAAGCACCTCGGCGTGGCGTCGGGGATACTCGCGACCATGCGGGTGACGGGACAGATGTTCAGCATGGGGGTCGTGATGGTGACGCTCTCCCTGTTTCACCTCTCGGGCGTGATGATCCAACCGTCGTACTACGGCCTCTTCCTCCGGAGCACGAGAACGGCCTTTACCATATTTGCCTTTTGCTGTTTTGCCGGTGTGTTCGCCTCGCTCGCGAGGGGCAAAAGCAGGTGAGGGAGGATAAAACCGTGCGGCAAGTGGATGCGCGGCCGGCCTTCACATGATGCGGAGCAACTCCTCGTAGCCCTGGATCACGTGGTCCGGCCCTGCCCTCAGGATCTCTTCCTTGAGGTTCTCCCCTTCCGCGATGATCATCACCCGGAGTCCCGCATTTCTCGCGCCGTGTATGTCGTCCAGGCTATCACCCAGGAACATGCTGCCTTCCCTTCTTACGCCCATTCTCTCGAGCGCCAGGTTCATTCCGTCAGGGCTGGGTTTGAGGTTCACCACATCGTTACGGCTCAGCGCAACCTCGAAAAACCCTTCCAGACCTAGCTTTGACAGGGCCCTGAACAGGGTCCTGCCCCCGATGTTGCTGACAAGTCCGGCGCGAACGCCCCTTTTTTTCATCGCCTGAAGGAAATCTTTCACCCCTGGCCGTAGACTCCAGCGCGTCAGGGCATCCTCGTCATAACGGTCATAGACACCGCCGATCCTCTCCCTCACCTGATCCGGCTGCAAGCCGAATTCGGCCGCCATCTGCGTGGCCTCCAACAGAAGGGTGGAATACTTCCTGCTCCGGATCCGGTCCCTGGCGAAACCCATGTCCAGAAGCGCCTGGAGGGCCTCCTCGACCGCTTCGGAGAGCTTCCACTGAAAATCGACCAGGGTCCCCTCGAAATCAAAAAGCATTGCCTGTACATCGGCGATCATGGGCGCGTCCATCGTCAACCCGGCCTCCTGACGCACGCGCTCGTCCGGCTTCCCCGTCGGCGCCGCGTCTTTCTCTTGCCTCTTTTCAACGGACATCCCCTCTTATGTCCCCATCTCCCATGACGAAAGATACTTCTGCTGTTCCCTCGTCAGCCTGTCTATGTCGACGCCTCTCGTCCGCAGCTTCAGCATCGCCACCTGCTTGTCTATCTCCGCCGGCACGCCGTAGACCTTCTTTTCCAGGCCTTTTCCCTTCTTCCACACGTATTCGGCGACGAGGGACTGGTTCGCGAAGCTCATATCCATCACCTCCGAAGGGTGGCCTTCGGCAGCGGCAAGGTTGATGAGCCTCCCCTCTCCAAGGAGAATGATTTTCTTGCCCCCATCGATCGTATATTCCTCGAGGAAGGGCCTGAGCTTCCTTTTTCCCGTCTTCATCGCCTCAAGGGCGCTTATGTCGACCTCCACGTTGAAGTGGCCCGAGTTGCAGACAATGGCGCCGTCCTTCATCCGCTCGAAATGCTCTTTTCTGAGCACATGGATGTCGCCCGTCACCGTGACGAATATGTCCCCCGTCCTGGCCGCCTGCGCCATCTCCATCACCTCGAAGCCGTCCATGAGCGCCTCCAACGCCCGCAGGGGGTCAACCTCAGTCACGACGACGCGGGCCCCAAGCCCCTTGGCCCTCATGGCCACACCCTTGCCGCACCACCCGTATCCCGCCACAACAAAGCGCGACCCCGCGACGAGCATGTTCGTTGCCCGGAGTATCCCGTCCAGGGTGCTCTGGCCCGTTCCGTAGCGGTTATCGAACATGTGCTTCGTGGAGGCGTCGTTCACGGCTATGACGGGAAACTTAAGCACCCCTTCCTTCTCCATGCTCTTCAGCCGGATCACCCCTGTGGTCGTCTCCTCTGAACTCCCTATCACCCCTTCCATCAACGCCTTTTTCCGGTCGGGCGCAAGTTTCGTGACCCAGTCTTTAACCCTAGGATGGAGTCCCTCGTACCGCCCGAAGGCGATCATGTGGAGCGCGCCGACCAGGTCGGCTCCGTCGTCCATCGTGACGTTCGGCATGAAGGCGAGGGCCTTCATGATGTGCTCGTAGTACTGGTCCTCATTCTCGCCCTTGATGGCGAAGACGGGCACGCCCACATGTTTCACGATGCTTGCCGCCACGTCGTCCTGGGTGCTCAAGGGGTTCGAGGCGCATACAAGCACCTCGGCGCCCCCGGCCTTCAGGGTGGCGGCAAGGTTCGCCGTCTCCGTCGTCACATGGAGGCAGCACGAGATGCGCGCCCCCGAAAGGGGCTTCTCCTTCTCAAATCTCTCCCGCAGGAGCCGGAGCACGGGCATCCTCCGCTCAGCCCATTCTATCTTGTCCCGCCCGGCATCGGCGGCCTCTATATCCTTCACGTCGTAATCCATTTCGCCTCCTAGGTGCTATTATTGGGGCTTGCGTCGCCCCCTCCGTGAGCAAAGCTCACGGAGTCCTCCCCCTCATAAAAAGGATGAACCGGAAACGAAAAAATACCCGGTCGACACCCGCACGCGGGTACCCGGTCGCCTCCTCCGTGAGCAAAGTCCGTGGAGCCTCCCCCTCATAAAAAGGAAGGACCGGAAGCAACAATACCTCTTCTTTGTCTCCCCGTCGCCGCCCGGTATACTTTGGGTGCGGGCCTTTGAATGAGAGGCGCTATTAAATACCCGCCGCTTTCCTGATCTCGTCCACCATGTCGATTTTTTCCCACGAAAAATCGGGGTCGTTCCTGCCGAAGTGGCCGCAGCACGCGGTCTTCCGGTATATGGGCCTCAGAAGATCGAGCCTTTCGATGATGCTTTTCGGCCGGAGGTCAAAAAGCTCCACGATGATCTCCGCGATCCTGTCCGGACTGATCTTCGCGGTCCCCTGCGTATCGACGTTTACCGACACGGGCCGGGCCACCCCTATGGTGTACGCGAGTTGCACCTCGACCCTCTCCGCGAGCCCGGCGGCAACGATGTTCTTCGCGACGTAGCGCGCCATGTAGGAGGCGCTCCTGTCAACCTTGGAGGGGTCTTTCCCCGAGAAGGCCCCGCCGCCGTGGCTGCCCACGCCGCCGTAGGTATCGACGATTATCTTGCGGCCCGTCATGCCGCAGTCTCCCTTCGGCCCACCAACGACGAACCGCCCCGTGGAGTTGACATAGATCTTCGTCTTCTTGTCCATCAGCTCGGCGGGTATCACTTTGTTAATCACCTCCGAGATAACCCCCTCCCGTACGGCGGAGGCGCTTACCTCGGGGTTATGCTGCGCCGCGATGACGACGGCGTCAACCCTCACCGGCACCCTGTCCACGTATTCGATGGTCACCTGGCTCTTGCCGTCGGGCCGGAGGAAGGGGAGCGTCTCATCCTTCCTAACGTCCGCCAGCCTCTTTACGAGCTGATGGGCGAACATGATCGTCATGGGCATATATTCGACGGTTTCGTTGCAGGCATAGCCGAACATCAGGCCCTGGTCTCCCGCCCCCTGCTCGCGGTCGTCCGTCTCGTTGACACCCATCGCGATATCGGGCGACTGCTCGTCTATGGCGGTAAGGACCGCACACGTCTCCCAGTCGAACCCCATGGAGGAGTTGGTGTAACCTATACTCCTGATCGTCTTCCTGACGATATCGGGGACGTGGACGTAGCAACTCGTCGTGATCTCGCCTCCCACAAGGGCAAGCCCCGTCGTAACGAGCGTCTCGCAGGCTACCCTCGCCCTCTTGTCCTGCGCAATAATAGCGTCGAGCACCGCATCCGATATCTGGTCCGCAACCTTGTCAGGATGCCCCTCGGTAACAGATTCCGACGTAAAAAGAAATCTCGACATACTCATAGAACGCTACCTCCTGGTAAATTATATATTTCTCGCGAAATCCTCAGGGAACATGGTGCTCATTTCCTTTCTCAGAAGATACTCGCTCTCCTTCGCC
The DNA here is from genome assembly GCA_050011095.1 of Syntrophorhabdales bacterium. Classification (GTDB taxonomy): domain Bacteria; phylum Desulfobacterota; class Syntrophorhabdia; order Syntrophorhabdales; family WCHB1-27; genus JBEKJU01. The sequence goes on from JBEKJU010000326.1 coordinate 4,169, forward strand.
GA
>JBEKJU010000327.1:0-5146 GCA_050011095.1 Syntrophorhabdales bacterium
CTAGTGTCACGTCACTGCTCTAATGTCGGATAAAGACGGCGCAACCTCACCCGAGCATCCTGTGTCGTGAAGTGCCAGCTTACCTTCGCGTTGAGGTTGTCGCGACGTGTCTGCCAGGCTGACACGGCCGTTTCAACCTGTGATAGAGAATCCATTCTGCGGTTCAAGCACTGGCCGATCAACACGTTCAATTCAATCTCTGCCATGTTGAGCCAGCTGCCGTGTTTGGGGGTATAGACGAATTCGAAGCGGTCCCGGATGCGCTTGGCCTCTTCCGGAGGGAAGGCTTCATACAACGAGCCCGCCTTGTGGGTGCTCAGATTGTCCATGACGAGGGTGATCTTCCCGGCGTATGGATACTGCTCCTCAAGCTGGCGAATAAAAGCAGCCCAGTCAGATTTGGTCTTGCGCTCGCTCACCTTCGTCGTCCGTTTTCCCGCCAAGGGCTCGTTGGCCATGAACACAGTGAAGACCCCACACCGTTCATACTCGTAGTCATGACGTTCAAGGCGCCCGGCCGCCGCAGGGATAGGCGTACGTGTTTCTTTAATAAGCTGCCGGGGCGTTTCGTCCATGCAGACAACCTGGTGTTCAGGATCATACGGACGTTTGTAGACATCGAGCACTTGTTCCATGGCAGCAACGAAATCACCGTTGCCCTCGGGAGGGATGACCCATCCTTGCTTTCTCCACGGTTTTATTTCGTTTTTTTAAAACCCGACGAATCGTTTCATAGGAAATGCTGTCAATATAACGAAGTTCCACAGCCCGGTCCGCCAGAAGACGCAACGACCAGCGCGCGAAGCCTTCCGGTGGTTCGCTACAGCTTAAAGCGACCAGATGTGCCTCGAAGTCGCCGTCAGCCTTCTTCTCATAGACCCGCTCCGCTTTGTGACCCGTGAGGGCGATTTCAAAACCGTCCTCCACAAATCGTCTCTTGACCCGATCTATCTTCCGCATACTGATCCTGAGTACTGTGGCCACATCCCCATTCTTCATCCGCTGTTCCTGGAACGCCCCTTCATCACAATTGAGCAAAACCAATGCGTTCAGGACCTTCTGAGACCTATGGCTCCCTTTCTGGATAATGGTTTCCAGGGTACTTCTTTCTTCCTTTCCGAGCGTCACTGCGGCGGAATTGAATGTCACAGGGACATTTTATTTCGGATTATACGACATTACAAGGATGACGTGACACTAGTCTGCACGTACTTCGACGAGAACATGCTGAACTTTGCGCCAGCCGCACACATGGAGGGTCTGTACAGTTGCCTCGACTACTACCAGAACGTCAGCGATCCATTCAGTAAGGAACTTCTCAATCAGTACGACAAGCTCTATCCAGGCAGTGCCAGGTTCACTGCTGGCAGTGCGTGTTCAGGCCTGTACCGAGGTCTGAGGCTCTGGAAGGCTGCTGTGAAAGAGGCGGGCTCGCTCAAGCAGGAAGATGTCATCAAGGCACTGGACCACGCAAAAATCGCTGAGGGGCCGGGTGGTCCGGCTGAAATGGTGCCCGGTCAGCATCACGTTCGAATGAACATGTACATTGCGCAGGCAAACAAAGGTAATTTCAAGATTGTCAAGAGCCTGGGGGTCATTGATCCAAAGGAGTGCATGCAAGGTACACCGTAAGCAAAAAAGATCAGCGTCGATGACTTCGAGGTGGACTTGAGCGCCTCGAACATGGGTTGAAGAGCATCACGGGATGAGAGGCACAGCACCTAACCGATTGCAGCGGATCGCCGAAAAAAAAACTGGCTCCCGTTGACCCGCACCGTTAGTCTCTTTCAGACGTAAATCCTCACTTTTTGGGATTTGCTCCGGTCAACGAGTGGTAGGTGGCGGCTTGACTTCTCGGCATGGACGATTCTATGAACATTGCCGGGACAAGTGTTCGTACCTGGGCCTCGGTCGTTCTGGCGTAATCCGGACGGCCGGCTGGACACGGGTACCGGAGGCTTCCAGGCCCACGACGGGCAGACGCCCGGCCGGGGCAGGGGCAGAGAGATCACCTCGTCTGTGCGAGGGTGAGGGCAGCCAGTTGTGAGGGTATTCTGGTGGCCGCTAACAGCTTCAAAGATGCGCTCCTGGAGAGGACCCGGACAGAAGCGGAAAACCAGTCGATAGAACTCGCGGGGCCGTAGAGAACCACCGGGTTCCAGAATGACGATGGATAGTGTAGCAGAATTGTAGCAGAAGAGATCCTAAACGACCCCAAAGGATCGAAAAGGCCGTAAAGGATGGAAAGCCTATTTCCCCTTATTTCTCAACGGATTCCAGAAATATCCAAGCCGGAACCCGACTTCTAAAAAACCTTCCTTTAGAGTTTTGAGTCCGGCGCGTCTGCCTGTTCCACCACTTCGGCCTGCCTTATTTTATGCGGTTTTGCAGATAGTGTCAACTTTTCACGACTGATTGTAACAGAAGTGCAGCAGCGGTCCAAAACCTCGACGCTCGACCTGAGACTCTCGGGATAATAGTGCGCATACCGCTCTCGTCGGTCAGACGGGTTTTCCGGTGCCGATCTGGACAATCTCGCCTCTCTCCCGTCGAACGACGCGGCATTGACCCGGAAGGCAAAGAAAACTTCCCATCTCGTGGCCGGAGGCTGTTTTCCGTCACCCCCTTTTCTCTTTTCCATCAGGCGGGGCGCAGGCAATATCCCCCTCTAAACAATCTTCCTCGCCCCTTGCACCACAAAAAAATTCAAGGGAAAGGCGGCGCCACTCCCATCCGGCATACAGAGGCGTGTCAGAAGTGCGGCACGCGAGGCGGCAACACCTTATAATAGAGTTATAGAACATCCCATTAGATACCGGGTAGTTCGTCTGCCCGCGCCCCGTTTTAGCGTGAGCGGCAAGCGAAAGCTCGTGGCAGAGGGAACCCCGAAGGGCGTCGCGCAGAGACAGAGATTGCCGCCCCGAAGACCACCCGGTCTTAAGGCCGGACATTAAATAAGGAGGAAGCCATGGAGGCCACACAGCTCGCACAAACAGTACGTCGAAAGGCCGAGGAGTTCAAGAGGCTGTGCGCGGGACTCGACGAACGGACCGCGTCTCGCGCTCCGGTTGGGCGATGGTCACCAAAGGAGATCGTCTCCCATCTTTGCGGCCCTGAAGAGGGAATGGGTCCTGTGACCGCCTGTCGGTTATTCGTCGAGCAAGACGCCCCTGAGCTTGACCTTGAGCCGGGAAATCCCTTCTTCACTGGTACGCGGGCGCAGATGACTTTTGCCGAGTTGCTCCAGGAGTTCGACAGGAGATACAATCAACTCGCTGATTTTGTCGCCGGTCTGACGCCGGGGCAGCTCGGCCGGAAGGCCCATATCCCCGCACTCAAGGAATCGCCCCTTGGCGAGTATCCGACCCTGGAGGCCTTCGTTGAGGGGATCGGCGAGTATCACCTCACCTTCCACGTCGACCATATGCGGGAGATCATCGAGGCCCTCGGCGCTGCCCCAAAACCCTAAGGGTAGCTCAGGCAATTGAAGCTCCCCGCCTAAATGCGCGGGGGGGTAGTGCGCGCAAGCGGGTCGCCCGGATAGGAATGAACGGTAGTTCGCTGTCCTTCTTGACCCTTTCTTCAACCGATGCGGGCTTGCACATGCCCCTTGGTAAGGATGCTAAAAGACACTCCCGGAGATAGGCCAGTGCGTCATCTTTCACGCGTCGAAATCTACACGATCCAGGCGGCAGTCCTCCGGACCGGAGGCGGTCCCCTGAAGATCGAATCCCTGGAGATTGAAGGCCCGCGGGATGACAAGGTCCTCGTGCGCATCGTCTCCGCGGGCATCTGCCGCACCGATATCGACTTCATGGACGATCCGGACGGGGACCCGGTGGTGCTAGGTCATGAGGGTGCGGGCGTGGCGGAAGTGGTCGGCAAGGACGTCAAGGGTATAAAGCGGGGCGATCATGTCATACTCTCGTATCAGTCGTGCGGTCAGTGCGGCCGAGTGCCGGAGAGGTCACCCGTCCGGCTGCGATCACTTTTACGACCTGAACCTCGGCTTTGCGCGCCTGGATGGCAGCAGTGCCTATGCACTAAGCGGCGTGAGGAGCCATTTTTTTGGCCAGTCCTCCTTTGCGACCCACGCCCTGGCTACCGGGCGCAACATAGTGAAGGTTTCAACGGATGTGGACCTGCCTCTTCTCGCCCCCCCCTCGGCTGCGGCCTCCAGACAGGGGCCGGCACGGTGATGAACTCCCTGAAAGCCCCGAAGGGGGCGAGCATCGCGGTCTTCGGAACCGGGTCGGTCGGTCTCGGTGCCGTTATGGCCGCCCGCATCGTGGGCGCCGAACCCATTATCGGCGTGGACAAGACCCCCCGGCGTCTCGAACTTGCCCTGCAGTTGGGCGCCACCCACGTAATCGACAGTCACCGCCAGGATGTCCCCGAGAGCCTCGCCCGTATCGCGGGTCAGGGTGTCGATTACGTGCTGGAGATCACGGGCGATCGAAACATGTACAGGCTCGCCGTTGACGTAGTGAAGCTGAAAGGCACGGTGGCGCTCATTGCCGAACCGGGCGGATCGGAACCGCCTACCGGGAGGAAAGAAAGTCATCGGCATTATTCAGGGCGACGCAATGCCGCAACGCTTTATCCCGAAGCTGATCGAGTTGTACCGGGAAGGTCGATTCCCCTTTGACCGCCTCGTCAGCTTTTATGACTTCAGGGAAATAAACAGGGCCGTTGCCGATTCCCGGAAAGGCGACGCGATCAAGCCCGTGCTGCGATTCAGCGAGGCCTGACGAAGAAGAAGATTTTTCATGAGGTGATAGGGCGTCTCGCTCGTCCGGCGCCTTCTGTACGTGCCCTCCTCAATGATATCTTGCAGATATCTTCCCACTTTCCTGGCCCAGACAAAGGGCTTGGGGTTCTTGTGTTCAGAACGACAGGAGGAAGGTCGATTGCCGGAATCCCGCGGGCAGCCGGCTTTCCTGAGCCCGCACATGGCAGGCCTCGCAAAGCCTGCATCGGCCAGGCGCTGAACCCCGGCAGGCACTATGTCCGGCCCCTAGGGATAAGTAAGGGCCTTCACGGAATTACCGGAAGGCCCCTTTGCGGAGACTCACTTTTTCTTGGCGGGCTTTTTGGCGGGAGCCTTTGTTGCTGCTTTGACGGGTGTTTTCTTTGGCCCGTTGAG
>JBEKJU010000328.1:0-4146 GCA_050011095.1 Syntrophorhabdales bacterium
ACTTGTCAATAATCTTGACCGTGACAACGATCCTGTGCATAAGAGGCCCACGGCGGGTGTCCCGGGCTATACTAATGTGCGATTGCCAGATGTAATAGCGCATGGTGGAAAAGAATTAAAAAAAAGCGATTACAGGAAGCTCTACTCACCCATTTCCTCCCTCTTGACTGCCTCCACTTCAAGTCTCACCATCCCCACGGCAAAGAATCCTTTCGCGTCGATGCCGTGTTCGGTCTCATAAGCAGAGATTATTTCCTCGATAAACCCTTCTCGCATGTCCTCGGGCACTCTTTGAGTGTAGGGAAGCCAGGTTGTGCGAATCCAGGCGGCCAGACCTTCTTTTCCTTCGTGCAGCATGGTCTTGGGAATAAGGTCGATCCGCTTCGGAACCAGGCCTGCCGTTTTCACCAGCCTTCTGTATTCCTCAGCACCATAAAATGCATAGGGGAAGGAGAAATCGTGAAAGAAGGAACGCCATGGTACCCTTTGCATCATCTTATTCACCAAATCCATCATTACTGCCGCATTTCCCTCCCCGGCCATCTGGAGAAGGACTTTCCCCGATGGCCTCAAGGCCCGTCTGATCCTCTTGAGCAGGAGAAGATGGTCATGCACCCAGTGTAGGGCGGCATTCGAGAAGACGATATCGAATTCCGGCTCGAAGTCCATCTCTCTCACATCAAGGTAGAGAAAGCCAAGATTGTCATATCTTCCCATGAACGTCTTCTTCGCATGCTCGACCATTTCAAGGGAACTATCGACCCCTAGGACACTCCCCCCTGTCAGAGAACTGGCGATTTCAGCGGTAACCTTCCCGTCTCCGCAGCCGATGTCGAGGATCCTCTCGTCTCCCTTCAGCTCGAGTTTTGAAATGAGTTCTCGTGCCCATTTTTCCTGCCCACTCGAGTGCTGTGAGTAATCCTCCGGATTCCATCGATACATATCCCGCGTCCTTTCTTCAGTAAAGCCTAACACATCTCACAAAGGGATGATAAGATGGCGCGAGAGGTAGAGGCGAAATCAGGGCAAGACGTCTGTCGCCCGGCCACGGACAGCGAATCATGTCTCTTCACGGGCTTTCTGCGAACGCCTGGCCGCCTGTCACCGGAAGATGTCAAAGGATATCCCCCTGCGTCCTCTTCGGATCCGGCCGATTAAAACGCGCTGGGGCGGCTTCTCCCCGCAAGGACGGGTCACCCTGAACCTTTCGCTTATCAAGATGCCCGTCGATTGCCTTGATTACGTGATCCTGCACGAGCTTATCATTTCAGGATCAAGGGCCACGGCCCACGCTTCTGGAAGCTCCTGGAGCGATTCCGTCCCGATTGCAAGGAGCGGTGGAAAGAACTAAACGACCGCGCCGCGTGGTCTGAAGTAGGATAGATGTACGGAGCGCCCATTGCCCCCGGTGTCGGTAGCCATCGGCGATGTATGGCCCGTTCACCGGCTCCAGATTTCAACGGTGCTCCCGGCCCTGCAACCAGCACCTGATACTACTGCTCAGACCTGAAGCTCTGATCGAAACAACGATTGCCCCTCGAAAGAGACACCAGATCGCGCCCGAGTGGATTCGGCGCGGGCCCACATTGGCACGGTCGGAACGGGACGATGTGGCAAGAAGAGACAACGATTCTTGGCAGGAGACACTATTTCGCCCGCCTGGACATCGGCGCCGGCACTGATTATAGTTCGATTATATTCACGAGAGAAAGGTTGTTTGGCCTTAGCCATTTCACAGACAACTCCAGATTGCGAGTGGAACTGCTGCTTTCGCATCCGGGCAAACCTTGCATGAGAGGGAGAGACTCATGAAAATTGATAGAAGGGATTTCCTGAAACTCGCGGGTGTCGGTGGCCTTGTTTTTGCCTCCGATCTGGGCGGGCTGTACCCTTCGGCATGGGCAGCCACATCCGGGGGGAATGATTTCTTCTTCGTTCAATTATCCGATACACATTGGGGGTTCACCGACCCGACCATAAATCCTGACTCTACGGGGACCCTTAAGAAGGCCGTTGCGGCGGTCAACGGCCTCAAGGAGCAACCGGACTTCATTATGATCACCGGAGACCTGACGCACGTTACCGACGACGACAAAGAACGCAGGACACGCCTGGCCGGGTTCCGGGACATTATCAAGGAATTGAGGGTCAAGGATGTCAGGTTCATGCCCGGAGAACACGATGCAGGTTTGGACGAGGGGGAGGCGTTCAGGGAGTTCTTCGGAGAAACGCACTATACCTTCGATCACAAAGGTATCCATTTCATCGTCCTGGACAACGTTTCCGATCCGAAGTCGGTCATCGGACAAACCCAGCTGGAATGGTTAAGCGCCGACCTGAAACCGCGCGACAAGGATGCGCCCATCGTGGTCTTCACGCACCGCCCCCTGTTCGATCTGTACGCGGACTGGGATTGGTATACGCGAGATGGGGCGAAGGTAATTGATTTGCTCATGCCCTATTCGACTGTAACAGTCTTTTACGGACATATCCATCAGGAGCACCACAGGAAGACAGGACACATCGACCACCACGCGGCCAAGGGCCTGATGTACCCGTTGCCGGCTCCCGGTTCGGTCCCCGTGAAGAAGCCGATCCCCTGGGACGCAAGCCAACCCTATAGGGGGATAGGCTTCCGCAGTGTGCACGCGAAGGCCAAAGAGCCTCAATACACGATTTCCGAATATACAGTGAAAGGAGAAATGTTATGAGATGCAGATTAACGGTCTATCTGCTATCGGCGGCTTTCATGATTGTTTCCGCTGGCGTCTACCTGATGGCGGCCGAAAACGAGCAAGTAATAAAGATCACGGCAAAAAGGTTCGAATACTCGCCCAAAGAGATCACCGTAAAGAAGGGCGTACCGGTCGTGTTGGAATTCATCTCACTGGACAGGCTGCACGGGTTTAATTGCCCGGAGTTGAAGATTCGAACCGACATCCAGCCGGGAAAGGTGAGCACGGTGCGTTTTGTCCCGGACAGGACAGGCATGTTTTCCTTTCATTGTGATAATTTCTGCGGAACCGGTCATGAAGGCATGCAGGGAACGATCAAAGTCGTGGAATGACTCCTGGTAAGTCTTATGGTTCCCGAACGTACCGGACCTTGTGCCGGCCGAGGATGAAGGGATGAACCTCGTAAGGGTGAGGACTATCCACCGGCGTCTGGGAATCTCAATTGCCTGTTTCTTGCTTGTGCAGGCAATAGCCGGGATGTTGATGAGCGCGGGAAAGCTGGCCTCGGGTGACGCCTCGAAATCTTACAGTGCTCTGTACGCTATCCACGCGGATTGGGATCCCTTAGGAAGCATCTATAGGCTTGTCCTTGGCTTTGCCACCGCCGCCCAGGGGATTTTGGGAGTCACAATCTTCCTGGACCGGTTTCGCGTCAAAACAGCGGGCAGAACGACCTCGGCCATCCCGTCTCCCGATCAAGGATACGAACGAAAGAAGGAGGTTCCCATGAGTGTTCCAAGCTTTGGCGCCGACATTCGGCCGCTCTTTCGCGACAAGGACATAGCGGCCATGAAACCGATCGGGATCGACCTGTCATCCTATGAAAACGTGAAAATGCATGCCCAGGATATCTACAGGCGGCTCTCCACAAAAGAAATGCCTTGTGACGGGGCCTGGAATGACAGTCGTCTCCAAAAACTCAAGGAGTGGATGGAAAGAGGGATGGAGCCTTGAGTCCGAAAGCGACGGTCAATGCAGTTTTTCCGTTAAAGTCCCTCAATAGACTCATTCCCGCCAGCTGATTGACCCCCGTGGATGGCCTCCCAGGTCTCCTCCTTGATCGCCTTGATGTTCTCCTGGAGGATGGACTTCGAGGGGTACTGGCCCATCTCGAGTCGGGTAAAGCTCCGGAGGGCATCGGAGCCCTCCAGGTGGAAGGCCACCTCCTCATACGTCAGCACACGGTACTGCTTCAAAATGGCGCAGCGAAGCACCTGCTCCGCGGTCAGTCCTTCTTTGCCGGTGTCGGGACGATGCGTCGTCACGAGGTCCTGAAAGACGAGGTCCATTGCTGTTGGCGCCGCTCAAACGGGTACCAAAAACGGCGGTGTTGGTCCCTTGCGGATGATGCTGTAGATAGTACTCCCCGCCGAGCCTTTTTGGCCTGTTAACAGACGTCGGCCCTGACAGG
>JBEKJU010000329.1:0-4145 GCA_050011095.1 Syntrophorhabdales bacterium
TTCGGGGGAATGGTCCCCCACTGCCCTATCGCGGGGGATCTCTTTCCCGATTTCTGGGAACAGGCGCCATGGGAGCGCAACGTGGTGAAGAGGGTGCTCACCGTCGTCGCGGACGGTTCGACGACCTCGCTCGCCTTCGAGGCGGAGCGCTTCGACCGCCCCCCTTACAGCGGCTATACCCTTTTCAGGCCGGTCTTCGACAAGTGGTATGCCGAAAAGGCCCGAGAGGCGGGCGTGACGCTTCTCACCGGCTGCCTGGTCGAGGACCTCCTGTGGAAAGGGAGCGCCATCGCGGGGATAAGGATTGCGAGGGATGCCGGAGAGGTTATGGCCCCGGTGACCATTGCCTGCGACGGCGTTCTGTCGTTCCTCGGGAAGAGGGCGGGGCTTGCGCGGGACCCAGGGCTCGCGGACATGGCCCTTGGGGTGAAGGCCCTGTTCCATCTGGGAGAGGAGAAGATCAACGAACGGTTCGGCCTCGTGCGGCGTCAGGGCGCCACCCATGAATTCCTCGGCTGCACCCACGGGGTTCGTGGCGGCGGTTTTATCTACACCCAGACGGAGACCCTCTCGGCGGGGCTCGTATTCCATCTTGATTCCCTCAAGAAAAGCGGTGTCGCCCCCTATGACCTCTTCCAGGGGTTCCTTTCCCTCGCCCCGGTGAGACGAATGCTCAAGGGGGCGCAATTGCTCGAATACTCGGCCCATCTGCTGCCCGAAGGCGGTTATCGGATGGTGCCGCCCCTTTCCATGGACGGTCTGCTCCTCGCAGGTGACGCCGCGGGCCTTTGCTATACGAACGGCCTCAACCAGGAGGGGGTGAACCTGGCCATCACCTCCGGTTTTCTCGCCGCGGAGACCGTCGTCGATGCCTTCGCGAAAGGCGACCTTTCGGCCCGGCACCTTTCCCTTTATCAGGACCGGCTCAGGGAAAGCTTTGTCCTGAGAGACATGAAAACCTTTGAAAAATCGGTTGACCTCATGCATAACGACCGCCTTTTCTCTGCCTACCCGAGGATCGTCGGCATGATTATGGAAGAGATATTTCTGTCAGAGGGGAAGCCGCGAAAACCGATTGGCCGCATTGCATGGCAGGCGGTCAGGGAGGTGCTGCCCATGGGGCAGATCGTGGCCGACCTGGTGAAAGGAGGGAGATCGATTCTATGATTATCGACGATCTTTTCGAGCTGGTGAGCTATAGGATAGCGTCCGATCCCCATATCAGGATCAACCGCGACGCCTGCCTCGGATGCGACCATAGGGCCTGCACCACTATGTGCCCGGCCCGCTGTTACCAGTGGAACACGGAGAGAAGCAGGGTCGATTTTGCCTACGAAGCCTGCCTCGAATGCGGCACCTGTCTCCTCGTCTGCGACAGGGCGGCCCTGGAGTGGCATTACCCGAAAGGCGGCTTTGGCGTCCGCTTCCGGCTCACCTAGGAGGAAGTGTGAGAATACTAGTATTCATCAAGGAGGTTCAGGACTTAAGGATCGCCCCGGCGCCTCGCGGGGACGGGCTCGCCAGGATAGGCTTTCCCGTGCCGGTGCTGAACCCCGCAGATCGGTCGGCCCTGCAGTCCGCCCTGGGCCTGAAGAGAACGCTTCCTGAAACCCATATAACCCTTGTTCACCTCGGCCCCCTTTCCGGGGAGCGCTGGATCAGGGAAGGTCTCGCGCTGGGGTGCGACGAGGGCGTGCGTGTCTGGGAGGAAGGCCTCGATGAGATCCATGTCCAGGGCAAGGCCCTTGTCTTCGCCCGTCTGGCGCGGATATTCAATTTCGATCTTCTTCTGACCGGCACAAGGAGCAGCGATACGGGTAACGGCCAGCTTGGGGTGCTGCTCGCCTCCCATTTGCAGATACCTTTTATCGGCTCGGTCATTGCCCTTGAGATGCGGGTGCGGGAGGGGAGCATCATCGCCACCGCACGGCTGGCCCAGGGGTTCCGCCAGACAGTCAGAATCACTCCTCCCTTGGCTGCTTGCGTGGAACCCCGCCCAGAGCCCGATGACTACGCTTCTCTCCCGGCCCTTCTAGATGCCACCCTGCGCGAAATTCCCTGCCTTGACCTCGCCCGCATCGGTCTTCACCGGGAGTTGCTCGAACGGGCGGACTCGCGGCTGACTTACGGATCCCCCCGCTTCCCCAGGCCTAGGCAAAAGTTCATTCCACCCCCGGATTCGGCTCTCCCCGGATTCTTGCGGATCAGAAAATTGATCGAGGGGACGGTGAAGAGGAGGGTGGGGAAGCTCGTGTGCGGCGATGAAGACCGGGTGGCGGAGGAATTGTTCCAAACCCTGCGTGAGGACGGATGGCTGAGCCATCTTAAGAAAGAATGACTGATACCGCGTTGCATTCAAGGACCCCACCGAGAAGGTATCCGGGCGGCCTTGATGCGCCGACGCAAGCGTACGAAGTTGTACGTCAAGGAGAGCTTTGATGCGACAGGAAAGATGGGGCGAAGAAGGCAACTCGGTATGATGCCCGGGAGTGAGAGCGCTTTTCGTCATGATACCCCTCCTCTATAGCTTAAGAAGTGGCATCCGCGTCGAGAAGGGTGGCGGTTCGTTTCTCATCGTCTCGGACATTCCCCTGAACGTGATCCGGGTACGCGAAGGCGTTGCAAAAATCCTTCGCCTTTGCGACGGGACGAGAACGCTGGAAGAGATCGCGAACGCCTGCGGCGTCACCGAGGGTCAGGTATTCGCGCTTTCGGAGTATTTCAACCGGAAGGGGGTCCTCGAAATAGGGCCGGCGCCCGGTGGCTGCTATGCGCCCACCGTGGCCGTCATTATTCCCACAAGGGACCGCGCAAGCGAGCTTGCCGAATGTCTGCGCTCGGTCACGAGCCAGGACTACGGCGAGGGCAGGATAGAGGTGATCGTCGTTGACGACGGATCAAGAGACGGAACGGCCGATCTTGTCCGTGCCTTCCCATGCAGGCTTATGAGAAACATCGAAAGCCGCGGGCAATCGTACTGCAGGAACCTTGCCGTTGCGCAGGCACGCGCAGAGATCCTTGCGTTTATCGACAGCGACTGTGTGGCGGAACCCACGTGGCTCAGGGAAATCGTTCCCTACTTTCAATGGGAGCGCGTCGGGGCGGTGGGGGGTTGCGTGGCCGGCTACTTCCATAAATCAGCTCTCGACCGTTACGAGGATGCCTTCTCGCCGTTGCAGATGGGCAGCCGCATTCTCTATGATAACGGCAGCCGCTCGACCTTATATGCACCGACCTGCAACCTCCTGGTCCGCCGAAGCGTGTACGGGGAGACCGGGGGGATCAACGAGAAGATGTCGGTGGGGGAAGACGTCGATTTTTGCTGGCGCATGCGGCGCAGGGGTTATCACCTCCTCTACACCCCGTCGGGGGTCGTGAGACACCGGCATAGAAACGAGCTTGGGAAGATGATGAAGCGGCGGGCTGATTACGGGTCCTCCGAGGCCCTGCTCTATACCCTTCATCGGGAGAAGCAAAAGACGTTCCAGGTGGCGCCCCTTTCGGCCCTCGCCTTTCTGTCCTTTTCCGTCGCCCTGGTCTCTTTTTCATTGTGGCCTCTCTTCGTGGCTGCGGGGTGTCTTCTTTTCGAGGCCGGGAGGAAAACGGTCAGAACGAGGAGGGCAGGGGTGCACATCGCGCCATGGAAGATAGCCTTCTCCCTGGTCCGCACCTACGTCTCCTTCTCCTACTTCGTTTCGTTCCACGTGGTCCGTTACTACCTGGTCCTCCTCCTTCCCCTCGGTTTTTTCTTCCCCCCATACCGGCCGTTATGTCTTTTCATGCTCGCCCTCGCCTCGTTGGTCGATTACACGGTGAAGCGGCCGAGACTCATTTTTCCCTTGTTTTTTTTCTACTATTTGCTCGATCATCTCGCGTACCAGGCGGGGGTCCTTCGGGGGTGTATGAGGGTAGGAACCTTGAGGCCTTACAAACCCAAGTTTTTGAGAAAGCTGGTTGCCCATGGCGGCTGATACGGGACCGGCGGACGGCGAAGGCGTGTTGCCGCCGCACAACATATGACGTCAATTATAGTGAGTGTGAAACTGTTCGGTACCTTAAGAGATCGTGTTTCCGGGGGCTATGACCATGAAAAAGGAATGAAGGCGTCTTTGCGCGAAGGAGCAACCATTCAAGACCTCTTGCAT
>JBEKJU010000330.1:0-5604 GCA_050011095.1 Syntrophorhabdales bacterium
ACCCATATACTTTACTTGTCAACGAATATTTTGTCCTTTTCTCACACTGGGGCTACAATGTAGAAGGACACGCTGATATGGGAGAGAGGGGAATGAAGCCCGGAGGAGGACGACATGACTCCAGCTATTGACGTGCAAGGGGTAACTGCAGTGATTCTTGGAGGGGGGAAGGGTTCAAGACTCCTTCCTCTGACCCTGTACAGGGCCAAACCGGCGGTTGGCTTCGGGGGGAAATACCGTATCATCGATATCCCCCTATCGAACTGCATCAATTCGGGGATCAAGCGCATCTTCGTTCTCACGCAGTTCCTCTCGACAAGCCTTCACCGTCACATCATGCAGACGTACCAGTTCGATCAATTCACCGAGGGGTTCGTAGAAATCCTCGCGGCCCAGCAGACCCAGGCCGGGGAGGACTGGTTCCAGGGTCCTGCCGATGCCGTTCGCGCCACCCTCGACCACACCATGTACTATAGGTCTGACCAGATACTCATCCTGCCCGGCGATCAACTCTACCGGATGAACTACGCCAACCTGGTCCGCTTTCATCGCGAAAGGCAGGCGGATATTACAATCTGCCTCCATCCCGTGGACCGGACAGACGCCCGGAGGATGGGGCTTGCCGAAGCTTCTCCCTCCGGTCTTATATCGCGGTATGTGGAGAAGCCCCAGGATGTCGACATTATTGATTCGTTCCGCGTCCCTCCATATCTCGGCTCGGCACCGGAAAACGATTTGCATGAAATGGTTCTCGCGTCCACCGGTATTTACGTTTTTGAGCCGAAAGTCCTCTCGGAGACCCTTGCCGAGAGTACCGTCACCGATTTTGGCGCCGGCATCTTTCAGTCAGCAATTCAAAAACTCAGGGTCGTTGCGTACCTGTTCCTTGACTACTGGCAGGATATCGGAACAATCGAGGCCTTTTTCGATGCAAACATTGCCCTTGGCAGCCGACATTCTCCCTTCAGGTTGTATGCACACCACTGGCCGCTCTGTACCCGAAGCCGTTCCCTGCCGCCCAGCCATATTACGGCATCAACGATCAGGGACACCCTCGTTGCGGAAGGTGTCTTCATATCCGGCGCGAAGATCGAGGAATCGGTGATAGGACTCCGCAACGTGGTCCGTCAGGGCAGCAAACTCAAACAGGTAGTCATGCTGGGTACAGACTTCTATGAGGGGGAGCAGTTTCTTGCCGGAGAAACGACCGGGGGGGATGCGGCTCCTCCTCTTGGCGTAGGGAAAGGCTCGGTGATCGAACGCGCCATCATCGACAAGAACGTGCGGATCGGAGACAACGTCATCATCCGCGCAAAGCCCGAGGTGAGGGACTTCAAGGGGGACCTTTACTGGATACGCGACGGCATCACCGTTATCCCCAAAGGCACCGTCATCCCCTCCGGGACCGAGCTTTAGGGCTCGGAAGGAAATAAATGAGTCAGATGGTGAAGGATTTTTGGCCGATCGGCGAGGCGCGGAAAGGCCAAATGTACTGGATGTACATGACCTTTTCGCAACGAAGCGGGCGGACAAAAAGAAGCGGGCGGACAAAAAGACGAGCCAGATGGCCCATTTATTTTCTGACGAGCCCTTAGCAGGCGCGGGGACGGCTGAGTATCCGTATCCCCCGGTTCAGCCGCTCCCCTTTTTTTCCGGCCAATTCTCCATACTGCAAGCGGCGAAGAACAGCCGATGGAATTGTTGCCCTTGATTGTTCCTGGATCCGCACTATAATTGCGGTAAGGAGGTGAAGCCGCGGTCCGCTCGTGCGGTATCTTCGGATGAAAGGAGGTGAGACACATGTTACAGAACTTATGTATTGTTGATATTATGGGTGCCAATAGGTATATTATTACCGGCGATGGGGTTCGCCGCAACCGTCCTCAAGGGGCTAATGACTCCTACCCTTACCATACCTTCGGCAGAGGGCGCTAACCATGAAAAGCTGATGCTCCTGCGGGGGTTTTCAGGAGGAGCATCATGGAGCAGAAAGCAAACAGACCCCACACCGTTCAATCGACAGCCCAATTAATCGTCGGCAAGATCCGCGAGGCATCCGATCATTTTGATATTGTTTCTCTTCGCCGCCACATCGATGCCTGTCAGGGTCTCTTCGTCCAGGAGCAGCTAATTGATGTCGCGATCCTAGGGCAGTTCAAGGCAGGGAAGAGCTCGTTCATCAACAGCCTGATCGGGCAAGACATCTTGCCGGTCGGCGTCATCCCGGTAACCACGGTCATTACCCGACTCCACTACGAAGAAAAATCCGGTGCCATGGTAACCCGTTTCGATGGAGGCAGGGTCGACGTGCCTGTCGATGAGGTCGAGCAGTTTATATCTGAAGAGAAGAACCCGGCGAACGAGAAGAACGTGGAGGTCGTGGACATAGCGTTGCCCGTCCTCGCCCGCTACCCGGGACTGCGCCTCGTCGATACGCCGGGCCTGGGGAGCGTCTTCAAGTACAACACCGAGACCTCCCAGGAGTGGCTGCCGCAAGTGGGAGCGGCAATCGTGGCGGTCAGCGCCGATCGTCCTCTTTCGGATAACGACCTCAACCTTCTTAGCGAACTTGCCCGGTATACACCGAAGATCATCCTTCTTTTGACAAAGGTCGACCTTCTTTCGCATGACCAGCAGAAAGAGGTGATCGGGTTTTTTAAAAATACCCTGCAGCGCGAAATCAATCGGGATCTTCCCGTCTATCCTTATTCAACACGGGTAAGCACCGACCTGCTGAAGGGCCGCATCGAGGGTCTTCTGCTCGATCTTTCCAGGAACCGGGGTGCTGAATCCATCAACATCCTTCGACACAAGGTCGGTTCTCTCGCACAAAGTTCTCTCGCGTACCTGGAAATCGCCCTTAAGACATCGGAAAGGGCCGACGAGGACCGCGAAAACCTGAAAACCCTCATTCTCACGGAAAGGCTTAATTACGACCTTATCCGTTCAGAACTGTTCGTCATTGCCAGGGAGAATATGCTCCAGACCAGGGCGCTGATAGCCGCCCGGCTCGAGATAAGGAGGATCGACTTTACCAAAAGGCTTATGGAAAGGCTGACCGAGGAGATGCCTACCTGGAAGGGCAGTCTCTGGCGCTTGACGCGGAAATATGAAGAGTGGCTCGAAGAAAATCTGACAAGGGAACTGGGTGAGCTTTCGCGCAAAGAGCATCGCCATTTCTTCGGCACCCTCAACAAGACCTACATGTCCGTCTCCCGCTCTCTCGATCTCTTCCGGAATCTTCTCGACAAGAATATCGAGACCGTTCTCGGAGTGAAGCTTACGCCTGCGGAGTGGGACACCAGTGTCCCGGAGCCGACTCATCCGGACGTGGCCTTCGCCAAGGTCTTCGATTTCCATTTCGATCTTCTCTGGTTTCTTATCCCCATGTTCATTTTCAGAGGCGTCTTCGAGAAACAATTCCTGAAAAAGGTTCCCGGAATCGCCCAGATGCACCTCTCCCGTCTGGCCTATCAGTGGGAAGTCCGGATCAACAAGGCCATCGAGGAGATTCGGGATCAGGCCCTGAAGTACGTGCGGGATGAGCTTGCGACTATCGACGCCCTCCTTTCCCGGACGGCGGGACAGAGCGGGGATATCCGAAAGACGATCAATGAAGTGCGGGGCGGGCTTCAAGACCTGACGGGAAGCACGGGCGCAAGATAACGGCTGTGCCGCAGGGATGTCAGAAGTCCCTGTGTTGCTTGCCCAAAAGTTCTTCTTTCAGGTGGCATGTCTCGTTGCTGAAAACCAGGGTGAACTGACTATCTCTTCGCTCCAGAAGGGTGATTGACCCCGGATCGAATTTCATATCCCAGAAGTGTTCATCTCCTATCCTCAAGAAGTACAGCACCATCAGCTTACAGATGACCCTGTGGGTGACCACGGCGATTGCACCTTCTTCGCCGGAAGCGAGCTTCGCGAATCCGCCCGATATCCGCTCCCTGACCATCGCGAGGCTCTCTCCGCCCTCTATCCGTAACTTTTCCGGGGATTTTTTCCATAGTGTAAGATCAGAGGGGTAGCGTTCTTCCACCTCCCGAAGCGGCAGGCCTTCCCATATCCCGAAATTGATATCCGTGAACTCCTCCATTTTCTCGATGGGCACGCCTGTAGTTCCGCTGATCGCTTCAGCGGTCTGCGTGGCCCTTGTTAGCGGGCTTGACACGATCCGGCTGACGGGCCTACCGGAGAAATAAGCCCCCGCGCCCTCTGCCTGTTTCTTTCCCGCCTCGTTGAGGGGAATATCCTTCCTTCCCCGGAATACCTCCTCCTTGTTCCATTGGGTTTCCCCATGCCGAACGATGTAGACATCCATTGTGCCCTCCAAGGAGTAACTTCGAAAGGGTTATAATCGATCACCGGCGAATCTCGTAACACTTTGCCTTCTTCCGTTTACGTTCTTCGCGGTCATTTCGTCATCTGCCGTTTTGGAAGGAGAGACGCGGCGATGTAAGATAACTCAAACAACGGCTCATGAAATGGCCTTGTTGAGCAGTGTGAAGCCGGCTGCCGCAAAAAAGATGAAGACAGCGGGGGGGGCGGCTTCGAAGGCCAGCGTGAAAATCCTTTTCCGGTCCGAAAAATGACGCAACTACTCTCCGTGGAATATGGGAAATGAAGCGACCGCCGCGATGAAACCCGAGGGCAGGGCAAACAGAAGACCTTTAGTCACAGGCCTCCGCCAAAAAATAAGCCGGCCACGAATACCATGAAGCCGAAGACGACGAACGCCGTGAGGGCAACCTGGAGTGTCATTCTTAAGGCTTTCGTCTTATTACCTGATTGACCGACGTACCCCGGGTAGAGTATGAGAGAGAAGGTCTCGGCCGCAATGAGTCCCGATAGCAGCGAACGGATGAGATTTTCAACCATTCTAATGCCATTATAGGGCACTACCATGAGTGTTGCAACCATTATTACGGCATTATTACGGCGCATAGGGTGAAAGGAACAAACCGTGCGCGGTATACAGGGTCTGAAAGTTACGGGCTATGGAGAAAAAGTGCAGGTGCTCAACCCATGAACGGTTCCTTCCACGCGGAGCTGAAGCAAGATCGCGAACGGCGGCACCTTTGCTCGCCATGAAAAGCCGGTCTTTTCGTATATATTTTTGCTATAAAAATTCTTTATAGGCCAAAACCCTTGTCTTGTAAGGCGATCCGTTTTTCCGACAAGTGCGAAGAATGTGAACACCCCACGAAACGGCCCCGGCAGGCGTTTTGTCTCCCGGAACACCCATTCCCTTATCACCGCCTAAATCTCCCTTCCGACATAATAATGCCTAACTATGCGGAATAAATATTGTTGCATATGTGGCACCACTATTGCATATTAAAGGGTATGCGGTTAAGACAGAAAATAATAAAAAGGAGAGATATCATGGAAAAGAATGTCCTGCTGATCGATGACGAGGCATCCCTGAGAAGAAGCGTTGCAATCGGACTCATGCAGAAAGGCTATCAGACCGAGCCGTGTGAAAACGGGATGAAGGGGCTCAACACACTGGAGACGTTCAGGAAAAAGCACATTTCCCTCAGTTGCGCGGTAGTCGATGTTCGGCTTCCCGACATCGACGGTCTCAAGCTCCTCAACGTTATAAAA
>JBEKJU010000331.1:0-4128 GCA_050011095.1 Syntrophorhabdales bacterium
AAATGGATGGAGAAGGCTCTGCGTTCGCTCTCAGCGAAGAGCGAAACTACGGCTGCGATTCGATACGCGCTCTCACGCTGGCGTGCCCTCACGCGCTACACCGAAGACGGACTGTTAGAGATAGACAACAGCGCGGCCGAAAGGGCGCTGCGGGCTGTGGCTCTTGGTCGGAAGAACTACCTGTTTGCAGGTTCCGACTGCGGCGGTGAACGCGCAGCCGCCATGTACAGCCTCATCGGTTCGGCCAAACTGAACGGACTCGATCCGGAGTTCTACCTTCGCACCGTCCTAGCCCAGATCGCCGACCATCCCATCAGCCGCATCGAAGAACTCCTGCCCTGGAACCTCGCTCCGACTCTACAGACTCAATCCTCCCAGGCCGCTTAGACACACTCATCAGGTGCCCACCAAAAAGGTAGTGGGCACTTCGAGGATCACTCCTCAGCCAAGTCAAGAGGGGAACTCGGGACGCTTACACCCACCCGTGGATTCAAACTATAAGAAAGTCAAAATCGCAAATCGGGCTCGCCGATGCGATCGAAAGAGCATTCGGAAATCTCTCAGGCGGGCACGAAATTGGGCACAGTTCAAAATTCACGTCAGAACGCAACAGCGGTCAGGCAGTCACAGATGTTGCTGCAAATAGCACACTATAAATGATTAATGGCGGAGAGGGAGGGATTCGAACCCCCGATAGCCTTACGACTATGTCTGATTTCGAGACTGGCGTACCATATATTGTTATCAATCATTTAGCGGATGGGTGGCTACTTTTTGAGATAGTTGGAATCGCCTTCGTGTCGCAGTTGTGTATGGGGCCACCTGTGGTATCATATGGCAGTGATAGTCGTGCTTGATACCGCTGCCCTGATCAGCGCAATTCGTTCAAGCACTGGGGCTGCCGCTGAAATTGTCCGGTTAGCAGCGGTAGGAAAGATGACCTTGCTGATGGATTTGAAGCTGGTCTGCGAGTATCGGGATGTGGCTATGCGTCCACAGCACATTGCGGCATCCGGGAGAACTTCGGAAGATGCGGAGGCCATCATAGAAATGCTGGAAGCCATAGCGGTTCCAGTTTTGGTGCGGATCAAGCATCGACCGCTCTCCCAGGACGAAAACGACGATATGGTTCTGGATGTTGCGATCAATGGCCAAGCCGATGCCATTGTGACAAACAACATCAAGGATTTCAGGGCGGCGGCAGAACGGTTCGGGATTCAAGTGCTGACCCCGAGAGAGTTTTTGATTGCTTTTCAAAAGGGGGAATCTCATCATGCCAGCTAATCAGAGGAAGAACGTAATCAGTAAATTCCCGCTCCGGCTCATGCCATCCGTCCGGAGGGTGGCCGAAGATTTTTCGCTCAAAGAGGGTGTCTCTCTCAATCAATTCATCAATGTTGCCGTGGCAGAAAAGCTAGCGCATCTCCAGCACGATGAATGGCTGGCAAGCCGACCGAAACCAACTGGGGCACGCATTTCACGAGCACTTGCGATCTTGGACCAGCCAACTCAGAATCCCCCCGATCATGGCGATGAGTTGCCTGACGGTTATGCGTCCATCCGCGAGACGGATGGGTACAAACAAGCTCTGGGTGCGAAATGAAGGCTTCATCGGTCACCCGTTGATTCGATCACCGGTCCCCAAAGGAGAGGAACCACTGGCGCCCTCATCTTGATTTGGAAAGACCACCGAGACTGGGGCCACACGCCGAAGAGTCTCTTTGCCGAAACCAGGGGGAAGCGATGAGCAAATTGTTTGCAGAGATGGCGCAAGGAACGGCGGAAGCCCGCGCCTACATGGAAGGTGAACGCAAGGGTTACAAGGTCACTCTGCCGGAGACCGTGGACGTGCGAGGTCTCCGTAAGCGCCTGCGCTTGAGCCAGGGGCGTTTCGCGGATCGTTTTGGTTTGTCGGTGGATGCAGTTCGTCATTGGGAGTCCGGGCGCCGCCAGCCGGAAGCCGCTGCGCGCGCACTTCTTATCGTCATTGCCGCCGACCCTGAATTTGTGATGCGTTCCTTGGCTAAAAGTGCGTGAACGCGAGTAAAGGGCCACCCGACGAATAGGGGGTAAACTCGCGATGTCTATGCTTTCCCAGGTCTCAAAATCGAGACCTGGGGCACCCGGCATGATCCAAGTTGCAGAGACTTAAATTATACTGATCGGGACGGAACCGGAACCTCGAAACCTGAATCCTGACCTCAGAACCGCGGGGTTGGAAGTGGCAGTCATTTGCCATCATTCTGGAGCCGTATTTAATGGAAACTTGCAGGGCTTCCGTGACGGCTGTGTGTACCTTCCACTGACCGAACCGTTGCCTCGACCGAAGACTTGCTGACAGACACGGCGGGAAATCCGTGGCAAGGAGTATTCCGTGAAAACCGGCACGAAGGTGTTTTGGGGATTTGTCGGGGCGTTGACTATCTATTTCATCGCGACCTCACAAAAGGAAACTGAGAAAGCCATTGCTCCTCTCGACTACAGCAAGCCTGTGTATACAAACGATCATGCAATCGTCTGCCCTCTGTCGTTACTCAGTGATCGGCGAGCGGATCACGATATATCCGCGGTAATGGATATGTATACGTCTGCATTCACCGCAGAAAGCAAAGCAGAGAAGCTCGGTTGCGAAGTATGGAAGAGCGGCATCGAGGTGGCAGCGAAGCCCATGGATGGGATGGCCCCGCTCGTTACGGTGAACACATCTGCCTTTACTGTAGGTGCACATCTGACCAACGATCCGGAAGGGAAAATGCGATCTGAGGATTTCAATCCAGCGCCTCCATCAAAAGACACATCCTCTAGCCTCGGCAGTGTACTTGTTGCGACGCCGTCTCGGAATCCAATTCCAAAGGGCAATGTCGTGCCTTCAAATGACGGATTTGGCGCAGTCATCTGCCCTGACTCCAAAGCGTTAGCCACCTACGATGATGCCGCAATCGGATGGTTTACCTCCAGCGGTGGACCAAACGCGTCTACTGCGAAAAGTTCTGTCATCGAATCATTTGAAGGATTAGCAAAGTCAAATGGATGCGACTATATTCGCCCGGGCACTTTGCTGGTATCGGAAGGCGGAAATTCAATTGGTTCGCTGGCAATCGTAACGGCACAGAAGCCTGATGGCACGTCAATAAGAGGAGTCACCTTCCCCACGATGATTACCCAGAACCAGCAGGAGCCAACAGCAGCGGATCAGCAGGTGCAGGTACAGAGTTCCACTCCTCCAACCGACAAGACTGCAACTTCATCGGAAACCACGCCTGTACCAGTGGATGGTACCGACGCTTGGAAAGACCCAGCGACCGGGTTAATGTGGGCGAAGAAGGATAATGGCGTCGATGTCACTTGGCAGGAAGCGACGACCTATTGCCAGAATCTGCAAACTGGCGGTCAATCGGACTGGCGATTGCCGACGATAGACGAGTTGAAAGGCATCTTTGACTCCAGTATCAATGCTCCAGATCGGAGCACAGGTGGGCAAGCGGTCCCTTGGCAAGTTAAAGGTAGCCTTTCACTGTCTGCATGGGGGGAATGGAGCAGTTCCCAGGGAAATTCCCCTGGCGAGGCGTGGGTTTTCGGCTTCGGCAGCGGTAAGCCGTTCTCCTACCGATTCGATGGTCTCAAAAAGCCCCGCGCGCTTTGTGTACGTAGTTCCTGAGAGTGGTGTTGGCAGTCGTTAGGTCACCCCCTCCCAAAAGCACTGGCACAGTGGCAGTAGACTTTGGCGGTGTCCTGCGGGTCACCGAAGGAGGCAGGGTGACCAGATCAACCCAAAAGCAAAAGGAACGCGAGATACTTCGGCAGTTGTTGTCTGCTACAGGAATCCGGCCAGACAGCGACCCCTTAGAAGGCGAGAAGCCTGATTTTATGATCCAGATTTCTGGCCGGACGGTCGGCGTCGAAGTGGTCATGTACCAATCAGGCGGAACAGTAGTGCGAGCCGGACGGCGCGCGATCCAGAGGCGTGCTGTTGAATCTGAATGGGAACGCTTAGAAACCTATTCAAAGGGATTTCAGAAGAAACACCCCGTCCTAAATGGCATCTATATCTTGCTTCGGTTCAACAGTACTGTGCCTCCTCAAGAAGAATATAACTTGTTTCTTGAAGAGATCGCAGAATTCACTCAG
>JBEKJU010000332.1:0-4110 GCA_050011095.1 Syntrophorhabdales bacterium
CACAATCCCCCCTTGACAAAAATCTTTCGAAGGCCCATAATGATAACGTCTTCTGGTATTCGTGCTTTTGTTGGGCGTTTCCGACTATTCCAGAGCCAGAAAAGGGCATCTGGAATATTTTTTTGTCCTGACTGGTTTCGGCGGAGGTGAGAGAAGGAGGCTATATGGCAAGGCGGGGTCAACGCAGCTTCTTGAAGCGGCAGAAGGAAATAAAGCGCAAAGAAGAAGCGGCGGAGAAGATGGCTCGCAGACAGGGCAAGATCGAGAAACCCGTGGACGATGGGGAAGATGAGGAGCAGGCGCCGGATCGCACCGACAACGAGGAAGGCCCTTGACGGGCGGTTGTGGCTGCGGGAAGGAAAAACCCAAACCACTTCAAATTTTAAGGAGAAGACATGAACATTTACGTCGGCAACCTGGCTTACAATGTGACCGAGGAAGATCTGAGAAAGGCCTTTGAGGCCTACGGACAGGTTGCGTCAGCAAACGTGATCCGGGATCAATACAGCAACCAGTCGAAGGGATTCGGCTTTGTCGAGATGCCGGAATCCGCCGAAGCCCAGGCCGCGATAGGCGGTCTCAACGGCAAGGAGCTTAACGGCCGCACCCTGAACGTGAACGAAGCCAAGCCGAGGGCGGACAGAAACCGCAGCGGCGGTGGCGGATTCGGCGGCGGTGGCGGACGGCGCGGTGGCGGAGGCGGCGGCGGAGGGAGAGGGCGCTACTAGACTTAAAGGGCGCGCAGTAAGAGAGTCCTTCGCACGTGGGAAACGAAATAACCGGCCGGGATACACGCAAGACCGGACGCATGGAGGTTGACGGCCGAATAGCCGAATAGAGCCGAACAGGTGAATAATGGAAAGGCGCGGTTAAAGCCGCGCCTTTTTTATCCGTCCGCGCGCCAATCGGGTGGTTCAGGGATGCGGGCGTGTCGGGGCATAAAGAAATTCTATCAGCGGAGAATTCTTATTGTCAAAAGAATTTAATAATTTGATGGGCGTCCCAGATGGCCCCTGTACGAGATAGACCCAGGGCAGTCTTTTCTGGCATGCTGGGCCTCTCGCTATTCGACCTCATGGGTTTCGCTCTGGCTTCCTTACTTCAGAGGCCAGAGCTTTTCTACCTCTATCCTTCGGACAATTACGTCATCCGACACGTCAAACGGTTTTCTAAGGGGCGGTGAGATGGTGTTCAAGACCAAGTCTGGTTGCTCATCAAGGAGATACCCGAGACCCTTTTCCCTTAACTCGGAACAAGCCTTCCGGAGTTCACTCTTCAGGCGTTCTCGAGGAACCAATAGGGAACCAGCGAACTCATTTGCCTGGTACTCGAATCATGAATATTCCTTTTCCGGAAATTCATTCACGAATCGGTAATACTCATCGGGAGTATCGAATCGGGACTCCTTGAATATGTGGTTGTGCAGAACATAATGTCCGACCTCATGGGCGAACGAAAAGCGCAACCTGCTTGCATATCGATTTTGATCATCCATGTACTGATGATAGTCAACCGTTATGCCGGTCAAATCGGCCCTGAGATAAGCGTCTATCCTGATAAGTTGCCGAATATTGTGGACCGGTATTATATCGAGACCCAGCCTCTCCTCTATGATTCTTTCCACATCAATCAGCAACGTTCCTTCGGGCCAATATTTTTCGCGAAATTTAGTTGCAGTGGCCTTGATCTCCTCCTGTTTGAGAAACTGGCACTTGAATCTCGAATAGTCCGCCATCTACGCTACGCTCCCCTTTTTATGTTCTCAATAAGCTGAGCCAATTCTTCTGCGGTCGGCTTTACGCTTCCTACCGTCCTGAAAAACATCGGCAAAGCCTTCAGGACCTCCTTATCGGTCATCACATACTCTGGTATATGGCCTGCATCCACGGATGCCAAATCGAACATCTTGTTTCGCTCACCTCCCTTCTCGATTCGCAGGATATCTGCTATCCTTTCCAGCTTCAGCCTGTCCTGAGGCGGAGCCACAATTTCCCTTTCGACCTTGCTCCAATTGCTTGCATCTTCCCCCAGTTGTCGGCAGAACTCCCTTAGCGACAGTCCTTTGTTCACCCGGACATCCTTAATGTAGCTTCCAAACATGCCACCCTCCTTTTATCCATAAGTCCTCCGTGTAGCACACTATCCTCCGCAAGTGTGGTTAGTTTTGTACCACATGGTAATTATATTACCACACCAACCGGTTGTCAAGACCTTTCCTTGGCACGGCCATCGATCTATCACTTCTTTTCAGTGGGGACGGCACAAAAGAGGGGCGTAAGCAAAGCACGACCCACTTCGTGGGTGCCCCGAGCCGCCCCCTCAACGGAGCTGAATTACCGGGGCTCGGCGCCCGCCGCCCGCGAGCGCGTTACCCGGTCGGCGAAGCCGCCGGGGCCACCCGAAGCGGGCAGGGGTGAGCGGACGTCCGGAACGAAATATGCTAAAGTATCGAGCATGCTCCTGAACATCGACCCTATCATGGTGCTCGGCCTGATCGCGGGCGCCTTCACGACCGTTGCCTTCGTGCCACAGGTAATCCGCACGTGGCGGGTAAAATCGTCAAGCGATCTTTCCCTCGCCATGATAGGCCTCAACGCCACGGGCATCTTCCTGTGGCTGATCTACGGCCTCTACACCCGCTCGCTCCCGATCATCGTCGCCAATCTATTCACGTTCGTCCTCATCTCCGCCGTGCTCGTCCTCGCGATCAAGCACCGGTAAACGCGACTGAATACCGCGCACGGATTCCAGGACCTCCCTTCCCGCCGGGGTGGCCGGACTTCAGGAGGCAGGTCCCTCAAAGATCAAACTCCTCCAGCGCTTCCTCGTATGCCCTCGTCAACGCATCGAGCAGGGCCTGAGGACCTTTGTTTCCCTCCGCCTTGATGTCCGGCAGCCTCGCGGCGTGCGACTGAAGGGCCTCCAAAAGGGGGTTAAGCAGATCACCATAGATGTTCGAGGCGTCCCGGCCTGTCCTCGTTGATTCGACGATGGCGCGGGCGGCGAGGAGCCCGCTTTTCACGGCCGTCCCTATTCCCTCACCGTTAAGGGGAATCTTCAGGCGCGCGGCGTCGCCCGCGAGGAGGACCCGTCCCTTGCCGGGACTGAGGCCGCCCTGGGGTAGGGCCTGAGAGAATTGAACACGGCTCAGACAACCGTCCTTCCACAAGGGCCTTTCCCCTTTCAATCCATACGGCGCGAGGAGGGTCAGGATGTCGTTCCTGAGCGCCTTGAGCCCCCCTTCGAGGGTAATAAAGTCCCCCTTGGGGATGATCCAGAAATTAGGCCGGTAGTCCCGCCGCGGAAAAACGATGTAGACGCAATCCTTTTCGAGGGCCGGACCGGGACGAAGGCATTCCCTGTACGCGATTGTGTAGGTAGCCTGAAGCTCCGGAAAGAGGAGGGTCCTGGTGGCCGAGTTCGTTCCGTCGGCGCCGACCACGAATCCTACCTCCAGGTCCTCCACCACCCCGGCCCTGGAGAGGGCGACCCTGCACGTCCGCCCATCGGTATCGAGCCTCCTCAGCCCTGCGCAATCCCATATCTCCACCCCTGACTCCAGCGCCTTCTGGTTCATCCAATGGTCAAGGTCCTTCCTCCACGTGACCGGTGTGCCGGGGGCGGCCACCTTGCGCCGACCACCACCAGGCACCCACAGCATGAGGCCGGAGACGGTCGAAAGAACAATCTCCGGGGGAAGCTCTCCGAACTCGTCGAGGACGAGCCGTTTCGCCGCCGGCGCGAGCAGGAGGCCCGAACACACCTTGTCCCGGGGAAGGGCCCGCCTTTCTATCATCAACGTGCTGAGACCGTGCTCCGCGCACGTCTTCGCGGCTGCCGAGCCCGCGGGTCCGGCCCCTACGACAAGCACATCGAACATGGCGTCACCTCATTTCCCTACAGTATAATCCATGTGGCGGGCATTGGCGATGATGTTCCCGGCGGAATGCAGGGAGGTGCCCTTCGCGAGGGGCGCAAGCGACATCATACCTTAGGGCTCGTCAGAAAATAAATGGGCCATCTGGCTCGTCTTTTTGTCCGCCCGCTTCGTTGCGAAAAGGTCATGTACATCCAGTACATTTGGCCTTTCCGCGCCTCGCCGATCGGCCA
>JBEKJU010000333.1:0-4107 GCA_050011095.1 Syntrophorhabdales bacterium
GGCCTCGTCAAGCTCGGGCAGAAGGCGAGGATAAGCGCCGACACGTACCCCGGCAAGACGTACCGGGGCTGGGTGAGCTACATCTCGTCGGAGGCGGAGTTTACGCCAAAAAACGTACAGACCCAGGAGGAGCGGGTAAAGCTCGTCTTCGGCGTCAAGGTGCGGGTCGAGAACGTCAATAATGAGCTGAAACCGAGCATGCCGGCGGACGTGCGAATACTTTTGCGGTGATCGGGAAGGGCGCAAGGACGATGGATGCGGGCGCAATAAGGGCGTCAGGCCTGACGAAGACGTTCGGGGGCAACGTGGCTGTCGATCAGCTCGATCTCGACGTCGCGCCCGGCGAGCTTTTCGGGCTCGTCGGACCGGATGGGGCGGGAAAGACGACCATAATGAGGCTCCTTTCGGGCATACTTTCTCCCACCACCGGGGAGGCATGGGTGGCCGGCCGGTCTATCCTCCGTGACCCGGAGGCGATCAAGGAAGAGATCGGTTACATGTCCCAGAGGTTCGGCCTTTACGAAGACCTGACGGTGATGGAGAATATCCTCTTTTACGCGGACATGTACAGCGTCCCCCGGCGGGAAAGGCCGCCGCGGATCGAAAGGCTCCTCGGCTTCAGCAAGCTCGCGCCCTTCAAGGACCGCCTTGCGGGTAATCTGTCGGGGGGCATGAAGCAGAAGCTGGGCCTCGCCTGCGCGCTCATCCACACGCCCCGCGTCCTCTTTTTGGACGAGCCGACGGGCGGCGTCGATCCCGTCTCCCGGAGGGACCTCTGGCGGATACTCTACGACCTTTTGCGCGAGGGGGTCACCATTTTCGTCTCGACGGCCTACCTCGATGAGGCCGAGCGGTGTACGAGGATAGGGCTCATCGACCGGGGAAGACTCCTTGTCACGGGCGAGCCCCGGGAGGTGAGGACCATGCTCCATCTTCCCATGGTCGAGATATTGACCCCCTCGGGGGGGCGGGCGAGGACAGTCGCGACCGCGGTGGACGGCGTACGGAGCGTCACCGCGTACGGGGACAGGCTCCACGTCGGTCTCGAACGGCCGGACGTGGCGGCCGCGGTCGTCTCGGCCATGACCGCGGCCGGGATCGAGATCGGGGAGCAGCGGCCGATTCTGCCTTCCCTCGAGGATATCTTCATCGCCCTCGTGACCGGACCGGAGGATGGGGCGAAGAAAAGGCAGGACGGGTGATGCCCCCGGACGAAACAGCGGTCGATGTCCATGGTCTCACCCGCGCGTTCGGCAGCTTCACGGCGGTGGACCACATAGACCTCCAGGTGAAGAAGGGGGAGATCTTCGGTTTTCTAGGGCCCAACGGGGCGGGTAAATCGACGACCATCAGGATGCTCTGCGGCCTCCTCATGCCGACCGGCGGAAGCGGCACGGTGGGGGGGTACGACATCTCCACCGTGCCGGAGTCCATCAAGAAAATCATCGGTTACATGTCCCAGAAGTTCTCCCTCTATGACGACCTCACGGTCGAAGAGAACATAGACTTCTTCGGCGGGGTCTACCAGGTGCCGAAGGAGAAGAAGGTCCTTCGCAAGACATGGGTGCTCGAAATGGCCGGAATCGGGGACAAGAAGCGGGCCCTCACGGGAACCCTCGCGACCGGCTTCAAACAGCGCCTCGCCCTCGGCTGCGCGGTCCTCCATGAGCCCCCCATTCTTTTCCTGGACGAGCCCACGTCCGGCGTGGATCCCCTGTCGCGCCGCAACTTCTGGAACCTCATACGGGAATTGGCCGATGGGGGCACGACGATCTTCGTCACTACCCACTACATGGAAGAGGCGGACTACTGCGACCGGCTGGCCCTCATCTTCGGGGGCAGGATCATCGCGGAGGGCACGCCCATGGAGCTGAGGCACAGGTTCATGTTGAAGGACATCCTGGAAATCGAGACAAACAGGACCCTCGACGCCCTGGAGGTCCTGCTTCGGGCAGGGGTAGACAGCGCGATCTTCGGCAGCACGGTCCATGCCACCGTGGAGGATGCCGCAATATCCGCCCGCACGATCCGCCGGATGCTCGAATCTTCCGGCATCACGGTGGAGCGCGCGGAGAAGGTGGCGCCCTCCCTCGAAGACGTATTCGTGACGCTCATCGAGGCCTCCTAAATGAGCGTCACGCGGATCATGGCAATCGCCAGAAAGGAGTGGATCCAGGTACGGCGCGACCGCCTGAGCCTCGCCATGGCCTTCCTTCTGCCGGTCATCCTCCTTATCATCTACGCCTATGCGATCACCTTCGACGTGGATAACATTCTCCTGGTCGTCTACGACCGGGACAAGAGCAGCACGAGCAGGGACCTTGTGGCCCAGTTCACCGAATCGGGCTATTTTACCGAGGCGGCCCGGGTCGGCTCCTACGGGGAGATCGACAGATACCTGGATTCGGACCAGGCGAGGATCGCCCTCGTCATCCCCTTCGATTTTTCAAAGAATATAAGGAAGGGAAGACCCGCGTCCGTCGAGGTCATCATCGACGGGAGCAATTCCAATACGGCGGCAATCGCCCAGGGGTATGTCGCATCCATCGCCGACCAGTTCAGCCGGAGGCAGGAATCGCCCCCGATCCGGCCTGTCATCGATCTTCGGAACAGGGTCTGGTACAACCCGGCGTTGAAGTCGAGAAATTTCGTCATTCCCGGGCTTATCGCCCTCATCATGTCGGTCATCGTTTCCGTTCTTACGTCCCTCACCATCGCCAGGGAATGGGACAGGGGGACCATGGAGCAGCTCATCTCGACGCCGGTAAGGCCCGCGGAGCTGCTCGTCGGCAAACTGATCCCCTATATGCTGATCGGTTTTGCCGACACCATTCTTTCCGTCTTTATCGCTACCGTGCTTTTGGATGTGCCCCTGCGCGGGAGCATTCCCCTCCTCGGGGCCGCCTCGGCCATCTTTCTCGTGGGGGGTCTCTGCTTCGGCGTCCTGATTTCCGCCGGCGCGAGGAACCAGCTCCTCGCGAGCCAGCTCGGGATGCTCACCTCCTTTCTTCCCTCCTTCCTGCTCTCCGGTTTCGTCTTCAGCATCGCCAACATGCCCGCGCCCCTCAGGGCATTCACCTACGCGGTTCCGGCCCGGTATTTCGTTTCCATCCTGAATGGGGTATTCCTGAAAGGCATAGGCCTTCGCTTCCTGGCGCTCGAAATGGGACTCCTCTCCCTCTATGCGGTCGTCGTGTTTCTCCTGGCCAAGAGAAAAATCAGAAAGAGGCTCGACTAGCCATGCTCGAAAGGGTAAGGTACCTGGCGATCAAGGAATTCATCCAGACATTCAGGGACCGGAGGAGGCGCGTCCTCCTCATGATCAGCCCCCTCATTCAGCTCTTTCTTTTCGGCTACGTGGCGACCCTCGATGTCGACAATGTTTTCACGGCGCTGCTCGATCTCGACAAATCACAGGAGAGCCGGGAGCTTGTAAGGAGGCTCGAGGCCTCGGGATATTTCACCATCACGAAGGAGCCCGCCTCCCAGAGGGAGATGGGGTATCTCCTCGACAAGGGGGACGTGCTCGTGGCGATCCAGATCAACAGGGGGTTCTCAAAGGATATCAAGAAGGGGATGCCCGCCGGCCTTCAGGTCCTCGTTGACGGGACAGACTCCAATTCCGCCCTGATCGCCATGGGTCATGTCTCGTCGATCGTCGGGCGCCTCTCACGGGAGCTTGCGCGGCCCGAGGCGGGCGGCAACGGAAGGATCGATTTTGACACCAGGGTCTGGTACAACCCGGACCTGAAAAGCCGGAACTTCTTTCTACCCGGCGTTATCGCGTTGATCATCATGCTCACCTGCCTCATGACGACCTCCATGGCGGTGGTGCGGGAGCGGGAGACGGGCACCATCGAACAGCTCATGGTAACGCCCATCCGGCCTCTCGAGCTGGTGATCGCGAAGACGATCCCGTCGGCGGTGATCGGCTTCGGCCAGATGATGCTCGTCACCGCCGTGGGAATACTCTGGTTCCATGTCCCCATCAAGGGCTCCCTTTTCTTCCTCTTCCTCTGCACGAATGTCTATCTCCTCTCCGTCCTCGGCATCGGCCTCCTCATATCGACCGTGTGCAAGACGCAGCAGCAGGCCATGATGGCCTCC
>JBEKJU010000334.1:0-6476 GCA_050011095.1 Syntrophorhabdales bacterium
TCCAGAACCGCCACCTTCAGACCCGCCTTTGCCAGGTAGCCCGCGGTGCAGAGCCCGTTCGGACCAGCTCCAATGATGATGCCATCGAATTCCAGTTCCCTCATGACGCCTCCTTACTGTTTGGGATCAAAGTCACAATTGGCTGTATAATGGCTCTATATCTGTTTTATACATGTACAATGACGCCGGGTCAATGCAATAAAACTGTCGGCTTTATTAAAAAAAGTTGTAAAATAAATGCATTTGTTATATTGTTAATAAGAAATAATTATATGTGTCGGAGCAGATAGTCAGTGGCTTTAGACATGAACATAAACCAGTTACGATGCTTCCACGCGGTAGTAAGAACTGGAACGTTCTCTAAGGCCGCCGATGAGTTGCACGTGAGCGAGCCGGCCGTCTTCGTACAGGTGCGGTCCCTCGAACGGTTCGTCGGTTTTAAACTACTCGAAAAATTCAAAAGGGAACAGATGCCCACCGAGATCGGCAAGATGCTCGACGACTACGCCGAGCGGATATTTGTCCTTGTCGAGGAGGCGATGAATACGATAGAGGGGCTCCGGGACCTGAAGGCGGGGTGTTTACGCCTTGGGGCCACGAGAGCCGTTTGCCAGTACCTGATGCCGCCCGTTGTCTCCCTGTTCCAAGATGAGTACCCCCTCATCAAGGTTCATCTCGACGAGGGTGGTTCGGAGGAACTGTTGAGGGGCGTGCTGCGCCACGGGTACGAGATCGCCATTATAGCCAGGATGAATTACCCCGATGAGGTGAATGCCGTGCCTTTCACCAAAGATGAGGTATTGTTGGTCGTCTCGCCCGTAAGCAAACTGTTACGAAAGGGAAAGATTTCTCTTCAGGAACTGGCCGAAGAACCTGTAGTCTGCGCCAGCAGCGGAACGGCCATCAGGACCGCGATCGAGAAAGCATTTGAGAAGAAAGGCCTCAAGCCGCAGGCCGTCATCGAAGCCCCCAATATAGAGTTTATCAAGCATCTGGTGAAACAAGATAGAGGATATTCCTTTCTCTCCAGCGTGTGCGTGAGAGACGAGATCAGAAGAGGAGAATTGGCGACCATGCCTTTGGATGACGACAGTTTCTCCCTCTATGTGGACATGATCCATCTCAAGGGAAAGGTCCTCTCCCCCATCGCGTCAACCTTCCTGAGCTTTCTCCAGGCGAGAAGAAACTTGAGCAGCCTCGGGAGGCTTACCGATACGATCTCACGAAAGGCCTCCAGCGGACGGAATCGGTCGTCAGGGGCGCATCGGGGGCGCTGAGAAACGCCATTTGACTTCTAATTTTTAGTTGTGTTTTAATCGTTATCTTCCCCGGTAAGAGGGAGTAGTGATGCAACGGCTGTTCCGTATATCGGGCATCCTGAATGGTCGGCCCCGGTGGATGGGTCCTATCTCTTTTTTCGGGGCATCGATGACGGGGGATATCTATCGGGACAAATGAAGCGCGAGGAGGAATGACCGATGCCGATTGTGATAGTGGGGATGCTGGACGAAAGAGAAGGCGCCCTGAAGGTCATCAAGGATCAGATAGAGATGAGGGGCCACAAGACCATATTGATCGATATCAGTATCGGAACGGGTGGAATCGTCTCGTCGCTCAAGGCGGACGTGACGTGTTCGGAGGTCGTCGAGCTGGCGGGAGGAACGATCGAGAAGGTGAAAGCCCTGCTCGTCACGGAGAGGGACCGGGCAATATCCATGATGGTGGAGGGTCTGGCAAAAAAGCTGATGGAGCTTCACGGCACGAGGCAATTGGAAGGCGTCATCGCCATTGCGGGAATGACCGGGACATTTGTGTCATTGACGGCGATGAACAGCCTTCCTTTCGGCGTTCCGAAGCTCCTGATATCAAGTGTCGTCGCCATGCCGGCTTATGCCAACTGGGTTGCCCAATACTTCGGGCTGAGGGATATCACGGTAATGAACACCGTGGTGGACACGGTCGGAATGAACAGGCCGGTCAAGACCCTTGCCTTGAACGGCGCCAACGCCATCGCGGGGATGGTGGAGGGAGCCGCCCGTTTTCTGGAGGAGCGGAGACCTTCCCTTGTGATAACTGAATTCGATTTTTGCGACGAGGGCGCCCACTACGTGCGGCACCTCCTGAAAGAGGAGTACGAGATGGTGTCCTTCCACGCGCAGGGCATCGGCGACAGGGCGGCCAGCGACCTTGTGAGCCAGGGATTTTTCCAGGGATTCATCGATCTTGTTCCGGCAAGTTTCAGCGAATATCTCCTCGGGGGGAACAGGGCCTCCGGACCGAACCGTTTAGACGTGGCGCAGGGCGTTCCCATTCCGTACATCCTTTCTCCCTGCGGTTTCGACATGATTAGCTGCGGGCCCATCGAGAGAAAAGACAGTGGCGATTACCTGTGGGAATCGAGGAAATTGGCTGAAAGAAAGATTTTCCTGCAGGATGCCGTCAGGGTCCAGGCACGAACAAGTGCCGACGAGATGCGGCAGGTGGCGCGCGCGGTAGCAGAAAAGCTGAACAGATATAAATATAAAATGATGGTCAAGTTTGTCATCCCCAGAAAGGGGTTTTCCGCCCTCAGCGTCGAGGGCGCCGCGCTCTACGACCCTGCCTCCGATGAGGCATTCATCGGCACATTGAAGCAGCACCTGGACGCCGGGATAAAGGTGTTTGAGGTAGATACGGACGTAAATAACCGTGAGTTTGCACGAACAGTCGTCGCCGCGCTGGCCGAGGCAATGCGGGCAAAGCCGCAGTTGCGGTGGGACAAGGCTTGGTTCCACGGATGGCGTGGAAAGCCGTGAAGGAGACCTCCGGCGAAGGGTCATACACCCCCGGCCGCGCCCTCGTCGGAAAGGAGGGCCTCCTGCCTATAAGATCTTTCCTGCCATGGCATCGACAAAGTGGTCCAGGTTCTCCGCGCTGCTCGTTTGTTCGAGAAAATGCAGGAAGGTTGCGGCCGCGGGCGAAAGGGTCTTGCCCTTCAGGTGGATCACGTCGATATTGAGGGAGAAGGGTCCCTCATCAACGGGTATGACGACGAGTTTTCCGCGGTCCACCTCCCTTTTCACGCATACTTTTGCGAGGAAGGATATACCCCTGCCGTTTTTCACGAGGTTCTTGATCAACTCCGTGTTCCCCGCCTCGATCATCTCGGAAGGCGCGATATTCCTCTTCTCGAACTCGTGCGATAGCGCCTGCCTCGTTGCGGATCTCGTCTCCCTGCAGATCATGGGGTAACCGGTCAGTTCCTCAAGGGAACAGCGCGCCTTTGACGCTAGGCTGCTTTCCGGCGAGGCGATTAGAACCACCTCCTCCCTGATAAGGGGAATGTTCTCGATCGAGTCCGGATAGGCCACTCTCGCCACCAGGGCCATTTCATAATCGTGGAAAAGGATGCCCTTGACCAGTTGGCTGGAACTCGCCTCTTCGAAGTGCAGCTGTATTTTCGGATGGCTCGTATGGAAGGCGGGAAGTATGATGGGCAGCAGGTATTGGGCCAGGGCGTTCGTCGTCCCCACCCTCAACTCTCCCTTCTTGAGCGCCCCCACCTCCTTTATTGCCCTCTCGGCCTCGTCGACAAGGACAAAGATCCGCTCGGCGTAGTCGTAGAGCATCTTGCCGATCTCGGTGGGCCTCAGGTCCTTTCCGAATTTGTCGAGGAGCTTGAACCCCAGGCACCGTTCGAGCGAGCGAACTTGAACAAAGACGGCGGGCTCTGTCACGAACAACTCGTCGCCGGCCTTGGAAAACGTCCCGGTCTTGACGACCGAGTAAAAGGCCCTCAGCTGGTTCAAATTTATGTTCATGTAGCCCCCCAACTTGCCGGAATCTCCGGTCATTCAAAAATACTAACACAACTATAAATTTAATTGTATTGCCCTGTCAACAGTGAAGCGACCATAATGTGACATGTTTACGAAAAGGGCCAAAGAGGATTGCAAAGAACATCACAGGGTTCATGGTTCATGAAAGAATTTAAACAGTAAGGAGGCGTCATGAGGGAACTGGAATTCGATGGCATCATCATTGGAGCTGGTCCGAACGGGCTCTGCACCGCGGGCTACCTGGCAAAGGCGGGTCTGAAGGTGGCGGTTCTGGAGGCCACGGAGAATCTCCTCCTCCCCGGTATGCTGGTCGACAGCCATGCAATCTATCACATGATGGTCGAGTATGCCCCACCCTTCCGGGACTTCGAGCTGGAGAAGCGGTACGATCTGCAATGGATCTATCCCGATGTCCAGGTCGTCATGCCCTTCCAGGACGGGACCTACCTCGCCCTGTACAAAGACCCCGAGAAATCCGCCAGGTCAATCGCGAAGTTCTCCGAGAACGACGCCGAGTCGTTCAGGAATTTCGTCAAGTGGTCGGATGAGGCCATGGACGTCTTCCTCGCCCCGGCTAGCTACGTGAACCCCCTGCCCAGCCTTGAGCAGGCGGCCAAGCTCGAAAACCACCCCGCCACGAAGTGGGACGACGAGCTGACCGGATATACCCCGAGACAGATCGTCGATTCCTGGTTCGAGAACGACAGGGTGAGGGCCCTCTTCCTCTATCTCGCCACCATGTGGGGGCTCGATTACGACCTGGAGGGTCTCGGCTACCTCGTGCCTCTGATGATCAACCGGGGCTGGCACTTCCGTCTCTCCCATATGGGGTCCCACCATGTGGCCCATCTCCTCGGGAAATACATCTCCGAGAACGGGAGCAGGGTGATAAGCGGCTGCGTGATCAAGCGGATCGTCATAGAGAACGGAGAGGCGAAGGGGGTCGAGCTGGATGACGGCACGATCATCAAGGCGAACAAGTTCGTCTGCAGCTCCCTCAATCCCCACCAGACCTTCTATGACTATGTGGGCAAGCAATACCTGGAACAGGAGCTGATCACGAGGCTCGATCAGTGGAGGTACTCTGACATGAGCTTCTTCACGTGCCACCTGGCCCTCACCGAGGCGCCCCAGTTCACGGCCCTGAAGAACGACCCCGAGCTTGCCAAATCCCTCATCTACGTGATGGGGTACGAGAGCGAGCAGGACCTCATTAACCATTTCGAGGCCTCTAAAAGAGGCGAGCTGCACGACGGCGGGTTCAACTGCTGCTTCCCCTCCATCCACGACCCGATCCGCGTGCATCGCCGGCCTGACAGCGCCGTAAAGCATATAGGCCTCATCAGCCTGGAATGCGCCCCTTATAACCTGAAGGAGGGGGGCGCCC
Organism: Syntrophorhabdales bacterium; assembly: GCA_050011095.1. Taxonomy (GTDB): domain Bacteria; phylum Desulfobacterota; class Syntrophorhabdia; order Syntrophorhabdales; family WCHB1-27; genus JBEKJU01. The sequence continues at coordinate 5,206 of JBEKJU010000334.1, forward strand.
TTGCGTGGAACAAGATGAGGAGACCCTATGCGGAGAGCTGCAAGAAGATCCTCGAAAAATATGCCCCCAACATAAATCAGAAGACCATCGTGTGGGACTATATAGGAACCCCCCTCGATACGGAGAACAAATTCCCGGACATGAAGAACGGGTGCTTCAAGCAGGGCGCCTACCTCCCCCTGCAGATGGGCTACTTCAGGCCGAACGAATACTGCAGCCAGCACGATTCACCCATCAGGAAGCTCTACCTCGCCGGGGCCTCCACGCACTCGGGAGGCATGATTACCTTCGGCCCCGGCTTCAACGCCGCGGAGAAGATCGCGGAGGACCTGGGCGTCCGGAAGTGGTGGCCCGAGCCAAGGGGCGTGAAAGAGGCACGGGACCTGGGACTCTTCTAAGGAGGCAACGATGTTTGTACGATCAACCGGTTTAGGACGGACACTACTTCGCGGCCGGATAGCCGCGATCGAGACGACGGACATGGTTCCTTCCACCCTCGAGCCGCCGAGAGAGGGAACCGAGCCGATGCGCATGCTCATGGTCATGGAGATCCTCCACCCCGTCCACTGGACGGTAAGGGCCTTCGTGGACCCGGACGACTTGAGGCACATGGTCTGGACCGTGCTCAAGAACCCGGCGCTTATCATGCGCGGCATAAAGTTCCTTTTTTCGAAGAGCCCGGTGTATGAGCCGATTGGCTCGGCGGAAGCGCCGGCTATGCCGAAGGTCGAAGCCCCTTCGGCGCCGAAGGCCGGGCCGGGACCCATCCCGAAACAGGGACCCCGGCCTATCCCGAGCAGATAGAGAATGAGACCAAGGAGGTTGATATGCCAGACAAGAAATACGATGCAGTCATAGTCGGAGGCGGGCACCACGCAACGATCATCGCCTGTTACCTCCAAAGGGCGGGACTCAAGACGGCCATGTTCGAGAGGTGGCACGAGATGGGAGGCGGGGCCTGCGGCGAGGAGCTGCCCGTGCCCGGTTTCATCCAGAATGTGTGCGCCCACTTCACGAGGTTCTACACGAACCCCGCGTACACCGACTTCAGCCTGAGGGACTACGGTCTCGTCTACCTATTCCCCGAGAACAACGAGGCATGGATCTATCCGGACGGCAACTATATCCTGGGCAAGACGATATTCCCGGTGGTCGACAACTTTACCGGAAGGGCGGAATTCTCCGAAGCCGCCGCCCAGTACACCATCAACGAGGTCTCGAAGATCAACAAGGACGACGGCAATACCGTCGAGGACATCATCAGGAGGTAT
>JBEKJU010000335.1:0-4084 GCA_050011095.1 Syntrophorhabdales bacterium
GGGGGCGACCGCGGGGTACCCACACAGTGGGTCGCGCGAAGTGGGTGTCCCAATAATTGCCGGCGGAGCGAAGCGGAAAAAGATTCTCCCTGCAGCAAGCTGCAGGGAATCCGCAAGTTGAACCTTGGAAAGATTATAAATGTTACTGGCTTAACGCGGGAGATTAGGCCCGTAGTCTGTTCTACCTATGGTTGGAGTGGTTCAGAAACGACAGAGGCGAGGCCGTAGCCTGACCCCGCCTCTGTGGCATGTCTAAATGGCGTCACGTCTAAAGTCTTCTCCTGATTGCCGCAAGACCCACCAGCCCGGGGCCGAAAAGGAGGAGAGCCGCGGGCGCGGGGACAGTAACATGGGAGCCGTCGATGATCTCCATGCCACACCCGCCGCCACCGCCGAAAACCCGTCCATCCTGAAGATTTGCGTTATCAAGAATCACTCCATCATTAGGCGCGAGGATTGTTCCCGCCCATGACTTGGATGAATATTTCGAAGCGTCGGTATTAAGAGTAATATTGTAGCCACTGGTCGTAAAATTGTACAGTACCTGGTCCGGAACGAGGCCCGTGAGAGTCACGTCCCCCATTAAGGTTACGTTGGACTTGAGACCAAAGTCAAACACTACAGGATCGCCGCTTCCGTCGCCCACGATTGTCAACATGCTGCCGTTACCCATGGTCGAGGCGATCCCGGTTACGTTGAAGATGCGGTAGGTGACTCCGTTGATCGTTTTGAGCTGACCGCTCGATTCTTTCACCGTCTCGTTTCCGGTGAGGGTAAGGTTGTTCCCGAGCCCTGCCAAACTCGACGAGAGGGAATTGACGGTGGTGAGGGCCGTGGTTACAGCACTGACATTGTAGTTGACCGAGGTGGGACCGACATTCTTCCTGTTGGTGTTCTGGTATTGGCCTTTATTCGCCGCCGAGAAATCCAGTCTCCCATCAATAGTGCCAGGCCCGGAGAATTGAACCATACCCGTGCCGCCAACCGCGATATTGTTACCGGTGATAGCGTTATTAGTCCCGTAAATCACCCCGTCAAGCGTGACATCCGTGATGGATAGTGTTCTGCCGCCCGTGCCCTCGAAGAGAATTCCATAATTGGCCGCACCACCCAGAGGAGTCAGAGTCGCAAAAGCAGACGAATTGGACCCACATAGCAGGCCCACGAAAAGCAACGAAGAAATTGCAAGACGAAGCGAGCTCATCCGTAGCCTCCCTTCACATGAGATGTTCTGTGCAAACACGGTGTAAACCCACTTATTTGTTCACCTCCCTAAAGCGGCCATCATGAACACTCTGTTCAATCAGGCGGCCCGGCTATCTGCCTTTTAGTTGGTGGTCGCTCGGTTTTCACATCTTCGCATTCTTGAGTCGCCCATCTCATTGCAGACGCAAGCCCTTCAATAATACTCAGTCTATTGGGACTGGTTGGCTTTCCCTCATACGGTTACCCGGGTTTTGGCCTTGGCTGAAGCGTCGGTGCATCTGGAGCGCTTTGTTGCCCCACACTTAGCCCATTTCGCATATTATCCTTCTCATCACCTGTTTGTCTCACACCGGCCCGGCCCTTTCTGTGCCGAATGTTTTCTCGCATCCGTGAAGTATTTGTCCTTTGCCGGTCTCATTCTACCAAAACCCTGTTCAGCCTTGTGACAGGCAAGTTAAATCTTTCTTAAAAATGCATCCGCCCCCTTGACATGACTAAAGGCACGGTTTTCGTGGATGCCCCCTGCCCTGCCTCCGCCGGTCCCTGTCCGTCATTTGGACCGTCTATCTTTCTCAAATCCCTTCTCCCTTTCGAACCAAAGCCGCGCTTGTCCAAATTCGTGTGCCGTCGCGGTCTATTGTGTTATGTTTGAGTGACAATAACGATTGTATATTCGGTATCGCAAGGAAGTCAAGTTAAAACAGTTAAAACTTTGCAAAAAATTCTTTTTTTGGGTTGACTCTCCACAATATCATGATGGGTATACAGTAGACTGCCCCGTTGCCATGGCCTCTGTCACGATCTCATCAAACCCCCGGATCATGCTCCGATCCGTGGTTGTGAAACTGCAACCCGGTCTCGAAGGATGCCATCATCTTGTCGTAGCCGCTCGCAAGGGCCGCGGCGATCCGGGGCGCGGTCGCCAGGATTGTGCCGCGATAGTCTATTGGCGTCCGTGGCTTCTCAAGCGAATTGCCGGAAAGGGCCGGCTCTGAGGGCGAAGGAGTACCTGACGAAGGCCGTGAAATCGGGCGTGAACTTTCAAGGGAGTGAAGAAGCGCAGAACATATTGGAAAAGCTGTGAAGGACGGGACGAGCGGATATGTCGGCAGGCGCCGATGGTCTGCGTAACCCCTGGTGACATGATGCGGCATCCAGAAGTTTTTGTTTGTTCGTTTGTTTGCCAGTTCCGGCATTTCCGCCATCTGTCTTAGACGCCTTTTCACCTGCCGTGATAGGCTGGAAACACGGAGGGGAAAGGATGAAACGACTCCTGCTTCTGTTCTGCGCCCTGGCTGCGGTCGCTGCCACGGCGGTCGCGGTCCCGGCGATGACGGTAGTCGTCAATTTCGATGACGTCATCGGTTCGGGCATGGTTCAGGACGGCTACGGCGGCGTCAACGGGAATGACTGGTGGTGGCGTGCGTCGTCGTCCGGTTATTACACCGCCCACTCCGGTACGAACTTTGCTTACACGCCCCTCGCATACTTTTACTTTAACCTGTCTCCAGCTTCCAGCTTCACAGGCCTTGAAGTGCTTCAAGGGGTATTCTTTTCCGGCCCGCCGGCCGGTTCCGGTAACCCTGGCATCTCCGCCCAGTTCATAATGCATCTGGGCAACGCGGAGGCAGTCTCTTCAGTGCTGCTGCCCATTAATAGTACCTTGGCGTGGCTCGCCCTTGCTTACCCCGACAAGGTAGACAATGCGGAGGTCGTGGCCTTTTATATCGGCGCTACAACGCAGATGCCTCCCGGTTTTTCCGCGACAGGCGATCCACCGGCTACGGGTGCCCCGGCGCCACCCGCCCTGCTTCTGCTCGCTTCCGGTCTTACCGGTCTCGCAGCCGCAAGGAAAAGATTGCAGACACGCGGCCATGCCGCCTCTCTCTGTTCAACGCAAAGGCAAATAGCTCTATGAAATGGTTGAAATAGACGAATAAAGCCGGCTCGCAACAAAAGGCAGAACCCGCCTTGGGTTCTGCCTTTTGATTTATCCCCTCCCGTACCTGTTCAGGATAAGGCCGAGCATCTTTCCTTCGGGGATCACTTCCAGGGCCCTTCTTACCTCTCCGAGGGGTGTGGAGCCTGCCGCGATGACCATGAGCACGTAGTCCACCTGGGGCGCGAGGGCCATGGCGTCGGCCCCTGAGAGCACAGCCGGCGCGTCCAAGAAGATGTACCGATCGGGATAGCGCGTCTTCATCTCCTGCACGAGTTCCTTCATACGCGGCGACCCCAGAAGCTCGGCGCTCTCCTTTGCGCCGCCGCCCCCTGATATCAGGGTCAGTTTTTCGAAGCACGGCCATATGATCAGGTCCGATAGGGGCGCGTCATTCAAAAGGTAATCCGCGAGCCCCCTGTCGCTTTTTATGCCTAGCATGCCGTGGATGCGCTGCGTCCTTAAGTCGCAATCGACGAGGAGGACGGTCTGGGTGAACTCGCGGGCAAAGGTGAAGGCAAGGTTGACGGCGGTGGTCGTCTTCCCCTCCCCCCGGAGCGGGCTCGTGACCATGATGGTCTTACCCCCCTCCTGCCCGGTCTTCTGCATGATCTGGGTGCGGATGACCTTATAGCCTTCGATATCATGGGGATTGGGCAAGGTGGCGAAGCACCGGTTTGTCCCGGCGATCAATGGGTCTATCGGCTTCTCGCACGACCGGGCGTAGGTGGGTGAGACCCAGCCGGGCCGCTCCTTTATCCGGGGCTGTCCGGTGGGCTCCTCCGTTTTATCGACTTGCCTGAATATCTTCCGTAAGTGCATCTTTCCCTCCTTTTAGAGCATGAGCCGTCTGGAGACGATTGCCCATAACACGTCCAGGTCCATGATGAAGAGATGGAAGATGAGCACCATGAAAGCAAGGGCAATGACGACGGCGAC
>JBEKJU010000336.1:0-4081 GCA_050011095.1 Syntrophorhabdales bacterium
CGCAAACGGAGAAAAACCGTCCTTTGCCGTCATTCCCGCGAACGCGGGAATCCAGTGTTTTAGTAGGTTTACGCGCTCCTGGACCCCCGTTTCCACGGGGGTGACGATGAAAGAACCTGCCACCTCACGCGCTCCTTACCGTTACCTGCGAAAAGCACAATCCCGCAAAAGTCAAACTCCAGGTGTCCCCCGGCAGAGCCGGGGGTTTACCTTAATGAAATTACGATGCTTCAATATATAAGCTTACCGGAAAATTGTCAAACGTGCCGTTCGTTCCGCCCTTCCCCATCAGGCCCGGCCCTCCACCATCGCCTTGGGGTCGTCGCTCGACGTGACCTCCTTCACGTAGCTGATGAACCTCTGGATGGACGGGTTATGCTTGTTCGATTTGAGGAAGAGCACCGAGACCTCGAGGTAGAGCGGCTCAACGAGCGGCAGGACTGCCAGGGCGCCGTCATCCTCGTCGCTCCCGACGGCCCGCCGGATCAGGATCGAGATCGCCTTGTCCTGGGCCACCCATTCCTTGATGAATTCGGTGCTGTTCACCTCGATGAGCACCGAGGGGGCGATGTTCATCTTCGAAAACGCGCTGAGGACGGTGCTCCTCGTGGCGGAGCCGTCTTCCCTGATGGCGAAGGGGTAGGCGCTGATGTCGGCGAGCGACACGGCGGGCTTTGCCGTGAGGGGATGGTGCTTCGATGTGATCAGGACAAGTTCCTCCCTCACGAAGGGGAAGGACTGAATCTTGTTCGAGGACCGCCGGTCCGCCACGATGATAACGTCATTCTGCCCGATGAGGAGAGATTTCTTGAGCTCGTTCGAGGAGCCCGCATCGAGTTTCATCCTCAGGTCGGGATTCCTCCTCTGAAAGCCTCCGAGGATATAGGGCATGATCTTATTTGCGTAATTGATCGTCGTACCCACGCGCAGAAGCGGCATGGCGCCGTTTCTCGCGGCGCGCAGCCTGTCCTCCAGTTCTCGCGCCATCTTTTCGATCCGGTCGGCATAGCGATAGACCGCCCTCCCCTCCTTCGTCACCTCGAACCGTCCCCTGTCCCTCCTGATCAGCATCAGACCTGTTTGGGCCTCGAGCTGAGCGATATGGTTGGAAACACCCGGCTGCGTCATGAAAAGAAGATCGGCGGCCTTCGAGAAACTCCTGCACTTGACGACGTAACAAAAGACAATTAGTGAGCTGAGTGAATAAAAAGGCATAAGCTTTTCTTATATATTATAAAAACAAATGAATTGACTTGTCAACAGTGTGGCATATGATTATGGAAACGCCGTAGTTTGTATGAAGTCTTGTGCATCGGAGGTCCGGCGATCTCGATAAGAACGAGAAAAAACCGGTCCTGCAACCCGATATCAAATCTTTTCTTCAAGGAGGATGTGCATGGATCTCAGGGATTTTGTAGCTGCGTGCGAGAAGGTGGGCCAGCTCAAGAGGGTGAAAGCGGAGGTCGACTGGGAGCTCGAGATCTCCCATATCTGTAAGCTCGTGGAGGAGAAGTCAGGCCCGGCCCTTCTCTTCGAGAACGTCAAGGGGTATAAGAGCCCGGTCCTGACCGGCGCCTTCGGTACGACCCAGAGGCTCGCCATGATCCTCGGCAAGAGCCCGAATCTTTCCATGGTCGAGCTAACGAAGGAGTGGGTGAACCTCGCCGTCAAGGAGGTCGTCCCCGCGAAAGAGGTGAAGGACGGTCCCATTTTCGAGAACATCGTGGACGGGGACAAGGTCGACGCCTTCTCCTTTCCCTCCCCCAGGTTCTATGAGCTGGACGGCGGCCGCTACTTCGGCACGGCGGTCTTCATGGTGATCCAGGACCCCGAGACGGGCGACGTCAACCTCGGCACCTACCGGATGGGCATCCTCGACCAGAAGACCCTGGGCATCCAGATCCTTAAGGGGAAGAAGGCCGACAGGATCATGAAGAAGTACGGGAAGCAGGGCAAGAAGATGCCCGCCTGCGTCATCATAGGCGGTGACCCCCTCCACATCTTCGCGAGCGCCGCGACCGTTGCCAAGGCGAAGAGCGGCTACGACGTCGTGGGCACCCTCAGGGGCGCCCCGGTCGAGGTGGTGAAAAGCCAGCTTGCCGGCCTTCCCATCCCGGCGGCAGCGGAGATCGTCCTCGAAGGGGAGGTCGACCCGAGCCAGCTCAAGAACGAAGGCCCCTTCGGCGAATACACGGGTTACTACACGGAAGAGCTGATAAAACCCATCCCCAAGCCGGCCCTGGACATCAAGCGCGCCTACTTCAGGAACAACCCGATCCTCTGGGAGACGAGCGTGGGGAGGCCCGTAGGCGACCAGCACATGCTCTATTCCTTTACGCGAAACGCGAGCCTCTGGACCGACCACACGAGGATGCAGATCCCCGGCATCAAGTCGGTCTACACGCTGCCCGAGGGCTCGGGCCGCTTCATCGTGGTCGTCTCCGTGCAGCAGATGTATCCGGGCCACGCGGACCAGGTGGCCGCGGCGGTCATCGCGAGCAACACGGGCTCCTACGGGATCAAGATGATCATTATCGTCGATGACGACATCGAGGCCGACGACCTCCCGAGGGTATGGTGGGCCCTCGGCACCCGCTACAACCCTCTGAGGGGCACGCAGATCATCAACAGGGGCAGATCGACACCCCTGGACCCCGCCATCGCTGCGGACGCGAACAAGCTCATCACCTCGAGGATCATCCTCGACGCCACGATACCCTATGAGTGGAAGGAAAAGCCCACGGAGATCAAGCTCACCCCCAGCGTCATGGACAAGGTAAAGTCCCGCTGGAGCGAATACGGTATCGACTAGCCGGCAAGGGGGATGCGCCCAAAGTGGCGCATCCCGTAGAACCAAGGAGGAAGCAATGGAAAAGGACATAAAGGACGCGCAGGAAAGGGCGAAGAAGCTCAAGCTCTTTGTCCACGACATCCACGGCGTATTGACCTCTAACACCCTTTTCTGTGACATAGAAGGGAGAAGGCAGTACGGCTTCTGGCACATGGACGGCTTCGGCGATCTGTCGCTGACGGCGAACGGCATAGGGATCGCCTTTCTCGATACCACCTCCATCGACGGGGAGGGGCTCTTCCGGGCCAAGGAGCTCAAGCTCGACAAGTTCTACTACAGCGTCACCGATAAGGCGCGGAAGCTCGACGAGCTGACGAAGGAGATGAACATCACGGGCGCCGAGGTCGGCTGCCTGGGCTGCGAGCTTACCGACATCCCCGTCATGAAGAAGGCGGGTCTCGCCGTCGCCACAGCGGACGCCATAGGCGAGGTCAAGGCCATCGCCCACTACATCACCAATGCGCCGGGCGGCAGGGGCGCCATGCGGGAGATGTGCGAGTTCATCCTCAGGGCCATGGGCAAGTGGGATGGGTGGGTAGAAAAGGTTACAAAAATGGGCTATAAATAGGGGGTGTGCGATGAATAAGGCAGAAGCAGTCGAAAAGGCAAAGAAGGTGCGGTTCGTCATCCTCGATATCCACGGGGTGCTGACCGACAACACCCTCTACTACACCCAGGAGGGGGTAAAATCAGAGGCATTCTCCCTGCACGACCGCCTGGGGGTGAAGGCCCTCACCGATTGCGGCATAGGCGTCTCGTTCCTTACGACCAAGATATCCCGGGCCGACGAGCAGATGGGCAAGATCTACGGCATCCCCCCGGAAAGGCTCTGGGGCCAGGGGGCAAAGATGGCGAGGGTCGACGAGTTCGAGAAGGAGTCGGGCTTTAAGGACGAAGATATATGCTACGTGGGCGACGAGATGATCGACCTCGCCGTCATGAAGCGGGCCGGTTTCAGCGCTGCCCCCGCCGACGGCTCACAGGAGGCGAGGGGGGTTGCCGACTACGTCACCTCAGCGGGCGGAGGCAGGGGCGTCGTCAGGGAGCTCGCCCAGTTCATCCTGGAGGCGCAGGGGAAGTGGGACCAGTTCGTGGTCCGGTTTCAATAACTAAGGGCTCGGAAGGAAATAAATGAGTCAGATGGCGAAGGATTTTTGGCCGATCGGCGAGGCGCGGAAAGGCCAAATGTACTGGATGTACATGACCTTTTCGCAACGAAGCGGGCGGACA
>JBEKJU010000337.1:0-4072 GCA_050011095.1 Syntrophorhabdales bacterium
GGCCTTCAGCGCGTAGGGTAATCTCGTTGATCGCATTCTGATTGCGTCCCTGTCGAAGCGCCTCACGCCTTTACCATCGTTTTAGTACAAGCCATACAAGCAGCCCTATCACGACAAACAATAGAAAGTTTTGACGGTTATGTATCGAACGCAGTTGTAGTAGTTCCGATCTTAGGTTGCCTATAGCCTCCAAACTTTTCCCTACGCCTTCGGCCATATACGAAGTGACCTCCTTGAGCGCCGCCGCAAGCGTCGGGCTTTCACCTTCGTTGTCGCCGTTGATCTTCGCGAGAATGGTCGATAACTGTTCATTTAATCCTTTTGTGAACTCCGCGAAGTTGTCCGCCGTGTGATCATCTTCCTCGTAGTCCTTTTCGCCAGCCTCTTCGATACAGGGAAGATGCTTTTCAAGTTGTTCCGTGTTCAGTCGAGAGGCCCAGGATTTTGAGAACCGCATGAAGGTAGTCCAAGTGTCATTCCCCTCCGCAACAATCTTCGACAGAAAATCCAGTTCCGTCGGAAAAGGATAAGCTGTATCTTCCTTTTTCCAGGCCACCGATTGTCTCGCCAGGCGATAAAGCCGTAATTCCCGTAGCTGTTCATCCCGCCTCCATCCTTCCAAACGGCCTATTCTTTGCTCAAAGGGCCAAGAGAAAAGCCCGTCTCCGCAATTCGTTATATGAGAGGACGAGAGCATGTCGATGGTTGCCTCATAAACAGCCAGATTGAGGTCTCGCGCCCACGTAAGTTTTTCCAACGCGTCAATCTTATCCCGCTCAGATTTCGCGAGGAGTTCTGCAAATTCAGCGTATGAGAGATCAAGATGGCAACTGACAGCGGCGTGAAGGACCTGATCGGCCGGACCATCTTTTATCGGCCGCAAAAACAAATTTTTACGCAACTCCCGCACCTGGACATCCTCACGATAAAGCAACGTTGCCAGTTGGTGTGGGGTCATTTCTTTCAATACGCTCTCCGGAATATCGGGTCTGAGTCCAGCTCCGAGTGGCAAATGTTCAATGAGCACATTAGAGATTCCTTCGGGGAGCTTCGATACAAGCTTCCACAACGCCTCAATATCTTTGCCGGCCGTATATTCTCCCCAGCCGTCGTAAGGGGGGTTCTCCCAGTGACTATCTGAATAGTGCTCTCGAAAGGACGACCTATTGACGAAATCTGAGAGGATTTCGAAAAGTTCGATTTCGGAAACCTTGCCATCCTTAAGATGGTGATCCACAGCGTAGCTTATCAGGGAAGCTATCTCCTCGCCCATGCCATCAAGTGCCCTGACTTTTGCGAGCCGCGCCTCGTGAGCAAGCGCAAAGAATGTCTCCGGGTCCTTCAGGGAGTCATCCCAGATACCCCACTGGTTTTCCAAGAGGGAGTAGCGAACCAATGGGCTTGGATCATCCTCGATGCGTTGCTTGACAGTCCTCGTAGCGATAGGGTTTGGAATAGGCCGTCCCTTTGAATCCAAAACGGGAGACAGAGGTTCTTTCTCCACATCGTTATTATCGGCGAGACGAAGGCCCCTTGCTGCCAGGTAACGGACATAGGCATTGGGGCTTTCTAACACAGATATCCGCAATCTCTCATCGAGGTATGCAGGCAGTCGTGCTGTGTCAAGCTCGGTCAGAATGGCGATCTGCGATTCCGTGCTTAGCCCGTCCCAGGCCGCAATCAGTTTTGCTACACCGCTTGGCGAAGAGTCCAATAATCCTGATAAGTGGTTGCTAATGTCCGGCGCGATCTCCTTTGACATGTCTTATCAGTCCTCCAGAGCCTGAAACCGTTTCAGCGTTTTTTGTCAAGTAACCTTGCCCCTTTTGATGCTTTGAATTTCCGGACGTACCTGAAAAACTCGACGGTGTTCTGATATTTCGGTGCTACGTCCGGCGTCATGACGGATGCCGTGTCGCGGAAGCACCGCAGAAGCTCCGCTTCGTCCTTGCGGTCATCCAACCAGTCCACGCACTTCATCGCATACTTCCCTCCTCCCGCAAGAGGTACGTCGTAGTCAATCACGTTATCCGCCCTAAAGTCCTCGGGTCGATAGTAAAAGGATGCAGTCGGCGTGAGTACCGCCCCAAGCCACTCGACGGCTTCATACCACGAAAAGACCTCATCGACCGCAGGTCCTATCAGCATGTTGTCCATGCAACAGAATTTACCGTAACCTATCGCCCCTCTCGCAGGTAAGTTATCTGACAGGCAGAACGACAGCGCCATTGATGACATATTCGTGTGAACCGGCAAGACGGAACCTGGTTCCCCATAAGCTGTAAGTATGATAGTATCAGAGAATCCCCATATTTCTGGCGCCAACCCCGGCAAATCACTTTTCTGTAGGTGCCCTATCAGGTCTCTTATGCCCCTCAGAGCCTCCATAGCGTTAGACTTTCGTTGCCATATGCCTTTCCACCCCAACACGTCAACCACCGTCACCGCTCCTTGTTGCATACTTAACACATTTGCCCCGTTCCTCACGGCGTTTTTTACAAGTCCGTCTTTTCCTTCCTCCATGTGTTCCAGGGACCTCCCTCTGTTCAGTGGCCAATTGTCTCTACGTTATTCTACGCTTTCCTTTTCTTGAAGCCAAGCAAGAATGCCACTGGGAAGATGGAAGAGGTATTCCCGCAGCAGACATGATTATTCTTGGCGACGCGGTCGGGGGCTTGGCAGCTTACCCTGTCGTAGGCCGACACGGAAAAGCCGCCTTCTCCTCGTCACCCCGCCTTAAGAAGACGTTTCAACGACCCACCAGGAAAAGCATAACCGAAGCACGTTGGCCTTTTTCGTAGTGATCGCCGTTGCCCCCTGAACGGCAGGACCGCATGGATCGCTATCTGCACCTAAGGCCGCCTATGGCCGGATGGCGGGCTTGCGCTTCCCGCGCATCCGCACAGGTTACAACGCGCCTGCGGGTTATGCCCTTGCAAATGGAGAGGCGCCACGCGGCTCATTCAGGACGGTTTGGGGCACCCAAATATACAGCATGCCGGATAGACAGCGGCCAGTGCGGCTATATTTGAAGAACTGCGGAGTCCTTGAAATGTGTCTCACTGAGTGATATAGTTTGATGTGCGGGCGTTTATGAACAAATGGTTTTATCATTGGGCGCGGAAAGAAGAAATTGCCGGCGCCGTTCTGCTTAACGCGGCCGAGGAAATAGCCGCAGGACGAGTCGAAGCCAGTCTTGGCGGCTGTCTGTACAAGAAGCGGCTGCCGCGCCCAGGCCAGGGAAAGAGCGGCGGCTATCGCGTTGTTGTGGGCTACAAACGGCCAAACGATGAACGGCTTATTTTTCTATACGCCTTTGCCAAAAGCAAGAAGGCCAACATGTCCGCCAGGGAAGAAGCCGCTTTAAGCCTCGTCGCCGAATCGTTTGTTTCGACGGACGACAAGCAGCTTCAAAACCTTTTGGCGGCAGGCTCAGTATGGGAGGTGCAACACCATGAGTGAAATTTTGGACATCGCCCATGAAATGGCGCAAGACCTTTTCAAGGCGGGTGCCATGGACGAGATCACCATGCGCGAGATCGACGCGCTTTGTCTTCCGCCGAAGCGTCCTATCCGTCCCGAAGACATCCGGCGCATCAGGACGGCCAATCACGTCAGCCAGGCCGTCTTCGCCGCGATGCTCGGCACCGGCAAGACGACGGTGCAGCAGTGGGAACGGGGGAACAAAAAGCCGAGCGGTCCCGCTCTACGGCTTCTCGATCTTATCGACCGCAAGGGATTGGCCGCTCTTGGCTGAGCGGCCGTTCTCGGCGAGCCCTTTGACATCGTCCCCGGTGCCGTCGGCTCAATCGAGTTCTTCTATAGACCCCCTCGAGACGCCTGCCCAACTGGTGAGCGCTCATTCTTTGTTTGCTTTCCGTTTATTTTGCTCGTTTATGCAAAATAAACGGAAAGGAAAACCACATAATATTTACCATTGAGAGGCAACGCTATCTGCTCCTGCACCGTTTCTGCGGCTCTGCGCAGAAACGGTGCAGGACCTGTTCAGAGCACCCTCCAGGAAAGAAAGTGCTTGACGGACGGAGAAAAATGTTTTACTTTGTAACAGTTA
>JBEKJU010000338.1:0-4072 GCA_050011095.1 Syntrophorhabdales bacterium
GACACTCGTCTCGGTTTGATGGGGCTCAGCGTTGTTTGGCTTTCCATGCTTAGAAAAAAGTTGCTCGCGATATCTACGCACCGCCCAGCGATATCGCAATAGCTTGCGTTCATGCCAAGGCCAAGGGAAGTTGCAAAGGCCTTTTGCACTGACTCGGATTCGGGCAAGCGCGCGTATTTATCTTCCGTATTAAGGTTCAGCGCCTCCAACAATTTCTTTTGCGGCTTCATTGCGGGGTCATGTTTATACGAGTTTGCTAGCAGGCGAAGGGTATCTATGGATTTGTGCCCTTCACAGGATTTTATTCTGAATCTCGCGCTGATGGTTTTCCACCAACCTCTGGGGTTGTTCCCCAGTGTCTTTCGTTCCTTTTCAACGTTTTGTTCATACTGCTGATAGTTAATTTCTTGCCCGTCGTCAGTGGACCGCGCCGCAAGACTGACGACTTCCCTTTCGAGTTGATGCCACAACGCTACAAGCAACATTAGGCAGAGTTCATTAATGAACGGTTGATCTTTGAACAACCATCGGTCGGATGCAGAATCCACGTCTTCGTCTGGCGACAGCGCTCCTCTCTTCTTTTGCTCTACTCTAATGACAGAGATCATTTCTCTCCAAACGTCGAATTCCATGACTCGCCTCCGAGAGCGTTTCCAGTTCAAGAATAGAATACTCGACGCAGACGACATTGTCGAGCCTACGGTTGGCTTCATTATTGTTCCTCCCTCCCCCATTTTTACCGAATGTCGCTTGAGCTCTTTTTCCATTTTTGACGGTTCTCAGGTGGACGACCACAGGAACAGGGCGTAATGAGACGCTTTGACAGAAATTATTGAGTTCTAGGTTCTTGCTGCCTTCCGTGCGGAAGGCTGGGCCTGCGAAATCGTGGGTGCATCAGAGGGATTGTTGGCAAATCTCACATGGTCTGCGGCCTTTGAGTTGGGTGGGGCCGTGAGCTGTTGAAACTTGCGCCTGGCCCCAAAGGTCAGCGGCAGGTTTCAACGATTGCGGGATGCGGGCAAATTCTAAGGGTTGTCGAATGAGCGACAATGAAATGCGGGCGACCGTTAGAATTTGCCGTTCCTTCAAAAAGGGCGGGCAAGCTCTTTCGCAACGAAGACACGCCGCGCGAGCGAGCACCGGGCGGCCCTATGACCTTGGCAATCTTCAAAACAACGCCTACGTTTCGCCTACGTGTTTTTTTGAACGAATTCCCTTGAAATTATGGCGGAGGGAGAGGGATTCGAACCCCCGGTCCGCTTATCAGGCGAACAACCGATTTCGAGTCGGCCCCGTTACGACCGCTTCGGTATCCCTCCGTAATTGAAAGAACTTTCTGAGCAGGCTCTCGCTTCTCTCCCTGAGGACACCCCCCCGGACCTCCACCTTATGGTTCGATGGAAGGGTGTTCGCATCGACCGCCGAGCCAAAGGCGCCCCTTTTTGTGTCGAAGCACCCGAAGACGACCCTTTTTATCCGCGCCTCCTGGATGCCGCCCGCGCACATGAGACAGGGCTCTTTTGAGACGAAGAGGCTGCACCCCGTCAAGCGATAGTTCCCCAAGGCCTCCGCTGCCCGGCCTATCGCGAGAAGCTCCGCGTGGGCGAGTGGAGAGTTGCGCCTGATCGTGAGGTTGTGGGACGCCGCTATGACGCGGTTCTCCCCGCTGACGACGAGGGCGCCGACCGGCACCTCCTCCTCCTCGAAGGCCCTCAAGGCCTCATAAAGGCACATCTCCATGAAGCGCTCATCCTGCATGCTTTAATATACCTGCGGCGGGGCGGAAAATCAAATAAACGCGGAGATGCCGTCGAAGAGGGGGTGGTCCGAGGCGAGGACCCGTTCCTTCATCGTAATCAGGTAGCCCGGCCTCGTCCCCGCCTTCCAGGCCGGATAACCTCCTGCCCAGACGTATCGCAGGAGGTTGTGGAACGCCTCTCTGCTGAACATGTAATCGCCTATCTCTATGGTCGAGCCCGAGGCGTCGACGGCCACGGGCACACGTGCAGGCCGTTCGTACCGCTCGATCATCTCCCTCACGATCGCCTGCGTCTTCTCGCCCTCGGGGTTCCGCTCGAAGGTCTTCATATCGGCAGGCAAGGGGAATCTGCGGTAGACATCGCCCATGAATCCCCGGAGGTCCACCCCGTGGACCGCCCCCGACAGGCTCCCTATCTGCTCCTCCCTCAGCATGTAGACCTCCCACTCCGACTCGAGCCGCTCTCGCGCCGGCCCGCCGGCCAGGGCTGCCACGCCATCACAGAAATGCGACGCGAAGATAAAATACGTATGGAGCATGAGGAGGTCCGTCTCCGCGTGGAGAAAACCGAAGGCGATCTCGCCGTGACTGAGGGAATTGAAGGCAAGGGACATGTTCAATTATACCAAAGCCGGTTGCCGAAAACAATTGTATAGTGATATAGTAATGGCATGGATGTCCACAGGAAATATGGGAAGCTCACGGCCCTCCTCCAGGCGCTCGGCCCTGTCGTCGTCTGCTATTCGGGCGGCGTCGACAGCACGCTCCTCCTCAAGGCCGCCCTGGACGCCCTTGGGAAGGACCGCGTCCTCGCCCTCATTGCGAGGTCCGAGACATACCCGGAGCGGGAGATCGCCGAGGCGGTCGCCTTCGCCACGTCAGCCGGGGCGCCCTACGAGGTGATCGAAACCGACGAGATGGGCGATGACTGCTTCCTCAGCAACACGAGCGAGCGGTGCTACCACTGCAAGCACCACCTTTTCGCAACCGCCCTCGACATCGCGGCACGACGCGGCTTCGATCACGTGGTGGAAGGGTCGAATGTCGACGACCAGGACGACTACCGGCCGGGCCGCCGCGCGGGCAAGGAGCTTCGGATCGAAAGCCCTCTGCTGGAGGCAGGTCTCACGAAGGTGGAGATACGGCAGATATCGGAGGAGCTGGGTCTGCCCACGCACCGGAAGCCATCCCTGGCGTGTCTAGCCTCCAGGATACCCTACGGGACCAGGATAGAGGCGGAGGTGCTCCGGAGGATCGAGCGCTCGGAGGAGTTCCTCCGCGGTCTCGGTGTGGGGCAGGTGAGGGTTAGATACCACGGGCAGGTTGCCCGGATCGAGGTGCCGGAAGAGGACTTCGACAAGGTTATGGAGTCGAGGGACGCCATCGCCGATGCCCTGAACAAGGCCGGTTTTCTCTACGTGACGCTCGATTTGAAGGGCTACCGGACAGGGAGCATGAACGAAGCACTCGTTGGCCCGACGCCCGGCCGCGATCAGGAATGACGCGCCCGGCCGGCCGGCGTGAGCCGCCGATGAAGGCGGCTCCGCAGCGGGTGCCCACGGAGTGGGTGTCGCTACTACCGGATCTCGACGATGAGCCTTCTCGCCTTGCCCTTCCTGACAATCCTCACGTCAAAGCGGCTCGCTGATTCGAGGGATGCCTCCTTGGCCATGATATCCCGGGCAGGTATGCCGTTGACGCCCGTGATGAGGTCCTTCGGCCTGAAACCCAACCTCTCGGGGATGCCCCCGCGGTCGATCTGGACGAGCTCGTACGCCTCCAGGCGTCCGCCCTCGTCGAGGCGCGTCCTGACCGCCACCTTAGAAAGGACGAGCAGGTTATCCTTCTTCACCTCATTGGCTAGTTCCTTCGGGACGCGCACGTGATTACCCCGCCTGGTGATCGCCTTCACGTAGCGGTCTATCTCGCTCGGGTCCGCCGCGGCCGGCCTTTCTGTCCGGCCCTGCGGCCCCACGCGGGCCGCCTCGTCCCCCGAAAGGCACGGGCCTCCCGAAACGAGCCCATACACGACAAGGCCGGCCGCGGCCGACCCGAAGAAGAGCGCCAGGTTTGCCCATCTGCCCATTGGCTATACCCCTTTGATACGATAGGTTCGCACCCTTGATTCCGTAGGTTCACATGAGGGTACCATTTTTTTTACGCGCCGGAAATGCTATACTCATACTCGCCTTTAAGGGCTCGGAAGGAAATAAATGAGTCAGATGGCGAAGGATTTTTGGCCGATCGGCGAGGCGCGGAAAGGCCAAATGTACTGGATGTACATGACCTTTTCGCAACGAAGCGGGCGGACAA
>JBEKJU010000339.1:0-3957 GCA_050011095.1 Syntrophorhabdales bacterium
TCATGGACGACCCCAATTCTTCGTTCACACAGCTTTTCGGCGTCATAAGATACGACCAGGCTATTTGTTCAAAAATCATCAGCATCGCCAATTCCACCTACTACAGCAGAGGGGCCTCGGTAGGCAGCATCGAGAGGGCCATGGTAATGGTGGGTCTCGAAGAAATAAAGAGAATCATCATGTGCCTTGTCTTTGTGAAAGGAATCACGGCATACTGGAGGCTCGAACAGGATGATATCGCAGCGATATGGGGGCATTCGCTCATTGTTGCGCACGCGGCGAAAACGTTGAGCGCAAGAATGACCTCGGAAGAACAGAACAAGACATTCGCTGTTTCCATTCTCCACGATATAGGGAAAGTCATTTTCTACACATATGGAGACCGTTACAGAAAAATAGCGAACGAGGCGCGCCTTGGCGCCAGGGACATCTGCGAATTCGAGCGCGCAGAATTCGGCATCGACCACCAGGAAGTTGGCCATTGCATGTCGATGAAATGGGGATTTCCGGAAGAGTTCTCGTCGGTCATTCTCGGCCACCACAGCCCCCATGACGGGAAAGTTCCGCTCATCGACATAGTAAGGGACGCGGATGCCTTCGCCTCCGGACGCGAGGATGCCATTCCTGAAGGGGAAAAAGAGGCCCTGCAGCTCCATAAGGAATCGATAGAGGCCGAACCGAGCGCATCAGGCAGTTCGTCGGCGTATAGGGGGCTGCGACGTTTCGCGCGCCGGCGAACCAGGAAAGACCTCTTGGCTGGAGCTCTTGGCTCCTTCCAGGGAACGCCGTTCACCCTGCTCATGGCGGTTTTCGAAGGGACCATGTCGCGTCGCCAGGGAGACGTACCCCAAACATTCAGGGGACCGCAGTTCACCACAGGACCTTTGGGCAAACGTCACCCATGGCCACAACTGGAAGCAGAAAAGCATGAACAGGAGCGAGTAACTACCCCACTTGCTGAGATGGTAGGATTATATATTACGATCATCTTGATTGCAATATGGAATCACATATGCTCCGCGAGCACATAGGGCTCGTCACTGACCGGCTTGGTGACGGCACCCATTCACACTGATGTGCTAATACCGAGTCACCTTCTTCGCCACATCTTTGTTGTCGCCGCCCAGGCACCCGTGCCGAAGGCGTGCGTGATATCTTTGAATGGAACTCGGCATAACCCCTTCAAACCAGGCCGCATCCACCGGCGTTCGCTGGCGGATGCGGCCTGTCAGGCTCAGAATGGAAACTGGCGCGGGGTGCGCTGTACGCTGATCCACCGCAGTTCGGTGAACTCTTCTAGGGCGGCCTTGCCGCCGAATCGGCCCCATCCGCTGTTCTTTACGCCTCCGAAGGGCACCTGGGGCTCGTCATGCACGGTCTGATCGTTGATGTGGACCATACCGGACTCGATCCGCTCGGCGATATCGAGGGCCTTGCCTAAATCCCCCGTAAAGACGCTCGCCGAGAGACCGTACATCGTGTCGTTTGCCACGGAGACGGCCTCATCCTCGTTTTCCACCTCGATTATCGAGACCACCGGGCCGAAGGTCTCTTCGCAGCAGAACGGCGTGCCGAGCTTCACGTCCGTCAGGATCGTCGGATGGCAGCAGAGGCCCTCGTACTTGGCGCCGCAGACGACCTTGGCGCCATCCGCCACCGCCGCCTCGATGCTCTTCTTCACCTGCTCGAACTGGTACTTGTTGATGAGCGGACCGATGACCGTATCGGGCTCCTTCGGGTCGCCAACCTTGAACGTGGCGACCTTGCCCGCGAATTTCTCCGTGAATTCCCTTGCGATCGGTTTTTCTATGATGATGCGGCGGGTCGACATACAGATCTGCCCCTGATGGAGAAAGGCGCCGAATGCCGCCGCGTTCACTGCATCGTCGACGTTCGCGTCCCTGAGAACGACCATGGGGTTCTGCCCACCCAGCTCGAGGGCCACCCGTTTGAGGTAGCGCCCCGCCTTCTCGGCGAGCTGGCGGCCCACCTCCGTCGACCCGGTCAGACTGATGCGGCGGACCCTCGGGTTTTCGATGAATTCGTCCCCTATGGCGCCGCTTCCGCCGGGTCCATTCGTCACGAGGTTCAGGACGCCTTTTGGAAAGCCTGCCTCATGAAAAACCTCCGCGAGCACCACCCCCCCTGCGACCGCCGCTTCCGTCGAGGGTTTGAGGACCGTCGTGTTGCCGTAGGCGATAGGTAGGCAGATGGACCGCAGCGAGAGGATCAGCGGCGCATTCCACGGTCCGATGCCCGCCACCACACCTGCCGGCTGGCGAATGGCCATGTAGAACGCTCCCGGAAGGTCGGCGGGAATGATCTCGCCTGTCGCGCCGTGGACCTGACTTGCCGCCTCGCGCAGCAGCCCGGGCGTGAACATGGTCTGGAACATGGCGAAGCCGAAGGTGCAGCCTGTCTCCTCGGCGAGGATCGCCACGATTTCCTGCTGCTTTTTTTCGAGCACCTCGGCCGCCTTCAGGAAAAGGGTCTGGCGCTCCACTGGGAGCGAATGGGACCAGGCGGGAAAGGCCGCCGCCGCCGCATCCACCGCGCGGCCGGCGTCGGCCCGTTTGCCCGCGGGTACGCGGGCGAAGACCTTGCCCGTGTAGGGATTGAAATCGTCATAGCGATCACCGTCGATCGCATCGACCCATTCGCCGTTAATGTACATCTTGTAATCTCTCGCCATCTTGATTCCTCCTCACCGAGAGTTTTTTTCATGCTATCTATTTGTTGATAGCCGATTTGAGTCAATTGCTCTCTTGCGAGAACGCTTCAGTGCCTCCGCAACTCACCAACCAAGAAAGATGAGCCTCCCTTGGGCCCCTATCGACCAAAAGAGGCTCGTCTTCTCGGTGCTAGGCATCACCCATTTCTACCACTGCTGACTGTCCGCGTTCTTTTGCGCCTACCAGATCCTCCAGCGCCCAAATGTTTTTAGTACAACGAGAGTCCGCCATCGTGAACAACCATCTGGCCTGTAATGAACGCGCTGTCGTCCGTGGTGAGAAAGAGGGCGAGGCCGACGAGATCGTCCGGCTTTCCCGGCCTCTTCAGGCAGCGGAACGGGATCTGAAGCTCGTCGAGCGGCGGCAGCGGTATTGCCTTATTTTTGTCGAACTGGTCCCCTCCCTCGGAATGGGTGAACCCTGGGGAGATTGAGTTTATTCTGATGTTGAAGTCCCCTAACTCCCGAGCCATGCAGCGGGTGAGGGCCATAATCGCTCCTTTTGAAGCAACATAGTGGGGCATGCCGGGCACGCCTTCGAGGATGGACGCCGAGGACATGTTGATGATTTTGCCCCCCTTATCCTTCATGTAGGGAAACACGGCCTTGATACAGTGGAACGCCCCGCTCGTATTGACCTCCATCACCTTCTTGTACTCTTCGCTCGACAGGTCCGTAAAGGGTTTCAGAATGATAGGGCCGAATATGGCCGCATTGTTGATGAGGATATCGATCTTACCGAACCGGTCGACGGCGGCCTTTGCCATGGCTATGCACTCGCCCTCCTTGCTGACGTCTGTTTTGACATAGATGGCCTCACTACCGATCTCCTGAATAGCCTTCACTGTCTTTGCGCCGTCACCGATATCAGCGACTACAATCTTCGCCCCTTCCTTTGCAAAACCTTTCGCAAAGGACGCGCCTATCCCCTGTGCCGCTCCTGTGATGATTGCTACGTTGTCCTTTAGCCTCATAATGTCCTCCTTTTAAGTTTTGTGGTCTTAGTGCTGCATCGATCTATGAAAAAGCGCACCTCCTTCCATTTTCATGTTGTCTCCCCTTGCTTCAAAAAAGACCCGCCCTGATCCATATCTTTACGCCCTTCTGGGCTTCACGAAGAAGCTCAGAATAAGTCCCGCAATACATGCCAGAGAAATCATCGTGATCGCCAGGTGGAAACTGCCCGTTGCGGCGATACTCTTTCCTCCCAGATAGAGCCCAAGGGC
>JBEKJU010000340.1:0-3939 GCA_050011095.1 Syntrophorhabdales bacterium
GTCAGACGATCCCCTCTGTCCCATAGTTCGCGTCCTAAATGCAGAAATTAGCCGTTTCCGCGGATTCTGGCGTTCGCTGAAGCCAATGTGTGCAGAATCGTTTCAAGAAACCCCTGTCCAGATACCGTTTGACACCATGCTTGAGTAGAATACTTGGCAGAGGGCGAGGGCGATGGGGCAGGAAATACCGGCGTCACAGGAGGGTTCCGAGAAGAGCGCGGGCGAGCGCGATTCCCAGATGCGGCAGTTCGGGGAGGGCGACCGAAAGTTCGTCGAGACCGGCGCGCACATCGGCGTAAATGGCGAGGAGACAGCCGCGCCCGTGGCGCAGGAGATGACCAGCCGTCTGACCAAGGCCAGAGTAATGGAGGTAGTTGATCCTGCCTCCCGTCGCACAGGCGTCTTGTCCGTTGCGGTCATCAGCCCGGACGAGAAACGCCGCAACGCCGCATCACACGCTTTGGGTGAGTGCCAGACTGGCCCAATCCAGGAGTTTGTTTCCTATTCTCCCGACCTCGACGATGCGCCACGGATTCTAAATCGCGACTTCGACGTAGTCCTCGTTGACTTGGACAGTGACCCGAAATGCGCCCTTGAACTGGTAAGGAACATCTGTATCAATGGCTTGGCAACCGTAATGGTTTATTCGGCGCAGGTCGATTCAGACCTGTTGCTCCGATCCATGCGTGCGGGCGCTCGCGAGTTTCTCGTTCTTCCGTTCAATCCCGGCGCCATGGCCGAGGCTATGGTTCGGGCCTCGGCCCTTCGTTCGGCGTCCCGTCCGCCGAAGAAGCCGGAAGGCAGGTTACTGGTATTTCTCAGCGCCAAAGGCGGTTCCGGAGTCACCACCCTGGCCTGTAGTTTTGCTGTATCGCTGGCTCAGGAATCTGGGAAGAAGACCCTCTTGATCGATCTCAATCTCCCGCTCGGGGGTGCGGCGATCAACCTCGGAATCAAGGCTGAACACTCCATTGCTAACGTTTTTCAGGATTTCAGGCGGCTCGACTCGAGTCTTCTCTCCAGCTTGCTGGAAGAGCATGGCTCCGGGTTATCCTTACTCGCGGCGCCGAGTGAACTGGCCCCCACGCAGGTCTCTGAGGATGCCATCGACAAGCTGCTCGAAGTCGCCCTCCAGAATTTCGATTTTGTCGTGGTCGATGCCGGTTCGAAGCTCAACCTGCAACATACGCTTCTCTTCGATGAATCCGCCACCATTTATCTGGTCACGCAGGTCGGACTCGCAGAACTGCGAAACTCAAATCGCCTGATTTCACTGCTATCGACCGCCGGCAGCCCCAAACTCGAAATCGTGATCAACCGATACGATCCTCTGAACCTGGAGATCGACGAAGAGCATGTTACCAAGGCTCTCACCAGACCGGCTGAATGGAAGATTCCCAACGACTATGCCGCTGTTCGGCGGATGCAGAACACCGCCACCTCACTCATGGAAGATGACTCCGAGATTTCACGGGCGATCCGGCAGATGACAAAAGCGGTTTGCAGCCAGCGATTCCGGAAAAGAAATCGTGGCAGCGCTTTTCGGTAGTGAAAGGCCTGCCAAGAGCGTTCCATATTCCGCAAAGGGGTAGTGTCCTAATTTGGTTTAGGATACTCCTGTTGATTGGTCTTTACTTGACGGTGGGTGTCATACCGACCGCTGCCGACAGGTGCCCACATGCCGCCGGTTGCCGTCTTGTCACCGTAGCTGGACCACGGAACCCAATAACGGTCGATTTCCAGCACCCACTCGTCTCCAAAAATATCCCGATACCAGATTCGACCATTCAAAAACACGGTCAGCTTGCTTTCTTTGGCCTGCAAGACTTTAGAGGTATCGGTCTCGGTTTGCGGCAGGGCTTCCACCGTCTTGAGAATCGTATCTCCACAAAAGGGACTAATTTCTGGGGTGAGATTGCGCGGAAGCCCGATACCCATCCAAGCTCCTCGCTCTCGTGGACGGTCGGCAACATAAGCGATGATAGAATCGTCCAGTATGTAGGCGCGTGTAGTTCCATCCAAAGTCAATTTGAAACGAATCGGGAACCCTCCCGATTCCTCATTGAACGACCATTCAGGCTCAATAAACTCAATCGTGAGTTGCGCACGTTGAGTGCTCTTTGCTGCTTCTACCTGGGCAAGCGAAGCATCTGCGCTCTTTTGAGCAGCGGAGACGGAATCCTCCAGAATCTTGGTTTGGCGATCCATGTGACCGGCCTGGACATGAATCTCTTTCAGGGTTCCACGGAGCAGTCCCGCTTGCCAGATCATCGTGACCACCTGCAATACGCCGACTATCGCCAAGATGCCCGTAAACCATTCGAGTTTTCGCTGTATGTCGAAATTCTCTTGTTCGGCTTTGGCTTCCTTTTGCTCTGCCGCGGAGGCTGTCTGTACATTGACGGGCACGGACTGTGGAGCGTTGGCGTTGCCTTCCTTGGGTTTTGCTTGCTTCTCTCCTGCTTTGCCAGTGCCCTGCGCTGTGATCCGGCTTTTTGGCGGGTTGGCTGGCGCGGTTTGACCGGCCAAGAGGCCAGCCGTTGCCAGTGCTCCATACACTGCGAGTATCGCCAGACGCTTTTTCATGATGCGGAAAATGTATCACAGACAACCTGTAGACGTGGCATGGTGTCGAGTGAAAGGATTCGGTGACTATGAGGGAAATTAGGGGTCACTACGCCGAACGTCAAAAATCGTACGGTAAGGCTCCGTTGCGCAAACCTATTGCCAAAGAAGAGGCATTTACAGCTTCGCACGCATCGGCGCCGCGCTGCGAATGAAAGTCGAGGACGTGTTCACTCAGAACCGAAGGCTCTGCGTGCGGCTCCATGAGAAGGGTGGCAAGGATCACGCCATGCCCTGCCATTACAACCTTGAGCAGGCCCTCACGGCCTATATGGAGGGCTCCGGGCTTGCGGACGACCCAAAGGGGCCGCTGTTTCGCACTATCGGCCGCGGCACGGGCCAGCTCTCCCGCAGTTCCCTGCCCCAGGCCAACGCCTACCAGATGATTCCCCGGCGTGCCAAGGCGGCCGGGATCAAGACCAAGTTCGGCAACCACAGTTTCAGGCCGACCCGGTATCACGGCCTATCTCAAGAACGACGGGACGCTGGAGAAGGCCGCGTCTATGGCCAACCATGCCAGCACCCGGACGACGCAGCTTTACGACCGGAGGCGCGACGAGATGAGCCTCGATGAGGTCGAACCGATACTGATCTGAGGCGAAGAGCAAAAGGGGATACCTACCCCACGGAACACATCGAGAAAACGCGCCTACGGGCATCCTGACGCGAGATTTCCCCGCCTTTTTGGGGAGAATTGAGGCCCGAAGACCTTTTCGGGGTTTGCTCGCGAAACGCCGCCCGCTACGCCCCCGGCACCCGCCCGCGCTCTACCTGGCCCTTGCTGGTTGTCGCGCCGGACTTTATCATTGCAAATCGAATACTACTTGTGTAATATGCAAGGATGATTATCCGATCTGCGGCCATCCCTATCGAGCTGGCTCTCAAGAGACAGGCGGCTGTGGCGATTATCGGACCACGGCAGGTTGGAAAAACTACCCTTGCGCGGAAGATTGCCGACTCGCACCCTGGAGCGCTTTATCTTGATTTGGAGGCAAGAGAGGACCGGGAGAAGCTGGTCGAGCCGGTTATCTTCCTCCGCCAATATGAGAACAGCCTGGTTGTACTGGATGAAATTCATCGCGTCCCGGAGTTGTTCAACTCGCTTCGCGGCATTATCGATCAAGGCCGGCGCACCGGCCATGCGACAGGGAGATTCCTCATTCTGGGTTCCGCCTCCATCGATCTGCTTCGGCAGTCTGGAGAAAGCCTAGCTGGACGCATTACCTACCTTGACATGGGGCCGTTTTATACCCTGGAGCTGCCTGTAGGCGAGCCTACGTTGCTCCAGCTCTGGCTGCGCGGAGGATTTCCCGG
>JBEKJU010000341.1:0-3930 GCA_050011095.1 Syntrophorhabdales bacterium
ACGGCGATGACACTGCCTCACCGGGCGTTGGGCTGCTGACGGTAAATGCGGAGGCGGGTGTCGCAGAACCAACAATAATGTTCAGATCCACAACTCCGCTCACACCCTGCCCCCAACATTTCACATGCAGGATGTGCGCTCCCTGCGCAGCGCTTACCGTTGCGCTGAAGGATATCGAAACAATCGCCGTCGAACCAGAGTCAATGGAGTAGCCCATGGAGACCGCGGGCTTTGAGTCGCAAGTACCTGTGCTTGCAACTAGGCTGAAGGGTGAAGTGACTTGCGCACCGTTTGCGGGAGTCGTTACGGTGATTGCGTGCGCTGGGACGATGATTGTCACAAGCGCAAAGATAGAACCAAGGAACTGCTTCATTGATCAGCCTCATTGGGAGATGAGCGAGCGCGCATTTCCGTTAACCGTGGCAGCGGCCTGCGCCACCGTTGCGAAGAGCATGTTAACCATGGCTGTCATTGCTCAGAGAACAGTTCGTACAAATTGTCGCGGTGTCCTTTTTCCTATCGGTATTCTTCTCGTAGGAATAAAGAGATCTTTCGGTGAGAAAGTCATGGACTTACGAAGGCGCCGAGGAGTTACGCCCGTTGAATCACCGAGAGAGGTGAGCACTTCAAGGCAGAACTAAACCGGCAAAATAGTTGGCAATTACTTACGCGACACAGCGTTCTGCACAGGTCAAAGAAGTGGTCCCAAATGCTCAGCTCGAAAAGCGGTCAAAATTGCTCACTTTGAAAAAGTCGTCAAAACTGCCCATTTCGAGAAAGCGATCATAAATGCACATTCGCGACGAAAGAGTGACGTTCGTCATGTGCAACGCAGCGCGCTCCAAGATTTCTTATTCAATTTCAGATAAAGATTACCTAAAATCGAGTATATGGTAACTTGAGGTGGTCAAAATAGCACTTTATGGTTACTTAAGATATTTAGATTGGTTTCTAAGAGGAACTTACACGGATTGTAACTTTCCACTCGTCAGACAACGAAATGAGAACAACGGTAGGAGAAAGAACCTATGTTGAGTGGGTGGCTCTCAGTTCAATACAGGTAAGTCGGCAGCCTCATCCAGCAAACCGGCCTGCTAACTTCACGTGAGAGGTTGGAGATCGAATCGATCCGCACCGCTTCGTGATTGTTTGTAAGGAAGAGTGGCCTTTAACAACACTCGCACCTTTGAGGATAATGATCTGCAATAAATACCCCTATTGCAGGATTATGTCCGTTTTATGCGCAAATGACCTGAAACCAACGTATTCTTTCAGTATTGCTAGAGCATTTGGAATCAGATCTTGTGTGGATAATTTATGCGCAAATCTGGACGCTTTTTTTCGCCAACCTGCAAACTGTACGTACTACCCCGTTCATGATGCGATGTCAGACCGTTCCTGGGGCTTGAGCTCGCCAAATATACTCGATTCCATGAGGGGAACATCGCCATGGATGTGAATGAAAGCGGAGTCGCCTCTTCGACTCTCGACGATTATCTTCGTAAGAGACTGAAACCGGTAGAGGGCGCGATCCCTCGCCTGCCTGGAATCGAAATGTTCGGGAACTCGATTCCTGCGGCGAATGCGGATGGGGATCTGTTTGAGTACATCAACTTTCAGCAGCGCTATAACATCGACGCCCGCATTGAGCGCGCGAACAAATTGGCCAGGCAATATCTAGAACCGCTGCCGGATGGCTCGGGACCGCGTAACCCAGTCGACGACCATTTGCAGTGGTGGAGATCCAGGCCGGATTACTCTCCTGAAGATGCCGCTCAGTACAGAAAGGCCAAGAGTTCTGAACAACTGAGAATTGCCGAGAACCTGCATGAGCTCTATACCACCGCGGGTGTGCTGCTGGTTGACGCCCAGGGACACGGGAGCATTGCGGCCAAAATTGCGTCCACCGTTCATGACACCTTTCATACCGCGATGCTTTGCGAACTCGATGCCCACGGAAAAACAACGGCGGAGGTCTTTGAGATCATCAACCTCCGGCTTGCACATTCCGTTACTGCCAGAAATGCATTGGGCTTCGATACGGAGAACAACACGCGCGAAATAGCTACCATGGTTTACGGTGAAATATGTACGAACGGACTGTTTCGCTTTGTAAACTTTGGCCATCCGCCGCCGCTTGTGTTCTCCGCGGAATATGGGAAGTTTATGGATATCGGATGGGATCGCATGATGCAATTCCCTTCGCTCGGTCTCGAAATCCCAGAGGACCATCCGGACCGGAGCAGGTATGTATCCCTCATGCGCCGGCGGAGTCAGATAACTGCCGCCGACTTGGATGAGATCACCCTGATGAGTCCAGGGGATATTATCTTCCTTTACACAGATGGGGTGTATGACGGGGAAGACGAGCAGGATAGACAAGAGATCGAAAAGATCATCCGGGAAAACAAGCAAAGGCCGGCCAGCGAAATCTGCAGCACGATTCTGGAGTACGCGCTGAGGAATGACGATCTTTTGAGGAAAATCGGCGAGCCCGACCGAATCGACGATAAGACCGTATTCATCATAAGGAGAGGGTAGGAGAGTTAAAGATGTCTGACACCGCTATAGAGTCGCTGGCCTCGCCTGATGTGCTGGCTCGTGCTCGCAAAATCAAACTGTTTTTAATGGACGTGGATGGCACGCTTACCGATGGAGGCGTCTGTCTAATCTCGGCGGCTATTGCCGACGGCTCCGGAACTTCGACTGTCTCCGAGATGAAGGTCTTCAATGCGCACGATGGGCAGGGATTGTCGCTCGCCCACACAATGGGGATCCAGACGGGGTTCATCACCGGTCGACACTCGCCTGCCGTTCAAAAGCGTGCCGAAGAACTGAGGGTCACCTTTGTGTACCTGGGACAGGCCAGGAAGACCGAGGCTTTCGAGGAGTGCATGCAAAAGGCGGGTGTGACCGAGGAAGAGGTCGCCTACATGGGCGACGATCTGCCTGACATTCCTTTGGCGCTGCGAGCTGGTCTGGCAGTGTGCGTAGCCGATGGCGCGCCCGAGTTAGCGGCTGTCTGTCACTTCATAACGCGCCGTCTTGCGGGCCGGGGCGCTGCTCGCGAAGTTGTAGAACTCATTTTGAAGGCCCAGGGACGATGGGAAGAAGCGGTGCCGCGGGCGCTCGCCTAGCCTATTCGCCAAGTGCGTTAGAGGCACGCTCTGTGCGAACATATCGTTAATCCGATTCCGAAGTTCCCCCTTCAACTGGAGATCGTTATGCATAGTGAAGACAAACCCAACAATGAAGACTCCACCGGCCGCCTGACACGCCGCTCGTTCCTCTCGCAAATCGGCGCGGCAGGAGTCACGGTTACCGCTGCTCCGCTGGTAGCTCGCGCCCATTCCGCCACCGCTCCTGCGAAAACAACTACAAGCGCGACAGAGAAGGTTGAGAGCGCAGTCCCCATCACCCTCTCCGTCAACGGCGAGTCTGTTCGTGTCGAGGTTGATCCCCGTACCACACTGCTCGACGCCTTGCGCGAGACGCTCTCACTCACGGGAACCAAAAAGGGCTGCGACCACGGCCAGTGCGGAGCCTGCACCGTTCATGTGAATGGCCGCCGCATCAACTCCTGCCTCACGCTCGCGATCATGCACGAGGGCGACTCCATCACCACGATCGAGGGCCTCGGGGACCCCGGCAATCTCCACCCCATGCAAGCCTCGTTCGTCGAGCATGACGGCTACCAATGCGGCTACTGCACTTCCGGCCAGATCATGTCCGCGGTCGCCCTGCTCAAGGAGCCATGCGGCGCGAGCGACGCCGACGTCAAGGAACTGATGAGCGGCAACATCTGCCGTTGCGGCGCCTACCCCAACATCGTCGCCGCCATCCAGCACGTTCGCCAACAGGCCTGAAGCACCAGCTGCATCCATGGAGGTCTTTATGGAACTCTTCACGTATACCCGCGCCACCGACGCC
>JBEKJU010000342.1:0-3924 GCA_050011095.1 Syntrophorhabdales bacterium
TCAAGCGACCCCTGGGCCGGGTCGTAAACCGTGAGCACCAGTTCGTCCGCGGGTATCAACCTGCGGATATAGAGAAGACAGTTCCAGAGCGCCTCGCCTATATTGAGGCTTCCGCAGATGCGCAAAACGAACTCCCGAAAGAACGTATCGCCATCGTACATGCCGCTTCCCCCCAAGCGAATCGCTGGGCCCCATCCGGCCTGTTCCACCGCGCAAGTCGAATCGAGGCCTTTCCCCGTGCCTCGCCCTAAAGCAGATCAGAACCGGCCAGGACGTAACACCGCTAAACCCGTTGAAATGACATACAAAACCAGTATAATGGCTCTCTGCTGGACGGTCAAGGGGGGCGGGAAAAGAGGTCTTTCGCCCCCGCCCCTTCCTTTTCATGAGGGGGAGGACTCCACGGGCTTTGCCCGTGGAGGGGGCGACGCTAGCCCCAACAATTGCAGCGACGCTATCCCCAACAATTGCCTTATCAGCGCAGCGAGAGGCCGACCCTCGTGATCTCCTCGTCCGCTGTCTCGACGATGAACCCCAGCTTCTTGCAGACGGCGAGCATCTTTGCGTT
Source organism: Syntrophorhabdales bacterium (assembly GCA_050011095.1). Taxonomy (GTDB): domain Bacteria; phylum Desulfobacterota; class Syntrophorhabdia; order Syntrophorhabdales; family WCHB1-27; genus JBEKJU01. The sequence goes on from JBEKJU010000342.1 coordinate 569, forward strand.
CTCCGTCAATACCTCGCCGTACATGCGTTCGAGTCCTTTCTCCTCGGCGACGCCGATAAGCATGTCCACGAGCTTGGAGCCGAGTCCGCTCCCCTGGTGGTCGTCGTGGACTAGCACGGCGAATTCTCCCGACTTGAACTCACGGTCGATGATCAGCCGGCCGATGCCGATAAGCTTTCTCTTTTCGTTTTCCCTGACCTCGGCCACGATGGCCATCTCCCTGTCATAGTCGATGTTGCAGTACCGCACGAGCATCTCGTGGGAGATGTCCTTTATGATGGAGAAGAACCGCGACCGCATCGTCGCCTGGGACAGGGAGCTGAGCAACTCGTGCTCCAGCGGCTCGTCCTCCGGCTTGATCGGCCGGAGGACCACCTCCCTGCCGTTCGGGAGCAGCGAGTGGGTCACGTACCGGGTGGGATAGGGCGTGATCGCCAGGTGGGAATATTGGACGGTCTGGGTGAAATCGCCTTCTTCGAGGACGATCCGCGCGTTGACCGCGAGGGGCTTCCCCTTCGATATCACGATGGGGTTGATGTCCATTTCCGCGATCTCCGGGAAATCGACGACAAAATTGGAAAAATTGACGACGATCTGTTCCATCTCACGGAAGGCGGCCATTTTCTGCGGGCTGAAGTCCCGGAGCGTCCGGCAGAGTTCGGTCTCCTCCATGAGGAGCCTCGCCAGGGTCTGGTTGAGGGGCGGTATCGCGAATGAGACGTCCCGGTAGGTCTCGGCCCGCATTCCCCCGACGCCGAAGAGGATGATGGAACCGAAGTCCGTGTCCTTCTTGGAACCGAGGATGAGCTGATAATCGACCCCCTCGACCATTTTTTCGATGGTCACGCCCGTGATCGCCGCGCCGGGCGCCTTCTCTCTGACCCTTTCCAGGAGGCTGTCATATTCCGCTTTGAGCCTGCCTTCGGCATGAACCGCCACCATTCCGCCCACATCGCTCCTGTGGAGGATGTCGGGTGAGACGATCTTGAGCACGATGGGGTAGCCGAGCCTCTCCGCCCAGCTCGCGGCCGCATCCGCGCTGTTCACCATAAAGGGGGTACTCGTGGGAATGCCGTAGCTCTTGAGAAAGTTCTTCGATTCGGCCTCGGAGAGGATCCTCCTCCCTTCCTTCAGGGTCCTCCGGATAAAGGCCTTAAGGTTGTTCTTCGGCGGGGACTGCTCGACGGGCAACTCGGCGGGGGTCTCGTAGAGGAGTTCCAGGTTTCTCTTATACCGATACATGTAGAGGTATGTCTTGATCGCCTCTTCAGGCGTTTCGTACACGGGTATGTGGTTCTCCTTGAGGGCCTCCCTCCCCTCCTGGACGCTGCTCGCGCCCATCCACGTGACGATCACCGGCTTGTACGCCCCTTCGGCGATCTTCATGATCGCCGAGGCAAGCTCGGTCGGCGGGGCCGTCTGACTGGACGTGTAGATCACGAGGATGCCGTCCACCTGCGGATCGGCGAGGCAGACGTTCACGGCCCTCGTATACCGTTCGATATCGGCATCGCCGAAGAGGTCGACCGGGTTGCTCCTGCTCCAGTGGGCCGGCAGGAACGTGTCCATCTCGTCGACGCTCTGGGCCCCGAGTTGCGCGAGCCTTCCCCTGAGGCCGATGAGGATGTCCGTCGCCATCACGCCGAGGCCGCCGGCGTTCGTGACGATCGCCAGGGCGGGCCCCTTCGGGAGGTTTTTCGAATGGAGCACCTCGGCCGCGTTGAAGAGGTCCATGATCTCCCGGACCCTTACCACACCGGCCCGCCTGAAGGCGACGTCGTATGCGGCGTCGTAGCCCGCCATGGAGCCCGTGTGGGATAGGGACGCCCGTGCGCTTTCCTTGAACTGGCCGGATTTTACGACGATGATCGGCTTGTTCCGGGCAAAGCTGCGGGCCGCGCTCATGAATTTCCGCGCGTTGCCGACCCTCTCCATGTAGATCATGATGCTCCGCGTCTTCGGGTCCTCGCCAAGAAAGTCAATGAGATCGCCGAAATCGACATCGACCATGGAGCCCAGGGAGACGCACATGCTGAAACCCACATGGGCGCTCGCCGCCCAGTCGAGGACGACCCGCGCGAGTGATTCGCTCTGGGAGATGAAGGCGATGTTCCCCTCATCCGGCTGCGCGTCGAAGGCGGATGTGTTGAGGCCGATGCCCGGCCTGATGATGCTTCCCCTGTTGGGGCCCACGATCCTCATGCGGTAACGGTTTCTGATCTCCCTGAGGGCCTCTTCCAGCTTTGTCCCTTCTTCACCCGCCTCCTTGAAACCCCCGGAAACGATGACGATCCCCTCCACCCCTGCCTTGCCGCAGTCCTCGACGATGCCGGGGATGATGGGGGCGGCGCTCGCCACGACCGCGAGGTCTATCTTCTCCGGGATACTCCCTATGTCAGGGTAGGACGTCACCTCGAACGCGGCATCGCCCGTCGGACTGACGACGAGCGGTGTGGGCCGCGCGTTCTTCCGCGCCTTTTTTCCGGACCCGGTTGCCTCCCCTTGCGTGTGCACCCAAAATGTCTTGTGTCTATCCGAGAGCAGGAGGTTGGCGAGAAGGACCCGCTCCTCAGGCGCCTCCCCTTCCATGTCGCCGAAGACCGCGACCGATTTCGGGTCGAACATCTTTCTTATGTCGCCCATCTTTTGTCCTGCGCCTCACTCACCGCCCACCTTCGCGAGCTGGCCGGCCTCGCGCTTACTGTGTCTCCTTCTCCACCCATATCGAGTGTTCCACAAGCCCGAAGGTCTTGAGCGCCTCGCTTATGCTCAGGCCCGTCCTGCTTCCCTGCTGACGGGGGGGGCTTGTATCCCATGTCAGGCAGAGGGCCATGTCGGTCTGATATGAGGCGCTCTTGTACATGCGGACCTGAAGGAGTCCGTCTTCCCCGGTTGCGCGCTCCGCCGTATCCAGAAGCATGTCTGCCACGTTGTGCACGTGGGCCTGCGTCGTCCTCAGCCGTATGATCTCCATCCATCGCATGGGTCAATACAAGCATAAACCGTGCCATAATCGGGAAGATCGCGATGTCTTTGGCCCATTATAGTAATCGCTCCGCCATACTATTAAATGCTACGGAAATTTCTGTCATAATTCGAAGATATATTGTAGATTATCATATATCATCAATATATGCGAGGGCTGCCGCCGCAACTTCCGAGGGACAGTCGTCAGATGACATGCAGCCGGAGGGACCCATGCACAAGAACGAGTTTTTTCGCGAGTTTACCTTCCGCATCTGCGGAAGCCTCAATATAGGCGAGGCGCTCTGGAACTGTCTTCTCTATATCCGCAGGTTGATACCCGCGGACGAACTGGTGCTCACGGTTTACGACCCGGCCCAGGGGTCGCTTGA
>JBEKJU010000343.1:0-3918 GCA_050011095.1 Syntrophorhabdales bacterium
TACGTCATGGAGAGCATGAACAGCAGCGCTGCACAGTATCGGCGTCCTATCGTGTCGGCAGGCGACCCGTGGACCTCCGAACCCATTGACACAAATTGGGAACCCGCCGATACAAATTGGGAACGCTTCGAGCCGGACCCATGGATTATTCCGACCGGTCGATTGAATAGTTGGCGGGGTCCTCCGCCATAGTCCAGGCTCCTCGGGGATTGCGCGCCTCGATGCATGGATAGCTATGGACTTTTCAAAATATGGTTTACGGTTAACCAAAACCGTCTGAAGGTTAACTGTTATGGAACTCATGACGATGACCGCTTTCGCCGCACTTCACAGCGTCTCGAAACCGGCGGTCACCAGGTGGAAGAAACGCGGATTGCTGGTGTTCGAAGGCGACCTTGTTGATGTCGAGGCGAGCGACGCCAATTTGCAGAAATATCGAAGCGCGCCCCGATCGGCAAGGCAAATCGAACAACCTTCCGTCAAACGTGAGAAACTGCCCGTCCAGATGATCGCAGGTATTTTTCTCCTGGAGATTCCGCCCGAAGTTGCTTCAAAAGTCCACCATCTGAAGCCCGGCAAAATGGAGGCCATATTGTGGGACGGCGTAACTGAGGCGCTGGTGAAGCTGATGAACGATGATACCGGCCAGGCCGACGCGGACTGAGACCGCCTCCTGCACGTGCCGGGCTGTGAACTTCCCCTCGGGGGCGGTCTCCATGGCTTCCTGCCAGACCTCCTTTTGCTTGTCGGGGGGGAGGGACGTTGTGGGCCTCAGATGGGATTCAGGAATTTCGCCAATTGGCGAATTACCAACAACAAAATTTAAAAGAAAGGAGAAACAAACTATGTCTGACGATCTTACCTTAGTCGTAAACAACACGTCAATCTCCGGCTGGCAGACCATCCGCGTGACCCGAGGGATAGAACGTTGTCCCTCAGATTGGGACGTGTCTCTCACCGAGCTCTTCCCTGGCCAGGCGGACGCCGTAGTCGTGTCTCCCGGAGATGCCTGTCAGGTGAAGATAGGCGGTGATCTCGTCATCACCGGGTATGTGGACAAGTACAACCCGAGCATCACGCCGACCGATCACACCATCCGGATCACCGGCCGGGGGAAGTGTCAGGACCTTGTCGACTGCGCCGCCGAGTGGCCGAACGGACAGATCACCGAATCATCGGCCCTCGTGATCGCGCAAAAGCTCGCCTCTGCCTATGGCATCACCGTGAACGCGGCCCAGGTGGACGTCGGCACGCCGATCCCGCAGCAAAATGTGATCCGGGGGGAATCAGCCTATGAGATCATCGAGCGCGTCTGTAGATGGCGGGGGCTTCTCGCCTATGAGTTGCCGGACGGCTCGCTCTATCTCGCACAGGTAGGCACCACACAGGCCGCGAGCGGTTTCACTCAGGGACAAAATGTCCAGGCGGCGAGCGCCGAGTTCTCGATAGATCAAAGGTTCTCGACCTATCAGTGCTTTAGCCAGTCCGTGGCGACTTTCGCCGAAGAGGGGTGGGGCGGTTACGCCTTCTACGTTGCCGCGGATAATCTCGTCCCCCGCAACCGCAAAAGGTACATCATAGCGGAGACCGGCGGTTGGGGAGAGCCAATCTGCCAGCAGAGGGCGATATGGGAGAGAAACCGCCGCTGGGGCCGATCGAACGCATTGACGCTCACCACGGACAGCTGGCGCGACTCGGCCGGGACCCTATGGACCCCGAACACCCTTGTCCCTCTCTCGCTCCCCGGCCTGAAAGTGCCGCAAGGCGTCACGTGGCTCATAGGCGACGTGACCTATCACCTCAACGAGAACGGCACGACGGCCGACCTCGTGATAATGCCGCCTGAAGCATTTAGCCCGGAGCCGATCCTCCTGCAGCCGATCCTCCCGGAGTTTGATCCCAACTGGAGGCCGTGAGCGATGTATCAAGGGGGGGGGGATACTATTCTCCCCCCTTCGTACGTGCTTGTTGGCATCAGGAGACGCGCAAGGCATAGACCACGACTCGTTGCCCTGCCAAGGGCGACAGCGGACCATACGCGGCGGCGGAGCGGCCACGAGGAAGACGAAAAAGGGAGAACCCGGAGCCCCGTCGAGATCGCCGGGCCTTTCTCCCCACTGCCCGGTCTGATACTGAGAGCCTACCTACCTAAATTCACCATGAGTAGGTGTCCATATAGGTGTCCATGAGTCTGATTTTGGTGTCCATATAGGTGTCTAACAGCGGTACCTTTCCATCTTACTCAATGTCGCTTAATACCATGATGCTACAGGGGAAAATGTCAATTCCTATCATTCAGTATGACCCCATACAAAGCCCCGCTTTGGCCCTCATAACCCGAAGGTCGCTAGTTCAAATCTAGCCCCCGCAACCAATAAAATTAAGGGGTTACGGGTTTTTCCGTAACCCTTTTTTGTGGTTCTTGGGGCGATTGTGCTAAATTTGTGATAAATTTGTCCAAAACCTCCACGCCGGGCCTCAAACTTTCGGGGCAGTGGTGGGCGTACCGTTCCACCATCGTGATGCTTTTCCAGCGGCCGAGCTTCTGGACCGTGTAGAGGTCGACGCCCGCCTGCACGAGCCTCGTGGCAAAGGTGTGCCGAAGGTCGTGGAACCTGAAGCGCTTCACTTCCGCCTTGTTGCAGACATTTTTGAAGGCCCTGATGAGGTTCCTGGCGTTGATCCTCCCGCCGTTCTGGTTGAGGAAGACGTAGCCGTCGCGCAAGCTGCGGACTGACGCCCTCGCTTTCAGCACCTGCATGGCTTTCCCGTTGAGCGGGAGCACGTCTTTCTCCTTGTTCTTCTGCTCGGCGATGTAGAGCGTCTTCTTGAAAAGGTCCACCTGGTCCCACTTCAAATCGAGGATCTCCGACTGGCGAAGGCCGGTGCTCATGGCGAAGACGATGATCTCCGCCAGCCACCGGTTCGAAGAGGCCAAAAGCCGGGTCTCCTCGTCGGGTCTCAGCCAGCGGTCTATCTTGTTGTTCACCTTCTCCTTCGAGACCTTGTCGATGGGGTTGACCCTCAGCCACTCCCAGTCCTTCACACAGAGGTTGAGCGCATGGTTCATGAGGACGAGTTCGTTGTTGATCGTCTTCGGCTTCGCCCCCTCCTGCCTCCGGGAGACCTTGTACCGGGAAACGAGCTTGGGGCTCAATTCCGACAGCATAAGTGACTCGAAATACCGGAGCAGGTGCGCCGACAGGCTCTTGTCTCGCGTGTGGGACTTGGGAGTCTTGTTCGGCAAGGAATGTTCCGCCAGGTACTTCTCCATCAACTGCCCGAAAGTCTTTCTCTCGCCCGCAGGTTTGTCGAACCACTTTCCCTCCGCCACCTCGGTCATCACCTTGTGGTGGATCTTCTCGGCCAATTTCTTGTCATCTGTCTCGGTGGACTGCCTCACCTGCCGGCCGTTGTAGGTAAAGCTCATCCACCATGTCGGGCCTCTTCTGAACAATCCCATATCATCCCTCCTTTCCGAGGCCCTTGATACGGTCTGATTTCCCGGAAGAATTATACCGTCCGGGGTTCAGATCGTCAATGGCAGCTCTCACTATCTGCGACGCTGCCGAGGGAGGGCTCAACCGTCTCCTGGACACCCGCCGGGTCTCTTTTCCAGACCCGTCCTCACACTTCTTGGTGAGGAGCCACTCATCGATCTCGGCAGGCCTGAACCGAGCGAGTCTCCCGATCCGGTAATGGGGTATCTCGTTTCGCTCGATCAGCGCGTACAGGCTGGACTTTTTCATGCCGAGGTATTGGGAAAGCCTTTTGATGTCCCACAGTTCGTCCATAATGTCCTCTCGGTAGGGGTCGAGGGGAAAGGTGCGTGATGCCGGCGCTGCCCTGGCTACGGGATTGGCGAAGACAACGTGTGATCACACCGCCCCCCCCAAAGTCCTGATCGAAGGCTCCCAA
>JBEKJU010000344.1:0-3916 GCA_050011095.1 Syntrophorhabdales bacterium
CGTGTATCCAGTTGGTGGTGCCGTCATAGGAGTAGGCCCGGAGGGCCTCCTTCGATGTGAGGACATTCTCCTTGCCGACGATTGAGTGAAACTCCCCGATTAAGGATTGGTTGATCATGGAATACCCCCTTTGAATCTCGCGCAGTCGCATAACCCCCTTTCTAAAGTCGGGGCGAATCAACCGACAATGATGCTGCCCCCACGTGACAATGAACTTTCAGTCATCCTTCGTCACGGCAAATGGCGATAGAAGGCCTTCCAGAACGAATTTGCTTATCTTGCGGCGGCCAATCCTCTCGTGGACCCCTCGTGCTCGAGGAGACCCCAGGGCACGCTATTTTGGCGCCAGTTTCATCGGCATCAGGGGCCTTCCTACAGGGATATGGATGTGCGCCCCCTCTCCCAAACCGTACGCCATCATATAAAGTCCGTATATTACAGACAGCGCAAAGAGAAAAGATGCGACCGGTTTAAAAGCAATGTAGCCGAGTTCCGTGAGGCCCAGGGTTGTCAAAACGAAAAACCCGATAGGGCCGATGAGAAAGGGAACTAACGGAGCCCGCATGAGAGGGATGACATAAACACCCATAAAAACCCCCAGAAGGATATTTATGTAACCGATCAAAGGAACGGGCGTCGCAATCTTAAGTCCTACCAGAAGAAATGTCAGGGCCGGACCCAACATGAACATTGTTCCGAAAGAGAGAAGGAGATTGCCTCCTGTAGTCAACCCTTTTTTCAGCTCTACCATTCCGGCAAGGATTTGCGCTACCCCACCGGCAGTCAGGAGAGCAAAAAATACCGGCATATTCTCTTTAGCCAGATATCCATTAAGTGAGAGAAAGATGGTCAAACAGACCATAGAAAAAGCTGCGAAACCTGTCGGCCCGGTACCTGCCCATTTTTCTTCGTCCATAACCCCCTCCTTTTTTGATGTTGTTGAAAATGCCATGCGCGAGTTCTGTCGGTGATCTCATTTCCCCCCGTGGCATACACCTTTCGCCATAAGCGATTGTCCGTTTAACACGATATCCTCCGAATAAAGTCCCGCGCGTCTCATTAAAACCTCCCCAACTGTGTTCGTATTTCCTGTGTCCTCCCCTCATAGAAGGCCTTGACGTTAATATCATGAAGCTCGGGTGCGGGGAGTGATCTTATCGCCTTTATCCATAGCCCTTCCTTTATTTCCGGGAAGAAATCGGAAAGGGCGCCCACGAGAACGACGTTTGTGGCCTGAACGTTGCCTAGGTCTTTCGCAATCTTCTGTCCGTCTATCAGCTGCACATTGTTTTTGAAGCGTTTCTTGAATGTCTTTTCAATATTACCGGGATATGTCTTCTCTCCCGGGGTGACTGCGGGTGGCAATATTGCCTGCCTGTTGATGATGATCTTGGCTGTGGGTTTCATCCAATTTATGTAGCGCATGGCTTCGAGCAGTTCGAAGGCCACAAAATAGTCGACTTCGCCCTGCGTAATGAGGGACGAGTCCACGTTTTTTCCGAAACTGAAATGGGTGGTCACATCTCCCCTCCGGGCCATGTCGTGGACCTCGGAACTCTTTACGTCGTAGCCCGCGGTGAAAAATACTTCACCGAGAATCTTACCCGCGATGATCGTACCCTGGCCGCCAAGACCTGAAAGAAGTATATTCGTCACGTTATCGGTCATGCTCCACCTCCCCAGCCAGTGCCCGGCACAATGGCCCCGAGCTTACATATCTGAGCACATACCCAGCAGTCCGCGCCAAAAAGCCTGACACAATTCCGCCCCTCAACATAGAAGATCTAGAGCATGGCATATGATTTTTCGGCTCTCCTCGGGCATGATGACCGCGTCCACCCAAAACTCATAAGCAGCATCCCAAATCGATGCTCCCCTCCGAAGTTCCTCGGCTGTCGCTTCCAGAGCTTCCCGCTTCTTTTCAGGCTCTGTATGCTTATTAAATATGGCCGCGCCTATTTCGGGTGACATAAAACTGATCTCCGCATTGGGCCATCCGGCGACAAACTGTGCTCCGGAAGCACCGGTTCCCAGAAAATAGTAAGCGGCTCCATACGCTTTTCGGATGATGAGCGTTACCATGGGGATGTCAACCGTCTCCAGCGCATTCGCGTGGCTTGCAATCGCCTGTATCAGCCCGTCTCTCTCCACCACAGATCCGACCAAGAAGCCTGGGTGGTCCTGTATCACGAGAAGAGATAGTTTTCTTCGAACGGCGAATTCGAGAAAGGCAGCGCATTTCCTGATGCCCTTCGCGTCTACCGATCCGCCGGCCGAGAGCGGCTGATTCGCGATGATCGCCACTGCCCGGCCACCTATGCGTGCCAGGCCCACAAGAATTCCTGTCCCGAATTTGGACTTCAACTCTATCCATTCTCCGTTATCACATAAAAGATTGAGCACTTTTCGCATGTCATAGACTTTACGGTTATCGGCGGGCACGATTGACTCCAGCTCCGGAATGATCCTCTCAACAGGATCCGACGTATTCTCCGGGCCGCGCAGGACGTACAAAATTTCCTTGATTCTCCTGATACACTCCTCCTCCGTTTCTACCACTGAGTCAACGAGACCCGTGATGGTCTGATGAATCTGGGGACCGCCAAGCTCCACATCGGTCTTTTTCTCCGAGATGGCCGCTTCCAGAACGGGAGGGCCCGATAAGGCAATGGAGGAGTCTTTTACCATGAAGGTGAAATCGCTATACCCGGTCCATAGCGCCTGGTCGCCGTAGCAATATCCGAATACGGCGGCGATAAACAAAGGCCTGCCGTCGCGATAGGCCAAAGTGCTGAGCGACCGGATCGTATCGAGACCACACAACCGTGCAAAACCCACACCTACGCCGTCAGGAAGCCTCACGCCTCCCCCTTCATTGAGGGCAATAATGGGAATGTTGCCCTTTACCGCTATTTCTATCATTCGCTCCACTTTCCTGACGCTGACGTAAGACTGCGTAGCCCCGACGATAGTGATGTCGTGAGCGATGATTACGACCTTTTGGCCGTTGATCCTTCCGAGGCCCGTGATGACACCGTCTCTTTGCGAACGGTCCTTCAAACGGGGTTCCCCGGAGCGCGCTAATTCCCCATATTCCAGCCACGAGCCTCGATCCAGAAGAAGCCCGATCCTCTGCCAGGCATTGTTTTTCCCTTTGGTCCGTTGTTTCTCCACTCCGGTTCTATTGCCGGCATCGATCCATTCACGTTCCTTTCGGAGTCTCCTGCGCGCCTCATCGTAGTCCATGCTATTTTCCCTTCAATCAAAGTCCATTTCGCCTTTTCCACCAGAAAAAAGCGATTTTTAAAGGACGATCTCCGATCTCGGAGCCCCGAGTTTTTGAGCAAACCGGATTCGGTCCGACAAGATGCAGTGTCTTGCCTCGCGCACGATCGTCCCTCCTTCGTCCGCCTTTGCCTTCTAATATTGCTTCCCGAACTGTTCGATCAGGTCCTGTCGCAACCTCACTTTCTCCAGTTTCCCGGTGGCCGTTTTTGGGAGGGAGGGGTAGAACCTTACATATTTCGGCGTCTTGTATGTTGCTATATTTTCTCTGCAAAATGCGATTACCTGCTGTTCGGTCAGGCTTTCTCCTGGTTTAAGCGCCAGGCAGGCGACAACTTCTTCTCCCTTCACGAGGTCGGGAATGCCCACCACCTGTGCCTCGGCGACTGCGGGGTGCGTATACAGAAGATCCTCGATCTCCTTTGGGTAGATGTTGAACGCAGCCCGCACAATCATGTCCTTTTTTCTATCTTTTACGTAGTAATAGCCGTCTTCATCAAAATAGACCATGTCCCCCGAATGGTACCATCCGTCGCGAAGGGCTTCCGCCGACGCCTCCGGTTGCCGCCAGTATCCTTTCATGATATTCGGTCCCCGTAGGAGCAGTTCACCGACTTCGCCGGCTTTCTTC
>JBEKJU010000345.1:0-3898 GCA_050011095.1 Syntrophorhabdales bacterium
CAAAGGCCGCCACGAGGGCCGCGGCAAAGATGATGACGAGGGGAAGGATGAGCGAGCACTTCCGCCTTTTCAGGATCGCCATGTAATCGCTCAGGGTCTTTACATCCTCTTCCATAGACTAAGGGCTCGTCAGAAAATAAATGGGTCATCTGGCTCGTCTTTTTGTCCGCCCGCTTCGTTGCGGAAAGGCCAAATGTACTGGATGTACATGACCTTTTCGCAACGAAGCGGGCGGACAAAAATCCTTCGCCATCTGACTCATTTATTTCCTTCCGAGCCCTAACCTCGTTCATTTATAAGAAGGCCGCTATGGACTGGAATCATCGAATTTATAGCCGACACTTGTCACCGTGACAATATAGGTGGGTTTCTGCGGGTCTTGCTCGATGAGTTTCCTGAGGCGGCTGATGTAGACATCGACGTTTCGCGGCGTCACAAAAACTTCGTTACCCCACACCTGATCGAGGAGCTGATCGCGCGTATAAACCCTTCCGCGATTTTTCGTCAAGAAAAAGAGCAGTTTTGCCTCAATGGGGGACAGGTTGATCTTTCTGCCCTTGACGGTGACCTCGTATTTATTAAAATCAATGAAGAGCTCCTTGTAAGAAAATGTTGGCTCATGCCCGTTCTTTTTGTGCACCCCCTTGCCTCGCTGGAGGGCAAGCCGTACCCGCAAGGTCAGCTCCCTCACGCTGAAGGGCTTGGTTATGTAATCGTCGGCCCCCATCTCAAGGCCGAGAATTCGATCCACCTCGGTGCCTTTGGCGCTTAGTATAAGAATGGGCATGCCCGAATACTCCGGGCTCCCGCGAATGTATCTGCAGACCTCCAGACCCTGCATTCCCGGCAGCATGAGGTCGAGGACAATGAGGTCCGGCCTGTTCGTTTTTAGCAATTCCAGCGCTTCCTCTCCGGTTCCCGCGGGAATGACCTGATGACCCTCGCGCTGGAGATTGAGGGAGACCAGATCGACAATATCCTCTTCATCATCCACCACCATAATTCTCATCCGCGCCCTCATCTTCCGGGACTGATTCCTGTCAGCTCATTTCGTTCCGGGAAGAACGACCTTCCGTCGCCATCCATGGTGAACCTCTCATAAGGAAATCAAGACCCGCAGGCACGAATGCCGCCCTTGAGAGGCCGGGGCCCATGCCCATACCCTCCGGTGAAGCCCGCCCTGTTTTTCATCAGCTTATCTAGCCATTGTTAAGGCAGAATGAACCGGGCGTAAATTCTGTGCAAATAGGGCGGGGCGAAGGGCTATCTAGGCAGACCGGCTTGAAGCGGAATGCGGAATGGTTGTATGCCGGGGGCCTTCAGGGCGGGGACACGGCAACGTGCGGAGGGCGTTCGCGATCCCATGAAAAAACCGGGAAAAAGGGCCGGAAGGAGACGGTAATGGTGGCTTTTCAACGAACCCTAAGGGCTCTGACGAGCCCTAAAGGTCACAGCGGATTTCAGCGATGGGGATATCCGGTTGGAGGGCTGCCACGATCGCCTCCTTCTGCTCGGGGAGGAAGCGCACGCACACGCCGCAGTCGGAGCTTATGCTCTTCGGCACCGGGACGATCTTATACGGTATGCCCGCCTCCTTCAGTATCTTCTCCGCCTTCATGACATGGCTCACCGACGGGAAGAGGGCCACGCAATAAGGGGAACCCCCTTTCATGGCGCGACGATTCTTCCCGCTGTCGACAAGGCGCCCGCAATATCGTACATATTCGATACGGTCCCGGCTCCGATCCTGCCGCCCAGCTCGAAGAAATTGATGCAGGTGCCGCACAGGAGGATCCTCACCCCCTTCTCTTCCAGCGCCTTCAGATCGTCCACAACGCCGGAATCCGAAGCGGCGAGCTTTACACCCGTATTGTAAAAAATCATGGTGTCGGGCCGATGCTCAAGATCGACGGCGGTGTGGATGAAGGCCTTCATGAGAAGCGCGCCCAGTTCATCGTTCCCACGGCCCATGGCGGCGGAGGAGATCACGAATATCGTGGGTCCGGCCACGGATTGCGGCGCACCCTCGGGGTGCGGCCGTTCCGGCGACTTGCCGCATTCCGCCGTGGCGCTCTTTTGCTTCGTGATGTGGATGCGGAATACGCCCGTGGACTCCTCGGTTGCCTCGACAGCGCACCCCGACGATGACGCAAGGCGTGTCACGTTTTCGAGGGCGGTCCTGTCGTCCACGAGGACCGTCACGTCATCGTGTGAATCGAGGGCCTTCTTTGTGAGGATGACCGGCTCCGGGCAGGCGCATCCCTTGGCGTCGATAAGCTCAGACATGGCTCACTCCTTTTTTCGTGTGATATGCGGCGCTTAACAGCGCGACGGCCTCGAGACCGCGGCTAATTTCATCTTCCGTCGTATAAAGGCCGAAGCTGAACCGCACCGTCCCATGGGGAAAGGTCCCCAGGGTGCGATGGGCCGCCGGCGCGCAGTGGAGGCCGGGCCTTGAGAGAATGGCGAACTGTTCGTCGAGATCGTAGGCGACATCGGACGGAATTATTCCCGGAATGGTGAAGGAGACAACCGCGATGCGTTGCCGGGCATCCCGTGGCCCGTAAAGGGTCGTGCCCGGAATGTCCGCCATTCCTTCCAGGAACTGACGGGTAAGGCGCACCTCCCTTTCATGGATGCGGTCTATACCGCGGGCGAGGACGAACCGGATCCCCGCGGCGAGCCCCGCGAGCCCGATGGCGTTTGGTGTTCCCGACTCGAACCTGTCCGGGAGAAAATCCGGCTGCTCCTCGAATTCCGACGCGCTCCCCGTACCGCCGCGCGTGAGCGGCGGCAGGCGGTCCTCAAGCCCTTTCCGGATATAGAACCCGCCGGTGCCCTGGGGACCCATGAGGGATTTGTGGCCCGTGAAGCAGAGGATGTCTATGCCTGTCCGGACCACATCAATCGGGATGCTCCCTGCCGTCTGGGACGCATCGACAATGAGGAGGGCGTCGTGTTCGCGTGCGATATGCGCCAGCGCCTCCAGGGGAAGCAGTGTCCCTGTCACGTTCGAGGCATGGGTCATGACGATGACCTTCGTGTTTTTTTTCATGGCGGCCATGGCATCCGTGGGGTCAAGCTCCCCGGTCGGCGAGCAGCGGACTATCGAGAGTTCCACGTCCCGCCCTTCGAGGAAGCGCAGCGGTCTCATCACCGAATTGTGCTCCATGCCCGACGTGACAACATGGTCGCCCGGTTTCAACAATCCAAGGAGGACGCAGTTGATCGCCTCGGTGGCGTTCTTTGTAAACACGATGGAAAGCGGGTCGGGCGCGCCGATTGCCGTGGCCGAAAGCTCCCTCGCCTCATAGACCACCCGTGCCGCCTCGATGGAAAGGCGATGCCCGGAGCGACCGGGGTTCGCGCCTATGGCGTCGTTGAAGCGCGCCATCGCCTCCATCATGGCCGGCGGCTTCGGCCACGAGGTGCTGGCGTTGTCGAAATAGACGGGGTTCATTGCCGGCACATCTCCAGGAGGGCCTCGACGCGGGTGCGGATCTGGCCCACGTCGCTCTGCGAATAGTCGGTGACGATCTTGAGAAAAGGGAGGCCGTGCCTCTCCCGGACGGCTTCGCCTACCTTGATGGATTCAATGTTGTAGGAATGGCAGGCCTGGAGCACCACGTCGATTACCGCATCGGGCTTGAACTTTTGGATGAGCCTCTCTATTTCCGAGAGGCGGCGCGTGTTCGGCGTCATGCAAGAGCAGGGGATCAACAGGTACCGGGCAGCCATGGCCCGCACAGGGTCGCCCGTGCCCTCCGCGATGAGGGCCGCGTAAGGCTTCATGCCGGAGCACGAATCGAGGGCGACGATCACCCCTCCCGCCTCTTCGATAATGTCCAGAACCTTCAATGAATCGCCGCCTATGGGACATCCCGTTACCATCACCCTC
>JBEKJU010000346.1:0-3856 GCA_050011095.1 Syntrophorhabdales bacterium
GGGCGATAGCAGGGGCCAAATGACAAGTCTCGCGGAGATTGTCCCGGCCGGTAACCTTGCGGTCGCGGCCAGGGAGGTCGTCGCCCTTGTCGGGGGGCTTGAGAGAACGCCGAAACGATTTGCTCTTGATATGTACGGCTAATTGCCGTATACTGTCATCAGGAGGTGCACCATGAGTCGTCCAACAGCCATATCGACCGCACGCTTGGAGGCGCGTATCAGCAAGCAACTGCACGATACCCTCAAACGCGCCGCCGCTCTGCAAAACCGCACCGTAACCGACTTCGTCATCACCGCTGTTCAAGAGGCAGCGGAAAGCGTCATCGAACAAGCGGAAGTCATCAAGCTTTCCCTTGCCGATCAGAAATCCTTTGCGGAAGCGTTATTGTCGCCGCCCAAGGCGACACCCGCATTGGAACGGGCTTTCGCCCGTCATCGCGAGCTGGTGACCCCTGAATGAGCGATAAGCCCTTTCGGGTAGTCCCCCTCGATCACACTTACGATCGCAACAGGTTCGACAGCGGTTCCGAACCGCTGGACCGTTATTTCAGGGAGCGGGTCACGCAGGATACACGCCGCAGGGTAACGGCATGTTTCATCGCGCTTTCGGTCAATGGGCGCGTCGCGGGTTATTATACCCTGGCCTCGGCAAGCATCCTCCTTAGAGATCTGCCGACGGAGATCATCAAAAAGCTGCCGCGCTACCCGTCCGTCACCGCGGTGCGGATGGGACGTCTTGCCGTTGACCAGGCATTCAAGGGACGGGGGCTCGGGGCCGCGCTACTGGCCGATGCGCTCACGCGCGTGGTCCGCTCGGAGATTGCAGCTTATGCGCTGGTCGTCGACGCCAAGGATGAACAAGCTGCGGACTTTTACCGGCACCACGGCTTTCTATCGACGACAACGGAACCGTTGACCCTGTTCTTGCCCTTGGCCACGGCGCCGATTGCCGGACGAGAGAAGGGGAAAATGGAGCGCTGAGCGTCCTTCTCCCGCAACTCCATGGACGATGCGAAGGACATGTTGGAGGTGACGCTTATGGACTGGAGAGAGCGAATAGCGGTCGATCCCCTTGTCACGGAAAGGCCTCATCAAGGGAACCCGCACCATGGTGTCGGTGATCCTCGATAGTCTCGCAATGATGTGGACCAGTGCCTTTGTTCGCTAAGGAGTGCATTCAGGGGCGCTTATGGGTCGTTGAAGAAAAAATGGTTCGGATTCGAGGCGAAGAGGAGCAGAGTCGTGTTGGCACCCGCTGGAATGCCCGCGTAAACAAACGTCCTCATCCCACACAGACCGGCGAAGAAGGGGCTGTGCCCGCTTATCGCCTGTCTGTGCTTCTCAGTTGGCAGTCCGCTGCTCAATAATCGTCAACAATGACTGATTCGCCTGGTCACCACCTCCACCTGCTACTGGAGCATCAGGTCGAAAGCTGTGAATAACGCAGTAGAGTAGACTACGAGCGCCGTGCGACCTTTCGATCATCGGTTTCTCGTAGCCCCTCTCCGAACCGAGCATGCGCCTTTCGTTACGCACTCGGCTCTCCAGAGATCATGGCATAATCGGGTTGCCTCATCCACGCGAGTCTGTACGCTTCAACCTTAAGCCGTCCCGTGAGAAACAGCTCTTCCTTCCCCGAGCGCCAGTTTTTCCGCCCTCGGATGCGTGTGCGTGAGCGCTCGATTTCTCGCACGCCTGCCTTCGGATATTTCTTCGTCATCCACCGCCAGATCCGATCTGCCACATACCAATCAACATGAGTGAAAATAGTCTTAGCCCCGGGGCAGAACCTATAGTAGTTGGCCCACCCGCGGAGCATGGGATTCAGCTTCCAGATCAACTTCGAGAGCGACCACGCGGTCGTGCTTCCCGTGGTTAACTGCTTTATCCGGTAACAGATATCCAATACCTTATCTTTAGGGATTTCGATCCGTGGCATGAAGCCCCGGCAATCATCCCACTTCACACGGACCCTGTGTCCGAGAAACTCGAACCCCGTTTCCAGTGAAGTGATAGAGGTCTTCTCATGCGAGAGGTCGAGCTTTGCGGTGTCTTTCAAATACCGGGCAAGCGCTTCTTTCTCTTTGAGCGCATCATCATACGTTCCTGATACGAGGATAACAAAATCATCGGCGTATCGGATAGGGAAGAATACCGCTCTCCCCGCCTTTCTGTCCGCCGCACGGGTATGCATGGCCGCCACCCTCCCATCACCTCTGGATGTATACCGATGGACCCACCGCTCATATTTCTCCTCAATAGCGCTCAATGCGATGTTCGCGAGGAGCGGTGACAGTATGCCCCCTTGGGGAGTCCCCGAGTCAGTTCTTGTAAACTGATCTTCAGAAAGTACCCCTGCCTTCAAGAACAAGAGGATCAGTCTGTTCACCTTCCTATCGCCACAACGGCGGCGGATTCTCTCCATTACCTGATGATGGTCGATATGATCGAAGCAGCCCTTGATGTCACCTTCAATCACCCATGGGTAGGGAAAGGTGTGCCGTTTGCCCTCCGTCTTTTTCCCCGATCTTGTTGCTACGCGGATGTGTACTAACGCTCCGTGACAACTCCTTCCGGGCCTGAAGCCATAGGACACATGAGAGAATCTGGCTTCAAAGAGTGGCTCGATGATCTGCTTTACGGCACAGGCGACTATACGGTCTTTCACGGTGGGCACCCCGAGAGGCCGGAACTCCCCCGGTTTGCCCCGCTTGGGTATCCACACTCTTCGAGCGGGAGATGGTGCGTAGGAACGATCCTGCAGTTCCTTTCTCACGCTTTCAAGATATGCGTCTACGCCTTGCGTGTGGATGTGTGTGACAGTGACCCCGTCGACCCCTGGCGTTCTCTTGCCCTTGTTGGAGGCAATGGTTCTCCAGGCACACCGCAGATTGCGAGGATCAACGATCCATCCCCACAGTTCGCGGTACTGGCCTTCGGGGTTTTCCCGACTCCACTGATAGAGTTTCTTCTGCACGCCGAGTAACCAGGCCTTATCGGCCTTTGCATCTGTGTCCACAGATTCCTCTGGCATCAAAAACCTATCGATCTCCTGCCCCCCTTCGCCATGTGGACGGCTTTGTCCGTCCTCAGACTACTACGGGGACTCCGCCCCGTACACGGCCTTCCCCGGTCTCCACGGATAGCCTGATTCCGATTTCAGGCGGACGCGCACGGTTCCCATGTTCCCGTTCTCAACCCATGAGGATGTTTAGGCTTCTGCTTTACCCCTGACGGTTCTGAGGAAAGACGAAGAAGGAGCGAAATCTTTCCCAGATACGGGCCTGTTCGTATCTCCCAGGCAGGACGGTAAAGCCCACCCGGATCGCACCGCGTTCCTCCCACGCCATCACGCTACAAAGAGAGGTCTTTCTTAATACAGAGGCTTCCGTCGCAGATTCGTTGTCTCACCATACATCCGGTGGTAGCCCGGCCCTGCCATGATGGTGGCAATCCGGTACAATTCAGGCCGCTCTGCTGATGATAACCCTTGAACCGGTGGAACCCGGTAGAGCTTCACGGCCCCCTTCCGTCCGATCTCCTTCATCGGTACGGGGCACTCTTAGTGCCGGTCGAGAACGAGCAAGTAATGCATGTATATGAAATGCACCACGTCATGGCGCACTTACCGCGGAAATATGATAACGCCGAGTTGAGCCGCGACTGTAAGGAGTCGGCTCCAACGCCGGGTTGGGTCCAGTTTCCCTTTGAATAGTATGCGCACATGTGTTTCCTATCCCTACAACGATATTTAATAATCTTTTGCCTTGCACCACGATGCTTATTCTGCTATTCTCTCCAAAACGGTGGAGAGGAGGCAGCCTATGCTACCCGAGTGCAGATGCGAGACCGATCC
>JBEKJU010000347.1:0-4754 GCA_050011095.1 Syntrophorhabdales bacterium
ATGAGGCTGACGATGTCGTCCGTCAGAAGCTCCGAGTGCACGCCGAGGTCGTGCTTCGTGGCGAGGCAGGAGATAACGGCCGAGGGTATGCTTCCATAGCCCACCTGTATCGTATCGCCGTCTTCCACGACATTGCTCACATACTTTCCCATGCCCCTTACCGTCTCGTCCGGCAGGGCGGTCTCGTATTCGAGGAGCGGCTCGTCATAAGGCAGGATGAAGTCCATGTCGGTGATGTGGACGAAACTGTCGCCATGGACGCGGGGCATATGGGAATTGACCTGGGCGATTACCAGGGAGGCCATCTCGACGGCTGCCTTCACGATATCGACGCTGATGCCCAGGCTCATGAAGCCGTGCGCGTCCGGAGGGCATGTCTGGATGAGGGCTACGTCGATGGGGACCGTGTGACGCCGGAGGAGGTCGGGCACCTGGGAGAGAAACACGGGGATGTAGTTGTCGAGGCCCGCATTCACCGCCTGCCGTATATTGCTCCCGATAAAGAAGGAGTTGCGCCGGAAGTTGCTCCCGAACTTTTCCGATGTGTAGGGATCGATGCCGAGCGTCCAGACGTGCAGGGCCTCCGCGTCGGAAAAGGCCTCGGGATGCGATTCGACGTAGCCGGTCAGGGCCTGAACGAGGTACTGGGGTTCGCCGCAGCCCGTGCCGATAAAGATCCTGTCGCCCGCCTGGATGTGGGCGAGGATCTGGTCCACGGGCAGGAACTTGTCGGGATAGGCCCTCTTCATTTCCCGTATCGCCGGGCTCTCGTTCTTGCAGTCCATGGGTCCCCCTCTTTTCCCGGATGCCCTCGGACCCTAAGTCCCGCGAACCGGCCATTCGCGCATCATGACCGTTTCACAGCCGGGCCGCGATGCGTCACGCACCCGCCCTCGGGAAGCCGATCTGCTCACTTCAGTTTACCATCATCCCCGCCATTTTCACAGCGCAAGTTTGCGTGAAACTACCGGGGATACTTAGGGCTCGTCAGAAAATAAATGGGCCATCTGGCTCGTCTTTTTGTCCGCCCGCTTCGTTGCGAAAAGGTCATGTACATCCAGTACATTTGGCCTTTCCGCGCCTCGCCGATCGGCCAATTTCGGAACACGCCGCCTTCCACCGCAGCCGGCATCATACACATCCCTCCGGTTCGATGAAGCCGGCATTGTAGGACCGGGGTCCACCGTCCGCCAATGAAGGGGGCGGCCGGTACCCGGAAAGTGGGTGTTCCGATAACGGCTCCTGCCTTCTTAAGGAAGGCGCTATATGGGCGATAACATGAGGTGCAGGGTGGAGACATGTATCTACGATTCGGCCGGAGGCCAACGTGAGCGCGCTCGGATACCCGGGGGGCGGCGGCCAGACGCGTATGATGGCCGTCCTCGTCGCCGGTGTCTCGGCGGCTTCCGCGCCCCGGAACCTCGGGTATGGCGACGGCGCGGACGCGGTAAGGGAAGGCCGTGAGCTCGTCCTAGATACCGTCATAGAAGGGAAGGGCGGTATCGTCAAGGCGGCGGGAGACGTGGTGACGGCGTACTTCACCGATCCCCGCGGGGCTCTGCGGGCGGCGATCGACATGCAGAAAAAGGCAGGCGGATCGAGGGGCGCGAGAGGGCGTCCCACGATCCGCATCGCCATCCATTACGGCCCCGGCTCGGTGGACGCCGCGGGCCTCCACGGGGCTGTGGCGGTCTTTGCGGCCGAGGCGACCCGTATCGCTAAGGCCGGACGCATCTATGTCTCGTCGGGGGTCTACCACCATATCCATGAGATGAAGGTGGTGGAGTTCATCCCTGTCAGTATCCCCGAAGGTATCATGTCGGGTCAGTTTTCCTTCTACGAGGCGGTCTGGAGCCTGGAGACGGAGTCTGAGGCGGCCTTGCCGAACGCGGGCCGGATAGAGGAAAACGAGTTCGCCCTCGCACCCTTCATACACGGTCGCGCCCTCGTGGACGGCACGAAGGGGCCGTGCTTCTACTGCGGAAGCAGGCGGCACCACACGCGCGATTGCCCCTCGAAGCAGCTTCCGTCAAGCGCGAGGGGACTCGATAAACTTGGCTATCTGGCCATGGACGAGATCAATCGCCTCTTTTCGATATACCTCGTCAAGGCTGGGGCGGACCTGCCGGCTACGCCTGAGCCCGCCGGGAAGGACAGGGAGGAGCGCATCTACCTCGCGCCCTGGGGTTTCTACGAGCTGAAGAGGGCGTTCCAGCTTCGTTTTCTCACCGTAATCTGGAATGCCTCGCAAAAGGACGACTGGTTCAGGGCGAGGGAAAGCAGAAGGGAAGGTTTCCCCGAGGGCGGGACGTTGTGGCTCGCCCGTGATTGCATCACGTTATCGCAATTCGACGAAGCGGAGCGCTTCCTGATGCGCTACGGGCGGCAGAACCCCTGGGACTACCGGACGCTCTGCGGATTGGGCTTCGTGAAGATAGAGAGGGGCAACTATGGATCGGCGGCGGACCTCTTCAACGAGGCCCTCGACCGGCAGCTTACCCCGCTCCAGAGGACGTATATCCTCCTTCTCCTCTCCCGCGTGTACGAACTGGCCGCGGACGCGGGCAGGGCCCACGAGATGCTGAGGGAGGCCCTCAGGCTCGAACCCTATTGCCCGGAGGGGAGATTCGAAGAGGTGATCGGGTATTTCAGGCTGAGCCGGCAGGCGGAGGCGGTGAGTCGGCTCATGAACCTCGTCCAGTCCTGCCGGGAGTATTACGTTGCGGCGCTCATCTCGCCCGAGCTGACGGCATTCCATTCCGTCATCATGCCCGAATTCGAAAAACTGGTGGCCAGGACCGGGAGGGATTCCCAGGCGAACTCCCAGGAGGCGCTTTCCGCGATCGCCGCACTGAAGGGCTTTGTGCCGGACGAGGATGAGGATTTCAGCCAGGTCCTTTCTATGGAAGGAGAGATGCGGGAACTGTCCGATAAACGCGGCGCCCTCTTCAATTATTACGACGCGGTCCATAAGGCGCGAAGGATCACCTCGGCATGCGCACGCATCGAGCGCGACCGCGAAGAACGGGTGGCCGCCATGATCCGGGAGGTGGAAGGCCGCGCCAGGAGGCTCCTCCGGGGCCGAATCGCCCCGGCCAGGATCGCGCGCCTGGTTCAGCCCGTGCTCGACGGCCTTCGCCATCTAAGGGAGACGCTCAGGGCGCGCGAACCCTTTGCGCGCTGTATCGAGGGGTGCGAGAGGCTTTCGAAGGTGCTCGACTCCCTGGAGGTGACCGCACGAAGGATAGAGGCCCGGACCAGATTCCTTATGGTATGCGGGCGGTTCTTCAAGGATGTCGCCTCTGTCTCGTTCGCCGGCGCCGCCACGGCGCTCGTGCTTTTTCCCGGTACCGTGCGGTGTCTGGATATACTTCAGCCGGGCCAGTCGCTGCTCGACACCTCGGAGCTGTGGCTGGCCCAGAAGGGCATCCTCGCGCTGGGCGGCCTGGCCGCCGTGGTATTCGCCCTTTTTCATATGTTCACGGGGGACTAGGAAAGACGGGCGATGGCGGCCAATGGGTGATTCCTCAAGAAGCGGCCCTCTGTCTCAGGAGCTAATTACCGTGATTCATTGACGAAATCAAATGCTTGACAATCATAGGCCTATTCTACTAAAACCTTCCATCTTTTCCGGAAACGGGCCGGATTGCACAAGCGGAACGCAGGAATCGATTCCGAAAGGCGACCGGAAAAGGGAGGGAAGGCATGCGGACAGGCGATATGCGGCAGAAGACGTTTCTCAAGCCGAGCGAGGCATCCCAGTACTTCCGCGTGTCCCTCGGGACCATCTATTTGTGGTATGGGCAGGGCAAGATCGAGGGAATAAAGGTGAACGGCAAATGTCTCAGGATATACAGGCGCTCCCTCCAGGCGCTCCTCGATTCCCGTATGCAGACGAAGAAGGAGGGTGATGACGCCGCGGACAGGCCGGAAGGCGGTTTCCGGACGGAGGCGCCCCTTCTAGAGGCGAGAACGGACGGCCGCAATGGAGGATAGGACGGACCACACGGATCTTCCTGACAAGACGCTGCTCCGGCCTGACGAGGTCGCGGAGTTCCTGAGCGTTTCCATGAAAACGGTCTACCGCTGGTATAGATCGGGCATTATTGAAGGGATCAAGCTCAACAGGGCGCTTCGCATCTACCGGGAATCGATACTGAGGCTGATAGACAACGACGGGCCGCTTGACTAGTGTCTGATTGCATAAATAACTGACTTATTAAATCCGTCACCCCGGCGAAAGCCAGGCGGACGCCGGGGTCCAGGCAGTTCGCAAGGTCCTAAAAACACTGGATGTCCCGCCTTCGCGGGATTAAGGCCCGCAACGCTTACCGGCATCCGCCGGAATGACGAAAGAAAGGCAGGAAGTGGACTTTGTTTATGCAATCAGACGCTAGCGTCCATGCCGGTCGAGGGGGCGCTTAAGCCCAACGAGGTACTTTTTCGCCCCCGCCCCTTCCTTTTTATGAAGGGGAGGCTCCGTGAGTTTTGCTCACGGAGGGGGCGACGCTAGCCCACGGCCGCTTTTTTCGCCTCCGCCCCTTCCTTTTTATGAAGGGGAGGCTCCGTGAGTTTTGCTCACGGAGGGGGCGACGCTAGCCCCAATAATTGTCCGGCATTAGGTTTTTTGATTTACGAACCCTCTGTGAACCATTACAATAAGTGGAGAAGATTATATCTCACACCCGAGGAGGCCTTAGTGAAAAACAATTCTTCCGTCAGCCCGGACGGCACGGTATACCAGCTGCCCGAGG
>JBEKJU010000348.1:0-3844 GCA_050011095.1 Syntrophorhabdales bacterium
TCGTCGGGTAGCCAGGCAGTGTCGCCACTGCCCAGCCCCCTAAGAACCGTACGTGAGATTTTCACCTCATACGGCTCAAGCCTATCAAAACCGCCGCCTTCTCCGGCGGCGACCGGTTCCACCACAGAGTTCCCTTGGCTGTGTAGCTGGTTGTGACATGTCTCATGCACCAGGATGAGATTGACGACACCCATTTTGTCGCCGCCGTGCACTCTCTTCACTATATGGTGCTCATGTGCGTCTTCTACGAGCATCTGGCGGCAGACCGGGCATATTCCTTTTTGTTTTCTGAGGATCCACTGTTTCACCTTTCGCCCCTCCAATCCCTGCAAGAGTTTGGATAGGGTTCGCTGTTCGAAATATGGTCCCCATTTTCGATCGAAAGGATTTGCATCTTCTCTGATTTTGGTGTGACGGACGATTTTTGTCTTATGTATGTCATGTAGCCTATAGATCACCGTCCGTCCCTTAACCTCTCCTGATGCCGCAAACACCCACGTCCTTCTACCTTCGGTGCGGAAATACCTGTTCTTAACCCATCTTCCGCCTTTGTTCGGGTGTCTGCGTCTCGACCACTGCCACAGTTTCTGCCAAATCGCATGGCCCACTTTGCTGAACGTCTCGGACGACACGGCATGTCTATGATAGTTAGCCCATCCTCGTAAAACGGGATTGAGCATCTTGATGAGATCAGCCTGCCCTATCGCCTTGTTGGCTCCTATGATTTTCCTTACTTTTCGTAGGAACCGCTTGACGTTTTCCTTGCTCGGTTTGATGAGGAGCTTGTTTCCATACTTCCTCACATTCCATCCAAGGAAATCGAATCCTTCTTCCACGTGCGTTATCTTGGTCTTTTCTTCGGATAGTTCCAGGCCTCTGATTTTCAGAAACTCCCGAACCAGCGGTTTGACCTGGTCTTCCAGGAGTTCTTTCGAGCACCCCGTTATCACGAAGTCGTCCGCGTATCTGACATAATTGACTTTTGGGCAGTGCTCTACTCTCTTTCCTCCTATCCTGGTTCTTCGCGGACGGAAGGTACGTTTCAAGAGCGTTTGCAGTCCGTCTAAGGCCATGTTTGCCAGCACTGGCGAAACGATTCCCCCTTGGGGAGTTCCAGCATCCGTCGGGTTGAAGGACCCTAGCTCCATGAAACCCGCCTTCAGCCATTTCCTGAGTATCGATCTGTCCATGGGAATATTGTCGAGTAGCCAGGCATGACTGATGTTGTCGAAACAGCCTTTGATGTCCCCCTCTAAAATCCATTGTGCGGATGCGGTTTTGCCAAGTTGAATAAAACAGTTTTCGATTGCATCCGCAGTACTTCTTGCTGTTCGGAACCCAAAAGAGTGACTGTCCGCCGTCGTCTCCGCTATGGGCTGCAACGCCAGCAAATACAATGCTTGCATCGCCCTGTCCGTCATAGTCGGAATACTTATCGGACGTTTTCCTCCCTTGGCTTTGGGGATGTATATGCGTCTGAGCGGCATTGGATTGTATCCCCTCTGCTTCAAGGACATCATGGCTGTCGATTTGGCCTCCGGTGTGGGCCATGTAACGTCGTCCACGCCCGGTGTTCTTTTGCCTTGGTTCTCTGTCACTCGTCTTACGGCAAGAACTTTACCGCTGTACGAGTGGGTCAGCAGGTGTTGCAGGGCTCTCACCTTGCCCCATCTGCCTTCCTGCGTAGCCTTTACGATACGCGCTTGCAGCCTCCTGGTCTTCTGGTAGACTTTATGCCATTCTATCTGGCGCCAGTCGACCGTTCTACCGGAGGGTGCACAAGCTTTTTCTGCCTTCATTTGCTTTCCCTCCTTAAGAGGTTCTCCATACTCTCTCGTAAAGATAGACCCGATGGACGTCAGCCCGCTTTCGCGTGGGATGATGTCGGCTCTTGCCTCAATCCCTATCCGGCCCATTACAAGCCGGCCTTCGCTTCTTCCATCCTCCTGTTCCCGCATGTCCATCAGCATTCCTTGCGGTTCGCTTTCCCTTATCGGGGAACATACGGGGTTTCCACGTTCTGCTTAACTGACGATGTGAGTGGGTTAGGCTCTGCCTGTCCGCCTGCCGTGCTTCTATCCGCGTATTCCCATTCTTCAAAGGAATATCCGACGGCCTGCCTTTTTGGCTAGGGCCTGTCAGTGTCTTTGGCCCTTTCAGGTTTAAAGGCGTTTATCAGCAGTTCACATATGTTAGCCATACCACTCCAGCCTGGCTCCCCGACCGCCTAACACTGGCGATCATTGAACGTTCCTCGCGGTCTGTTCTGCGCCTTTCAGCAGGGCTACGTTGTCCCGGTAACTTCACACCAACGCGTTGCCGCATTCGCATGTACCGGTAGGCTACCTGTAGCGGAATACAGGGTCATATACTTAGTTTCCCAAGTAATGACAGTCAGTTAGGCGACATCGTGTCGCACGGAGAAAAACCCTTCTACGATTGCTCGGCATTTATATAGAAAGTTGTGCCGCCCCACGCTCTTGGTATAGCTGCCCAGCACCACCGAGAGCCTTACCCCTCCTGAGTCGTCGACGTCATCGGTCGAAGAGAAGAAGGCTTTCATTGCGCCATGGCTGTGGACATCGATAACGAGATGGGTATCCTCCGGAAGGACCGGCCTCTGCCTGATGAATACACTCGCAGCGGAAGCTTCGAAATCGAGCGGCAGATAGGAGTACCCTTCTTTTTTTGACCACACGACCCAGCCAGCCCATTCCCGGTTATCGTCGGCATACTCCGCCGCCCGCGGCAAAATGCTGTTCTCGAAGATCCCCGTTACCTGGGAATCCTTGAGAATCCCTGAAAAGTCATCCACTTCTTCGACCTCTCCATAGGGCAGGTCCCTGTCGGCGAACCACAGGCACCGTCGGAATCCTCCGAAGGGCTGCAAGGTGTCGATGTAAAGTCCACCGCAGGCCATCAGGAGGCGGGTTTGATGCGGCGGACAGGGTGGGAGATTCTCATACCTGGGCACCATAATAGTAGGGAATCGTTCCTGGATGAGACGGTCTTTCAGATTTGTGTCCATGGGGCCCTCCTTTCCACCGCTGATCTGATGATATCCTCCAAGGTGCAGCAGGGAACGAGATACTCTTTGGGGAATTTAGTCTGTCCCTCGATGGCCTTCCATAGCTCGTAAGGCTCTATCCCTTGCAGCTTCGGAGCGATGTGGCCGTTGCAGGCGCCGTCGAAGAATGCCTTTTCCCAGTCGTCTATGTCTCCCGGCGACGCGTTCCGGGGAAGCTCGATGTTCCCCATGCAGCACGAGCCGCCTTCGTAGACGTTGAAGAAGGGGCTATGGCATATCATGGTGCTCGGTTCGGGCCTCACTGTTGTAGAGAGAGCCCACGTGTGGAGCGACCGGTTCACGACGAGGAACAGCGTCGCCGGCAACGGATAGGCGCCCGATTTCAACCCTGTTT
Source organism: Syntrophorhabdales bacterium (assembly GCA_050011095.1). Taxonomy (GTDB): domain Bacteria; phylum Desulfobacterota; class Syntrophorhabdia; order Syntrophorhabdales; family WCHB1-27; genus JBEKJU01. The sequence goes on from JBEKJU010000348.1 coordinate 3,423, forward strand.
CCTTCGCAAAGAAGACGCGCCTCGGGGCGCCAGGCGTCCACCAGAGTATTGCAATTCCGGGAGAATAGGCGAGGACCTTCTCAGGAAGGTACTCCATTGTCTGAAGAGAGGGGATGACAAGGGAACAGATCTTATGAAGCGTTTCCCTGGTCAGCGGCGCCCCTTCCAAGAGCCTGCCTTCCCCGTCGACCCTGTGCTTCGTGACGTAGTGATCGATGCTGTTGGCCGGCTCCTCGTATCGCGGGTCCTTTTCATAACCGTAGATGATGAGGGCATGTTGGGCAACAAGCTGCCGATCCGTGGCGATTTCAATTTCCATAAGCGATCCTCCTATATCCGCAGGACCTCATGCGAGTACCACACCTCCTGGAGGAGCAGCAGTGTCCTCAGGATGATGCGCGCGCGGACGAGATCGTTCCTGT
>JBEKJU010000349.1:0-3806 GCA_050011095.1 Syntrophorhabdales bacterium
CATCCAGGTGGGCCTCACCCGGACGGACAGGGACGGGTTCGGGGCGATCCTCGCATCCGGCGCGCGCGAGCGCGCAGGCCCCACCGCGGCCGCGTGCGGCCTATTCCTAAGAGACATCACTTACTAATCGGAAGGAAATAAATGGGCCATCTGGCTCGCCATCTGACTCATTTATTTCCTTCCGAGCCCTAATACCATATAGAATCCCCCTGCCGGCGTTAAATGTCCCTGATTGACAATCCTGATTGACAATCCTCGTGACCGCCCTTACACTAATAGTGGAGGAATGCGTCGAACCGACGCTCTCCGGGCGGTGCTCAGTGAAGGGAAGCGGCAAGGTCGAAGAGGGCAAAGGTCCTCTGCCTGTCGGAATTGTTGAGCATCATGTCAAGGCGGAGATAACCGGACAGCAGCTTAAGGGGCCTCGATGGGCCGGACAGGGGTCCTGGGGCGAGGTCCATGCCAGGGCGCAGGAGGCCGGGAAGGAAGGTCCCGGACAGACCGAGCCCTGGCAGGAGAACGGGGAACTGCGCCGCGCCCTTGATGCGTGCCGCGTGGAATGCAGGGAACTCTACGAATCCGTCCCCCTCGGCTACGTCACGCTCACGCCGGGAGGGGTGATTACGAAGGCGAACGCGAGGGGGGCCGGGCTTCTTGACGTCCCGGTAAACGAACTCGTCGGCCTCGTCTTCGCCGATTTCCTCGAAAGTAAGGACGCCACGGCCTTCGCCGCTCACCTCCTGGCCCTCTTTTCCACAGGATATCCTCAATCGTGCGAGGTCCGGCTTTCGAGACAGGACGGCTCCGCCCGCTGCGTTCTCCTGGAAAGCGTCTTTACCGGCCCCGATGCGTGCCGTTCGGCCATGATCGACGTGACGGAAATGAAAAAGGCCGAGAAGGAGAGAGAACTCCTCGCGAGGGCGGTCGACCACGTGAGCGAAGGCGTCGCCCTGACGGACGGACGGGCGACGGTCCAATACCTCAACCCCGCATTCCAAAAGCTCCTGGGCCGGACGCAGGAGGAGATCATCGGGGGCGACCTTTCCCTCTTTCCCCCGTTCGTGGCGTTCGAGCCGGACGCCGGGCTTTCCCGCGTACTCCGGGCGGGCAGGGGATGGAGGGGGACTGTGGGCCGGACGGGACCGGACGGCACACACCTGGAACTGGCGCTCATCGTCTCGCCCGTGACCGGAGAGGCAGGGGCCGTTACGCACTACGTGATCGTCGCCCAGGACATCACAGACGAGATGAGGATACGGGAACACATGGAACAGACCGGAAAAATGGAGGTCCTCGGCACGCTCGCGGGGGGCATCGCCCATGATTTCAACAACATGCTCGCCGTCATCATGGGGAACGTGGAACTCGCCATGGAGGACACGGCAGAGGGGCTCGACCCCTCCGACAAGCTCTCTCAGGCATACAGCGCGGGTATGCGGGCCCACGACCTCATCAGGCAGATCCTCACCTTCAGCCGCAGGTCCGGACTGAAAAGGGAGCAGATGCACATGGCCCCCCTTTTGAAGGAAACCTCCAGGCTCCTGCGCGCATCCCTGCCCGCGACCGTGGAAATCGCCGTCTCCATCAGGACGGAGCACGACGTCGTAGAGGGGACCCCCTCCCGGATCCAGCAGGTAATCATGAACCTCGCCACGAACGCGGCCCACGCCATGCGCGCGCGGGGAGGCGTCATGGAGATCGTCCTCGACACGTGCGAGTTCAGGGCGGGCGAGACCATGCCGGAGGAGACCATGGAGCCGGGGCCGTATGTGGTCCTCACCGTGAGGGACACTGGCGTCGGCATGGACGCCTGGGTGCGAAAGAGGATCTTCGAGCCCTTCTTCACGACAAAGCCCGACGGCGAAGGGGCGGGGATGGGGCTCCCCGTGGTCAGCGGCATCGTTAAGGGCTACCGGGGTGGGATCACGGTCGAAAGTGAGCCGGGCGCGGGCTCGCGGTTCAGCGTCTTCCTCCCCTTGATGAAGGAGGGAAGGGCAGAGGAGAGACCGTCCGGCGTGGCAGTGGCGGGCGGTCGGGAGCGGGTCCTCGTGGTCGATGACGAGGAGACGGTCGTCGCCGTCATATCCGGCATGCTCACGAGGCTCGGCTACAGCGTCACGGGAAAGACGAAGAGCACCGAGGCCCTGGAGCTTTTCAGGGAGAGCCCCCTTGATTTCGATCTCGTCATCGCCGACCAGACCATGCCGTTCATGACGGGCTCCGAGCTGGCCCGGCGCATGATGGAAAAACGGAAAGGCATGCCGGTGATCCTCATTACCGGCTACAGCGAAATGATCTCGCCCGAGGACGCGTTGGCCCTGGGCATACGCGACTTCATCGTTAAGCCCATCACGAAGACCGACCTCGCCGGCACCGTCCGCCGCGTCCTGGACGAGGAGAAGGGGTAAGGGAACGTGGCGGCGCCGGTAGTGTCCTAATTTTATTTGGGGAGGGGTGGTGTATGGCATGGGGATTGCTATGGTTAAAAAAGCTTGTCAAAAAGCAAATTCTTTTCATCTTTTATCTGTGCCCTTCCCCATAAGCTTGTAATCGTGCCTTCGTAACCATGGCCATGACTTCAGGATTGGCATTTATGGGAACGAGTTCTATGTTCGGATGCTGGTTTGCAAAAACCCTAAAAACCTCATCTGCGAATGCTTGGCCGATTGTTTGTATCTCACTGAAATTAAGAATAACCGTCTTGAATCTGTCCATTCTCTCCAAGAGGCGTTTACCCTGAGAACGGGAAATCAATTGTTCATTTCCGTAAATCGCTAGCTGCACAGGCACTACCGTCTTAGTAAATCCAATGTCATCACCAGACGTGAAACTGTCGAACACCTCTTTTGTGGTTCTAGAAGTATTATTCTTAATTTCCATGGTGATCCACGTTCCGTTATGGTATTCTCGGTTTTGAAGTATCCAATCTTCATCATCGCCGTAGGTATGTGACAAAAAAACTTCACCCGATAAGATGCTAAAAACGTCGAACATTCGGGAAGTAAAGAAAATGCCTTCCCCCGTGTGGCTGGTCGGATCAGTTGTCAGCTTACCTTTTGCTAATTCTAAAACCGCGTGCCTCTCATCGAGTAACTTCAATACGGTCTTGATTTTAGTGAATATACCAATTCCACGATCCCAGATTACCATTTTTGTGGTTAATGCGGTTTTCTCGATCTGGATCCACACGGTACTGCTTTCAGAGTGGTCAACAACATTGTTATAGATTTCTGAGAACCCGTAACTCCAGATTGATAAAGCATTGTCTGGCAATTGACCTATTTTAGGGGCTACTGTAGTTCTCCAAACAACATCTTCGTGACTGTTTTCTGCAATAGAAAGAGTCGTATCCCACGTTTCTTGTGGTCGCAATTTGAATAGTCTATCCTCTCCGACAATCACACAACCCAGCTCTCTGAGGTTTTTTAGATGCTTGTAGACAGCTTGTCGCGTGATATGAAACTTCTCCATGGTGCTTTGGACTATGTTTTGACCGTCAATTTCAATGTTTTCCAAAATGAATTGTCTTATGCCTTCGCCTCTTTTTCTTAGCCTAGTCACAATATCTCCCTACGCTTGTCAACCTTATCTCTATTAATTGTAAACCTTAAGGGCCATGTTGTCAACTTTTATTTTATGTCTGTCAACCTATGGCGGCTAACCGATGACCATTGTTACGTTATATGGCCCGTCTTCCGATCCTGCACAATCGACGCCCTGACAGCTTTCTCCGGCGAATCTACGGGTGGAATATGGAGCACGGCACAGTATCGCCGCTTCGTGCTCCCCTCAATCGGCGTGCGCAG
>JBEKJU010000350.1:0-7015 GCA_050011095.1 Syntrophorhabdales bacterium
GAACGGACTCTTCCTTGGCATCGAATCCTCCTCGCTGGAGAATATATGCCAAGGATAACAGATGCAGGTGGAAATGTCATTACAATACGTCATCGTATTTATGAAATGGAGTACTAAGCTTCATGGTCTTGGGGTCGTGGCAGTTCGCGCACGTGATGGGGTACTTGAGTCTCGCTAATAATCCGGTGACAGGGGTTTTTGCATAGTTCCAGCCCATGTCGCGCCACACGTCGATGAGGTTGGCCGTCTTGCAGGTCATGCAGGAGCCGGAGGTCTGAGGCGTGACGCGCTTCGTCTTCTTGATGTCTTCAAGGGAGTAAGGGTGGCCCCGTTTTTCGGCGTAGTCCTTGCTGAAGGCCATGCCCTTGAAGTTCTCAAGTATCTCTGGTTCCTTCGTCGATTTCTGGTAAGGCACGCTGCCGTCGAAGCCAGTAGGCGACGGGCTCATCTCCAGGTTGCGCTGAAAGCTCTTGTATTCGAGAGGGTAGTGCTTTCCCCAGGCTGCGGGATCGTACTCGTTCTCCGGTAGAGGAGTGATCTTGACGGTAGAGCGCGGTGTGGTGACGGTTATGCGGACCACGAGCAGGGCCAACAACGCGAGGATGACCAATGCAAGAACAACAATCTTCTTGTTCACGTTATCCCTCTATTTCTTTTCTTGTTTTGTGTACGATCCGCCGGTGGCACCGCATACACTGCGGCTCGCCCGAGAATGCCGCGACCCGCTCCATGGTAGAACGGTGGCAGCGCACACAGTTGCCCTGGGCGATGCGCTTTGCCTCCGGAGAAACAACAAGGCTAGCCGGGTAGTCTCTGACAGTTTCATGCCAGAGGTCATGGAGGCCGGCCCTGGCCTTGTAAAGAAACCTGGTTGCCCCGTTGGAAGCCGGCATGTGGCATTCGGTGCAGTCGAACTGTTTGTGGTTCGACATCCGCCACGTGCCGCCTGCCTGGTTCATGCTGTGGCAGGCGATACAGGCGGTAGGGTCGGCTGAGGCATGGTAGCCTTCGATAAGAAGTGCCATGAGGACCATCCCGATGAAGACGCCCAGGACCAGAGGGCCGTTCTTTTTCACGTAGGCAGTATTACACAGGCGCAACGGTCCCGGCAAGCCATTTTTCTACCTGCGGCCGAACTTTTCCTGCGTCCGGAGGTCTAAGCGCCTATTCGGATACCTCGCTCGCCCTTTATTTTAGGATGACAACTTTTGCTAGACTTGTTGAAGCAAGCGGAACGCGTTATCGACCGTCCCCGTTTTATCGACATTCATCAGATTGCAGGTCGCGGGGGCCCCCGGTAAATTCCTCCGTTAGGGTCGGTACGATATCCCAACTGACAATGTTTCCCGCTTCGATGAAGCGCTTCACGCTGTCGCAAGTGGACACTGTATCGCCGAAGGCGTAGGCGTTGAAGGATACGATCTCCAGGGGCAGGGAGAAGAGGAAATCCCAGCCGGGGTTTCCGCATAAATGCAGGCCCCGAGGCCCGTCGATCCCATTAAAGAAGTCCGTCAGCCGCGATGATCGCCGAATCGATCCCGGCGTACTGAAGAAGTTTCGGACAGCTTCGATACTGAGATGGGGAGGGAGTAAGCCCGTCGTCATCATGGCCTTGACCTCCGACGCGAAGAGAAGGCGGCCACCTTGATTGTTGTAAAAAAGCGGCTTCATCCCGAACCGGTCGCGGACAGCGAGCAGTTTCCGGTCACGCCGGTCGTAAAGAAGAAAGGCAAACTCTCCACGGAGGCGATTTTGCCAACTCATTATGACGACCGGAGCGTTCCGAAAGATCATCCCTTCTAGCTGGTCACTTTTCCTTCTGTTCTTTATGATGTGGTGATAGGGCAGCACCTGTTCGAGCATTTCCTCGCCGATTCTCGTCTTTATCATCCTGCGGCCGATCCCAGCCCCCAAATGTTTCAGCCCGGCCTCCCATAGGACGTCGACCACCATTTGTTCGAGTTCTGTGAGTGCCTTCCGGTCCCTCATAACTACAAACCCTTATGTCTGGCCGTTCGAGGCAGTTCCAGCATGAATGCCAGCTTCAATGAGCTCGACCACGAGTTCATCTGACACCGGCTCTTCCTTAAAGGCACGAATCGATCTCCTAGATAGCAAGAGGCTTCTCATGTGTTGAGGAGGGATTTCGATATCGAGGAGGTTTTCGAACTTTTCGCCGGACATCTTGGAGTGTCCAATCGCTTCACTCGGACAGATTGCGACGCAGTGGCCGCATGCGCAGCACTGCTCAGGATATCTAACTTCTACCTGTTTACATGTCCCATCTGAGGTAGCTTTGAAGACGTAGTTCGGACATTCGTCGGCACAAAATCCGCATTGAATACACTTTGTCGAGTCGATCGATAACATCTTGTTCATCTTGCTCGCCTTTTTGTGCGCATAGGCCTTGTTCTGCTCCCCCGCCCCGGGCCTATTGCGGGCCGGCGTCCCTGAATGATTGCATCACCCACCAGAGAAGTTGGCTAAGAGGTGAGAGGCGCCAGTCCATCCGCTTGAGCTTCGCTTTAAAGGAGTAGAAGTCATCGTAGGCCTGCTTCAGGGCAGATTCCCACATCTCTGCATCCCCGTGGGTCGGTTTGATGACGCAGTGCTCCGACAGCGAGTACTGTGTCCAATCCTGACTGAGGATTCTCCCGGACTCGTGAAGCGATCTAAAAAGTTCTGTGCCGGGCAAGGGCGTCGCGAGGGTGAACTGACCCACCGCAACCTTGTTCCGTATGGCCCACTCGACGGCTTCACGCGCCCGGTCCGGCGCTTGGTGGTCAAGGCCGAACATGAAACCTCCCTGGATCATGATGCCTCTCCGGTGAATTTTTTCTATGGAAGGCTCGTATCTTTCCCGCCATGCCCTTTTTGCCTGCCCGACGGAGAGGCCTAACGTCGTTGTTTCCAGGTCCTCGAAGCCGATCATGACGATTTTGAGTCCGCTCCGCGCGGCAAGGTTGAGGGTCTCTTCATAATTCCTCGATGACATAATCCACGGACTTCTGTCTCACGCGCGCGCCGTTGAAAGCGCTGACGGAGCAAAAGCGGCAGCCGTACGGACAGCCTCTCTGCGGCTGGGTGATCATGATCCTCGGTTGTGGCAGCGGTCGAGGAGTGGGAATAGTGAGAAGCCTGCTCACGGGCTGGGACATCGCAAAGTCGAGATTCTCAGGCAGTACGGGATCGTACAGGGGTTTCAATTTTCTGTTAGCGGCGCCCTCCAAAACATTCGTCCAGATCTCGTCTGCTTCCCTGCGCACGACGCTGTCGCAATGGAGAAGGGCCTCTTCGGTCATGAACGTGACGTGCGGTCCGCCCATGACGACCGGAATACCACGCCTACGGAACTGATCGGCGATCTCGTAGCCGCGGACGATCTGGACGGTGGTGCCTGTGATGCCGACGAGATCGAAGTGTTGTTTCCAATCAATAGCAGCCCGGTTTTCGTCGATTATGACGACTTCATGTTCCCTGGGGGTCACCGATTTCAGTTGGATGAGCGATTGGGGAGGGATGTGTCGATAAAGGGGCGTGGCGTTGAGGCCGCGTCCTTGCTGCACCCCGCACGGGTTGATGAGGCCGATTCTCAGCTTCTCTCTCCCTGTTATCGCAATCCAGAGTCCTGTTCCAGCTATTCTATCATCTTCGCGCTCGCGCGTGTGGCTCATTTGTCGTTATTCCTACACCCGTTGTTCGGCAGGATCCAGAGCGCTGGTGCGGCGAGAAGGGCTATTCTAGCGATTACCGCTTCAAATCTTGTAACAAGCAAGGAGAATTAGAACCTAAGGGTTTTAGGAAATTGTCCTCCTGCGCCGGCTCTCGCCACGACCCCAAGATTACGCCCCAAGGAGTATGGTGTTTCACTTCGCCATTTGCCCCGAGCGTTCCTCGGAAGGCCGCTCCTACAGCGAACACACGCCCTCACCTGCCATTCCTCGCCTATTATCGACCTCATGTTTTCCGACATACCGCTTCGAGTCGAGGAGCAGCCGCCGACCACATCTGTGAGATTGGATCAATGGCGGGGCAGAGATGTAGTGCGCGCGAAAAACAGCCGACGCGCAGAGCAAACAATGATTCAGATCCGGTGAGGATGGAGAACATCAGTTGAAGAAAATATGATAGGCTGAAAAGAAACAGGGCCTTTGGCTGCGAACGGATGAGCCGGCAACCCCTTAAGACAGGGCGAATTGACCCACCGGAGAGAGGCCGTGCTTCTCATCCGGATTCCTTGCATCGGAATTGAATCGGGAGGTAAAGACGATGGGACTCATCAAGATTGACGAGAGCAAATGCACCAGGGACGGTATCTGCGTGCGGGACTGCCTGCCGAAGCTCATCCGGATTTCGGAGAAGAGCGGCTTTCCCGAAATGGTGCCGGGGGCCGAACATATCTGCCTCTTGTGCGGCCACTGCGTAACGGTCTGTCCCGAAGGCGCCCTCAGCCTTGAAGACATCTCCCTGGCGTCCTCTCCCTCCATAGACGAGGGGCTCGTGATCGATGAGGCCCGGGCGGTGCAGTTCCTCAGGTCCCGTCGCTCCATCCGCCTGTTTAAGGACAAACCCGTGGAACGGGAAAAGATCAAGAGGCTCATCGGGGTAGCCCGCTACGCGCCTACCGCAGGTAATAGCCAGACAGTGGAATGGCTGGTCCATACGGACAGATCGAAGATCGACGAAATAGCCGGCCTCGCCGAGGAATGGGCGCGTGAGGCCGTGAAAAGCGCTCCTTCCGTGGTGGCGACCAGGCCGTATTTGCCGAGGATTGTTGCCTCCTGGGACTCGGGCCACATGTCCATTCTCAGGAGCGCCCCGGTGCTGATCGTTGCCTCAGCCCCGAAGGAAGCCGCCTTCGGCCTTGTAGACCTGACCATATCGCTTTCCTACCTTGACCTCCTTGCGCCCACCATTGGCCTCGGCACCTGCTGGGCCGGGCTGCTCCAGGGAGCACTCCTTTCTTCCCCGTCTCTCAAAGAGGTCGTGGGCATACCCAAGGGGAATCCGCACCACTATCCCATGGTGCTCGGATACCCCGCGGTGAGGCACCACCGCCTCCCGGAACGCAAGCCGGCCAGGATCACCTTCGCCTGAGCCATCGGTCGATGTTTCCCGGGGCGGTCCATCCGTACCGGGGTCCCCGGCATCATGCTCTGTGCCCGCCGTGGCCACGGCTCCAGCAGCTACTAACGCTCCATGCGTTATGGCATTGATGCAGATCAGGAGATGTCGTAGGACAAAGCCCTGTCTGGTTCGGCATATTCTGACTTTCCAGCAACATGTTATATGACGTCAATGGACCGCCGCACAAAGGATCGAGGTCTGTGTGGGTACCGGAAGGTCGGTTCGCAAGGGGTCAAAGTACAGCGATTCAGCTCTCTCCGGCGTCAGAAAATCAATGTCGAAAAACCCCAGGCTCAGCAGTTTCGCTTCAATGTCCTCCGGTGTGAAAAAGCTTACGAAAGGCTCCCCAAGGTCGGAAACTCTCGCGGCAAGGGTTGTTGACGCGTCATCCAGAGGCTGTCGGAAGGTCAGGGAAATCTCGCTGCCGGGCGCAAACGCCGCTACTGCACGCAATGTTGCATCAATCGCCGCTTCTTCCAGATACATGGTAACCCCGAGCCAGGAAAAGAATGCCGGTTTATCGGGAAGTATGCTGTGGCGGGCCAAAATTTCACCGAGGCCTTCGTGTTCGAAATTGGCCGGGCAGAAGATCAGGTTCCCCGGCTCCGAGAAGCCGGACTTGACGATTCTCTCCCGTTTTGCCGATTGAGTCGCGGGATGGTCGACCTCGACGATCTTCAGCGTCTTCGCCCAGGAAGGCTGGCGCAATGCAAAAGTATCGAACCCGGCACCGATCATGATATAGCGGGTGACGCCTTTCGCGACGGCTGCTTCAAGCTTATCTTCAGTAAAACGCGCGCGCAACACAACATGGGCACGCAAAGACTTTCCCGCCGGGCTTTGGTGACGACCAATCCCGCCATGGATGGTGTCGCTGGCCTGGGGACCTAACAAAGTCAGGGCAACCGGATCATCCAACAACAGCGGTTTTTCGTCCAGCAACTGGTGAGCGGCGCGTATGTAGGCGGTGGCAAGGGCGGTCTTACTGGTGGTTTGGTCTCGCATGAATTGTGCCTGTACTTGAAGGAAGGGCGCTACTGACTATGGTTTTCGTCCCGTTGCCTTCATTCTCTTCCTCTCCACCGCATGAATCAATCAGTAAAGTAGACTACGAGCGCCGTGGGGTCTCTCAACCATCAGTCTCCCATAGCCCCTCCCCGAACCGAGCATGCGCCTTTCGTTACGCACTCGGCTCTCCAGAGATCATAGCGTAATCGGGCCGTCTCATCCACCTTAATTTGTACCGTTCAACTTGCGGATTCCCTGCAGCTTGCTGCAGGGAGAATCTTTTTCCGCTTCGCTCCGCCGGCAGTCATAACCCCCGGCAGAGCCGGGGGCTTGCCGTTTGCTGGCCCCTCGAAGGGGCCTGATCGCAAACGGAGAAAAACCGTCCTTTGCCGTCATTCCCGCGAACGCGGGAATCCAGTGTACTGTGTGGGTACTCCGCGGTCGCCCCCTCTGCGGGCAAAGCCCGCAGAGACTCAAAGCTGCTCAAAGACTCGCTCCGCTCGTTGTCTTGGATACCCTGCTGCTTGCAGCAGGGTCATTTATCCTTAAGTCGCTCTATGAGAAACTGCTTTTCTTTTCCGTCGCACCAGACACGTTGTCCTCCGACGCGCCTTCGGAAGCGCAAAAGTTGACGGGCGCCTGCCTTCGGATACTTCCTGGTCATCCACCGCCAGACCCTGTCCCCCACGTACCAGTCAAGATCATTAAGGATTGTCTTCGCTCCTATGCAGAACCGGTAAAAATTACCCCAGTCACGTGAGTCGGAGGTCAAGTGGACCAGAATCAGATTTGAAGATTTGGTGCGCTTTCTGGCTCTATCAGTAGAGTAGACTACGGGCGCCGCGTGGCCTCTCGGCCGCTGGTTTCCCGTAGCCCCTCT
>JBEKJU010000351.1:0-3661 GCA_050011095.1 Syntrophorhabdales bacterium
TACGGATCGGTCTCGCATCTGCACTCGGGTAGCATAGGCTGCCTCCTCTCCACCGTTTTGGAGAGAATAGCAGAATAAGCATCGTGGTGCAAGGCAAAAGATTATTAAATATCGTTGTAGGGCTAAATATGCCCTGGTTCCTGCACGGCACAGCCTCCCAAATAAAACAGGCACTTAGCCTCAACGAAAACGATAACACAGCGATATTATTAGATTACTCAGCGATGCTTATTGGCGGGATGTACGGCACGACACGGGAGGCAGAGGCGGTGAAACTCTGCCTCTTTGAATGCGAGCAGATAGCCCGCCTCAGCATCGCGGGCATCCGCGAACAGGCGTCACATGATCCGATAAAGGTTCACAATTGCATCGTCAGGACGCTTGCGACGATAGCAAAAACACCGAAGGGTGCGGAAAGGGAGGAAATGTGGGCGGCCTTGGAGGGGCTTACAGGCAAGCGGTATCCACGTCCCCGGCAACTCGGCCTTGCTTTCAGCCGCCCGGACGGCCCGGAAGATCAAAAACAGAAATAATGGTGTCACGCCCATGGTGTTAAGCGTGCGAAATGGGTCAAAAAGTGCTCAACTGAGGTCATCAAGCCCGCGGTTGATGGCAAAACGAGGTCGCAAATGGCTCAAAAAGTACTCAGTTGCCTGTATGATACAGGCAACTGACGGTAAGTTTTTAAGGAGTTCGGGCGGTGTTTCATCGACCTCATCCGGAGAAAGAAGCCGACAAGGGCGCAGTCAAATCGATGCGCCGATTTTTGCAGAAGGCAGAAGTAAGTCATGATGACCTATAAGGGCTATAGCGCCAAGGTAGAGTTTGATGACGAGGCCATGATCTTCCACGGTGAAGTGATAGGCATACGTGATGTCGTCACATTCCAGGGCAAGACAGTCAATGAATTGATAAAGGCGTTTCACGACTCCGTAGACGATTACCTGGATATGTGCAAATCGAGAGGGGAGGAGCCGAAGAAGCCGTTCTCAGGGAAGTTTGTAGTAAGGGTATCCCCGGAGGTCCACCGCCAAATATACGTGGCGGCAAAGAAGACTGGGCAAAGCATTAACGCCTGGCTCAATGAGACGCTTTCCGTAAACAGCAAAGTGCCTCTTATGGGGTCTGGAACATTCTCCGTTGTCGAGAGAAAGGTCAGAATGGGAAGAAGCCCCCATAGCGGTAAAGAGATCAAGGTAGCTGCAATGCGGGTTCCTAAATTCTCCGCAGGAGCAGCCTTAAAGGCAGCAGCCGACAAAGCAGCCCCTGCGAAGCAGAAGGCACAAAAAGCGCCAGCGAAACCGAAAAAGAAATAGATCAAGACGATAGGCGGGCCTTTCGGCCCGCCTTCCTTCCGCCAGTCATTGGCAAAGCAGTTTAGACCTCCTTCCTGAAAGACAGTTTCTCTCACGGTGCCCACGAACACCCTCTCTCTAATGGAAAGCCTGAAATGCCTGTTGTAATCTTACGGCATGTCTCTCATAATTAGGGACAAGGAGATGGCAGGGGGAAAGGCTGACAGGCTGGTCCGGTGAGTGAGAATGTACATAAGGAAACGACGGTCCGCCGTCTGCACTTTGACACGATGGGGACGTTAGGCCTCCTTGGGGCGGTCATTTGACTCTGAACCTTAAGAATGCCACGTATCAGGAAGCATCTGGTACCCTTTATGTGTGAGATTACGACTGAATTGGGGGTCTTATGCAGACAGTGACGCGCTGGTATCACTTTATCGCTTATTTCTTCGGTGGGGCTTTCCTCGCAAACACGATCCCACATCTGGTGAACGGCATTTCGGGTAGGCCGTTCCAGAGCCCGTTCGCATCACCACCTGGGCAGGGCTTGTCATCGTCGACGGTCAACGTCCTGTGGGGAATGTTCAACCTGGTTGTGGCTTATGTACTGGTGGGCCGCATTGGCCGGTTCGAGTTGCGCAATACGAGGCACGTTGTTGTTCTGGGGCTCGGGGCACTGCTCATGGCACTTATGCTGGCACGGGGATTTGGAAGGTTCCATGGGGGCGACCTCTGACCAAAAGCCCCGGAAGACCGACGTATCGAATTCCAGCATCGCCGCGTTGCTGTCGCAAGATAGCTCTTCCTTGCGGTAATCCTCGTTTCGGACTATCGAGCCAACTCAACCATTCGGGTGGACTGGCGAAGAGTGAAATCTTCGCCCGCTATCAACATTTCGCGCCCGTGGGCTCCTTCCTGAAACATTCAGTTCACATTGTTTTCAATTCGTGCGATAGTAGAAGTGGCAATGTTTAGGGCACTGAGTGATCAGATCGTGTCGGAAGCTTTGGCGATTTCACTGTCGGCCGCTCCACTTGCCGTCGCTGCCGTCTTTTGCCCTTTCCGATGGTCGCCTATCGCTCCAGAAAAAATGGTGACGCTGAGGACTATTACTGGTGAAGGCTGTACGAGTCCTATCTGGGTCGGGAGGCTATTATGCAGGACATCCTTAGAGTCATTAAAGAAAGGCAATCGGCCAAGGGGTTTTACGATCCTGAACACCCCTCAATGCCCTGGAGCGGAATACATGTGGTCACCACGACCGCACTAAGGCAAAGGTAGAGCAGGGTTGGGCGACACTCGAAGGAACCGCACGGTGGCGATACCAGAAGGAGGCCGCGGTAAAAGATATTCTATAGAAGGTGCAAAGAGGGCCGTCCTGCCGAAGGGGAGGGAGGAGAGAAATGCCTTTTGACCTTTGCAAAATTGGACAATTGCTGAAATATACCCGGGAAGAAAAGGGACTCACTCTTGATAAAGTATCAAATGTCCTGCTCATAAAGAAACGGCTCATCGCGGCGATCGAGTCGGGGGATTGGGACAGTCTGCCGCCCCCCGTTTATGTCAAGGGCTATGTCAATCAGTATGCCGCCCTTCTTGACATCGTCGATCTGCTCGAGGCCGAGGAGAATCAACCCTCTCCGGAGGGGCAGAGGGTCGTGACGACGGCAAGAAAGGAAGGGGCACCGAAATGGTGGACGCCGAAGAACAAACTCATAGCGGCGTCAGCCATGGGCGCGGTAGCGGTGGGTTTCCTCGTTTTTCAGAACCTACCCAAGAAAGCCTCTGTCGCTCCGCCGGCTCAGAGTATGGAAAGCACCCACCGGACAGTCCAGACGGCCCCCAAGATTCAGGCTGTTGAGGCGAACGCCAATAACCAACCGGTCAAGGCAAGCCCTGTTGCGGCCGAACCGAGCGAGAAGCTCGTTCTTGAGCCAAAAAAACTGACCATCATGTGTCAGGAGAGGACGTGGGTAAGAATCGTCATTGACGGGCTGGAGCAGAAAGAATTCATGCTGAAGCCCGAAGAGGTGGTGATGGTCAACGCAAAAGAGAACTTTGACCTCCTTATCGGCAACGCAGGGGGAGTGAAGCTGTTCTACAATGGGAAGGACACGGGTTTTACGGGAAAAGACGGAGAGGTCAAGCACCTCAGCCTTCCTTAAGCGCCGCCTTTGCGCATTACGCATTTCACCATTACCCACCAGGAGGGTACTGGAGCCTATGTGTCCTGGGCGGGCTGAGGCCTCCTTCCTGTAGCCCTCATTTCCGTCTTTCCTCTTGAACGGTTCTCTTTTAAGTGGTACCCATAAAAAGGCCTTTGTCAAGAAAACCGACTTCCCCGAACAACTTTTCTTGCCAAAGTT
>JBEKJU010000352.1:0-3661 GCA_050011095.1 Syntrophorhabdales bacterium
AGCGACAGGGGCGGACATCGTGGTGACCGCATGCCCCGGCTGCATGATAAACCTCATCGACAATGTCCTGCACAACAGGATGCCCCAGAAGGTGCACCATCTGCTGGAGCTGGTGGAGTAGAAAGGGCGGGATCGGAAGCGCCGGGCAAGGTCGAGAGACGGCCGGCAGATTGAACAAGGGGGACAAACATGGCGGATTTTCAATTAAGCGGATTGGCATCGGCTGAGAAGCATTATACCGATTACGGGTCGAGGGCAAAGGAGCTGAAAGGCTCGGGCGTGAAGGTCATCGGGTACCTGTCCGCTCTCTGTCCCGTGGAGATCCTCACGGCGGCGGGCGTGGCGCCGATCAGGCTGAAGGGCAACGTAGCGGAGGCCATTACAAAAGCCGACGCCCATATGGAAACGATTGTATGCCCTTTTGTCCGCAATGTATTCGACGCGGCCCTCAAGGGAAACTATCGGTACCTCGACGGCATGGTTCTCCCCCACCAGTGCGACAGCCTCGACAGGACAAGCGACGTATGGAGCTACAACCTGGGCTTCCCCTACTGGCATTTTCTCAATTTTCCCCACGTGACGGACGATCCTTCGATAGAGTTTACCAAGGAGCTGCTGCGCATTTTCATCGGGACCCTCGAGAAGCTTACCAGCAGGAGAATCACGGACGGCGCCTTGTCGGAAGCGGTCAAAGCCCACAACGAAAACAGGCGGGTCATGAGGGGGCTCTACGACCTGAGAAAAGAAGAGGCCCTCATCTCCGGGTCCGAGATGATGAAGGTCCTGGTGGCGGCCATGAGCCTGCCCGTCAATGAATCGAGCGCCCTCATCAAGGCCGTCACCGACGAGGTGAAGGCGCGCCCATCCGCGCCCTCCGGCAAGGCGAGGATCATGCTCGTGGGCGATCAGATCGACGACGTGGCAATCATCAATGCCATCGAGGGGGCTGGCGCGTGCCTTGTGATGGACGACCTTTCGACGGGGAGCAAGATGTATTGGGGTGACGTCGACGAGACAGCCGACCCCGTCCAGGGCATTGCCGAGCGGTACCTCAGGAAGCTGAAGATCCCTACTACCTTCACGGCAACCGGCGAGACATACCAGGAGAATCTTGAAGCGCGATTCGGACACATGTTGCGCTACATAGAAGAATTCAAGGTAAACGGGGTGATCCTCTTCGTCTACAAATACTGCGATCCTTACGGGTTTGAGGTCCCGGCCGTCAAGAGCCTCATCGAATCTTCAGGCACGCCCGTTCTTTACCTTGAGGACGAGTACAGCGTATCGAGCCTCGGCAGGATAAAGACGCGGATTGAAGCATTCCTCGAAATGATCGCGTAACAGGGAGAGAAGACATGGCTGACGAGAAGAAACCAAGGGCCCTTGCAACACAGGCGGCAGGGAAGATCGCCAAGTTCGTTCGGGGTAATATGTCGGCGACCCTCAAGGCGAAGGAAGAGGGGAAGAAGGTCGCCTACGCGTATATTAACGACGGGCAGGATGAGATCATACGGGCCATGGACATCGTGCCCGCTTACGGGGAGAGCTTCGCGGGCGTCTGCGCGGCGAAGCGCGATGCGGAGAAGTACCTGCAAAAAGCGGAAGGCGACAATTTCTCGAGATCCCTCTGCACCTATGCGACCTGCACCATCGGCTTCGATATGTGGCGGGAGGAACTCGCCGGCGAGATGCCTCCGGGCACCCCGTGGGGCGGGATGGGAAGGCCCGACATGATTATCGGCAGCGCCCAGCAGTTATGCGATCCCCGCATCAAGTGGCCTCAGGCCACGCAGCACTACCTCCCGGACGTTCCCGTATTTGTGGGAAGCATGTATTATCCTCCCTGGGATCCGAACGTCGACCATAGAGGGCAGGAGAAGCTCTACGTGAAGTATGCCGCGGAGGAGCTCCGGGAGCTGGTCGCTTTTTGCGAGAAGCACACCGGCAGGAAGATGGATTGGGACAGGCTTTCGGCCATGGTTGAGCTCACCGACCGGACCTGGGACCTCTTCATCGACACGTATGAACTGCGCAAAGCCCATCCAACACCCATGGATACGGGCGACGTGATGAATACCATGGTGCCCTTCACGTTCAACCTCGCTACCCAGGACGCCTACGACTATTACGTGGCGCTCTACGATGAGCTGAAAGAGAAGATCGCCCGGAAAAAAGGCACCGCCGAGAACGAGAAGTACCGCCTCGTATGGGGGGCGGGCCTCCCTTCATGGTTTGCCCTCGGCGACTTCCAGTACTTCAATGACAAGGGGGCCGTATTCCCTGTAGAAGTGACCTACCGCAACGGCGAGAAGATCGAGCGCCTCGATCTCCCGAAGACGAGCGACCCCCTCGAGCACATTGCCTGGAGATGGGTGCGCTTCTGGACCCATTGGTATGACAAGGCGCGAAAACGCCCGGGTTCTTTGCCAAAGGTGGAGCGCATCATCGAGTATATGGAGGACTACGACTGTGACGGCGTTGTCTTTCATTCCGCTTTCTCGTGCCGGAGTTGGCACGCGGGCATCGTCCAGCAGGCGCAGGTCCTGAAAAAGGTGTACGGGGATGTGCCCACCCTCATCATGGAGGGGGACATTGTGGATATCAGCTCCTACAACGAAGCGGACACCCACAACAGGATCGACGCATTCATTGAGACGCTGGAGACGAAGCGAAAATGAGCGCAGAAGGACGGAAATAGACAAGCATACAGCCAGGGAGCGATCGGCACGGGCCGGGATTCCGGTGGTCGACGCTACGACAAAATACCATAGAGGAAACAAGGAGGAAAATCATGGACAGCGGTTATTGGATGACGGCCAAGGATATACTGAGGGTCAACGCCGGCAAGTGGCCCAACAAGATAGGCGCCAAGGACCTGTACAAGTCTTACACCTTCAAGGAATGGAACGAGCGGTCGTGCCGGCTCGCCAACGCCCTGGCCGACATGGGCATGAAGAAGGGCGACAGATTCGCGGCCCTCGGCTACAACTGCGTGGAGTGGCTGGAGATCTACGCTGCCGCGGCAAAGGGCGGCTTCATCGTCGTGCCCATAATGTTCCGGCTTTCCGCACCTGAAATGGAGTACAACATCAACCACAGCGAGTGTAAGGTCTTTCTTGTACAGGGTGGTAAGGACCAGAAGGACGGCAAGGAGTTCCCGTGGATCGACATGGTCGGCAAGATGAAGAAGAATCTTCCGACCGTCGGGAAGTATGTCTCCTATGCCGTGGACAATCCCCACTACGACGGCTTTGTCTCCTACGAGGACGCGCTATCGGCCGCGAGCCCCGAAGAGCCGGTCACCTCGGTCGACGGCGAGGACATCTGGATCATCATGTACACGAGCGGCACCACGGGCAAGCCGAAGGGCGTCATGAAGAGCCACAGGTCCCTTTTTTCCCAGTATTTCATCATGATCTACGACCATGACTTCGGCTTCGACGATACGACGCTCCTCGTCATGCCGTGCTGCCACATCAACTCGCTTAACTACTCTTTCGTGAATACGTGGGTGGGGGCAACGATCATGGCATACAACATGGTGAGCTTCGACTCGGAAAACCTGCTCAAGACATTTTCCGACCACAAGATCACCTTCACCTCCCTGGTCCCGACCCACTACATCATGATGCTCTCCCTGCCGGACGAGGTGAAGAAGAAA
>JBEKJU010000353.1:0-3654 GCA_050011095.1 Syntrophorhabdales bacterium
GGGTAATCAAGGAGTACGTGCAGAAGCAGGGCAGAACGTATCATCAGATACATCGAGGTCAGCTCACGCTCTTCGATTTTTAATGCCTTTGATACCTCGCAGCTTGCTGCGGGGTAGTTCATCCGGACGCATTCGCAGAAAGGCGAGACATTCGTGCTCGATTTCAATGAATTATCTCTCCCGCTAGGCGGGAAAAACTGCCCGAGGAAGGCAAGTGAAGATGTTCGGGAATGTCTACAACCATGTGTTGGAACATAGATAGGCCGTGGAGGAGGTTCCTTATATGACCAAGACACGTATAGCCAACCAGCTTTCAGAACAGGCCCATGTTAACCAGAAATTGGCGAAGTTAGCGGTGAATGCCATTGTAGACATTATAAAAAAGGCGATCATCAGCGGTGAGAGGGTTGAGATAAGGGGTTTCGGAAACTTCTCGCTCAGGTCCTACAAGCCCTACAAGGGGAGAAATCCGCAGAACGGTGAAACAATCGAGGTGCCGGCAAAAAGGCTTCCCTATTTCAAGGTCGGAAAGGACTTAAACGAAATGATCCAGAAAGATCACTGAGCTCGTCCCTACACGAAACATTGCGTTGCGGATAAGTCGTACACTTCTTCCCCAACACCATCTATACGAACGCCGCCATAGATCAACTCCGGTCCGAGGGTTTCCCGGTCCGCGACGAAGGGGCTGCTCGACTGTCGCCACCCGGTCATGACATCAACGTGCTTGGTCGCTACGCCTTCTCTCCTCCGGAAAGGAACGTTCGTGGCGAACTCAGACCCCTGAGAAATCCAGAAATGCAAAGTGATGACACCCCGTGAAGAGATCCTTGCTCAGGTTTTATGTTCCATTGGCCCTCACTCCCCTTGCTTGACAAGGAGCTTGCCCCAAGGCGCGCGAGCGCCCCACCTGTTATCTGAGAAGTGGCACTACCGGCGGCTTAGCATGGGGCTGTATTGTTACACCAGACCTGGTATATCTGCTGTGGATTCTCGTTCGGCAGCTGATTGAACTTATCCGCTGGGAAAAACACCTCGCCATGCATGGAAACGTGTTCCCCAAAAGCTTTGCCGTGGCGCGGGAGTGGTCTATGACATTCCACGGGATATCCTGACCAGCATCCCCGGCATCAGGCTCGTCGAGATGTATAGAACCAGGGAATCGGCCTGGTGCTGCGGCGCGGGCGGGGTAAGGGACGCCTATCCTGACTTCGCACATTGGACAGCGGGGGAGCGGTTGAAAGAGGCAAAGGCGGTGGGCGCCGGGGCCCTCGTTTCAGCCTGCGGCTGGTGTCGACGAAACTTCCTCGATGCCATGGAAGAGGGTGCACCGAGGATCGAGGTCTATGACATCATAGAACTGGTCCAGAAGGCGATGGAATAAGGAGGTGTGAACATGGCATTAACGGATACGGAATATCAAGCATTGGAAGATATCGTCGGCCCGGAGCATATTACCCGGGAACCGGCCATTCTCGACACCTATACCCAGTGCTGGGGACACAAGGCGGTCTTTGACCAGAAGTTTTCGACTCGTCCCGCCGCCGTGGTTATGCCGGCAAGCACCGAGGAATGTCAGGCGATAGTAAAGGCATGCAACAGGTACCACATTCTTTTCAAGCCCTTTTCGTCCGGGTTCGAGATCGTGGCCTTCGCGCTCGCGAATGAGAGAGCCATCCTTCTTGACCTCAAGAGGATGGACCGCATCGTCGAGATCGATGTGAAAAACATGCATGCCGTGGTGGAACCTTACGTCAACATCTACAGGCTTCAGAGGGAGGCAATGAGACACGGCGTTACCGTGGGCTCTATCGGAGCGGGACCCAGCGCGGGCGTTATCGCGGGCCCCTGCTGTCACTTCGGCGCAGGGACCACCATGGTCAGCACGGGCGGTCTGGGCAGAAACGTCCTCGGGGTCGAGTGGATGCTGCCCACGGGCGACCTGCTGACCATGGGCTCGGCGGAGGCCGGAACGGGCTGGTTCAGCGCGGAGGGTCCGGGATTAGGCCTGAGAGGGGTGCCGCGCGGCCGTTCAGGGGCAAACGGAGGGCACGGCATTATCACAAAAGCAAGCGTGAAGTTGTATCCATGGTACGGCCCGGCGGAAGTGAAGTTCGTTGCGGACCCCGGTGTGCCGCCTTCGGGAAAACGCTTAAGCGAGGTGCCCCAGGGGTACAAGGTATTCATCATGGAGTTCCCGAGTCAGGACGACATGTTCGAGGCCTTGATCAGGATTGGGCAATCGGAGATCTGCACGGCCCTGATGGGGGCACTCATCTTTCCCTACGCGGAAGGGAACGACGAGCAATGGGTGGAAATACAAAAGATGAAGGCGGCGGGGATAGAGTTCACAAAGATCGCCTCCGAGGCGGTAGCCCTTGTGATAGGGGCCGACACCCCCAGAGGGCTGGACTACCGCGAGAAATGCCTGATGGAAATCACCGGGCAACTGAAGGGGGGACCGATGCCCATACCGCCTTCCGACCAGGCAGGGTTGTTCGCGGCCGCGATGTGGCACTTCGGCTTTGTCACGGCAGCCTTCCGGCGCACCGGCGACTTCTTCGTATCTCCGACCTGCGATGTCAGTCCGGATATGGCGTTAAACGTACGTCGAACCGCCGAGGCCATGATAAAACCCTATATGGAGAAGGGTTTGCTTCAGCAGCTTGGCGAGGTCGAGATGTTTCTTTGTCCAAACGAGCACAGTTCCGTTGGTTTTCACGAGGAGAACGTCTCTTTCTACGGCCCCTGGGATCACGATTCGCTTCAGGCATTACGGGAAGTGGCGCAAAAATCGGAAGATCCGAACGGGGCGTTCAGGAGTTTTGGAGTTCCGCACCTCGGGGCACGGCTTCAGGTCGAATGGGCCAGCCACGTGCACCAGAACTTTGGTCCCCTCTACGACAACTACGACGTATGGTTGAGGCAGGTAAAGGCGATGCTGGATCCCAATGCCGGCGCTCGTCACGGTGAGCAGCGAAGCGGGGGACCTCAGGCTCGCCACGCTCAAAGCGATCCAGGACACCCGGAAGAAGCCGGTGACGGTGTGGAAGGCATCGGACCTCGATGTCGACCCTTCCCGGCCGAGAGCGAGGGATATTGTTCTGCTGAGGCACCCTTCCACGGTCAAAAGATGCCGCGTTCTCATAGAAGGGGCTTCGGCTTACGAGAAAGGCAAAAATCTTGCCCTAAGGCTGCGTGAGGACAACGTCATATGAAGGAGGACCGCCTTGTGGCTGTGCGCCTTGGGAATGCGCCGATATGATTGCGAACCGGTATCGACAGTCCACGGTATCGGAATACGATGAGACGAATTTCCAGACAGGGTGAATTATGAATCTTGCGACTAATTTGGAGGCTACCGCGTTCTTCTTCCCCGACCGACCGGCCCTCAGGGAGGATGGCAGGGAAATCACCTATGATCAACTTAACCATCAGGCAAACCGGATCGCGACGGGACTCCTCGCCATGGGAATAAAGCCGGGTGAGCATGTTGCCCTCTGTGCCCCGAACTCCGTAGACTGGATCGCGTTACCGAGGCCCCTCTGCTGTAGTAGGTGGAATTGGCGATGCTGATGATTTTTGAACAAATAGCCTGGTCGTATCTTATGACGCCGAAAAGCTGTGTGAACGAAGAATTGGGGTCGTCCATGA
>JBEKJU010000354.1:0-3633 GCA_050011095.1 Syntrophorhabdales bacterium
GGGGGCGACCGCGGGGTACCCACACAGTGGGTCGCGCGAAGTGGGTGTCCCAAATAATTGCCGGCGGAGCGAAGCGGAAAAAGATTCTCCCTGCAGCAAGCTGCAGGGAATCCGCAAGTTGAAAGACATCTTTCTTCTATAATTCCGCTGGCTTCATGGGCCTATCTTCTCGTCTGCCCTGACCTGAATCTCCCGGGTAAGGCCCCGCACGATGCCGTCCATGACCGCCGAGACCGGTGTGGCATCGACTAGAGGGCCGTATCCCCCGTCATTACCGCGTCGCCGGTCGATTTTACATCGCGTACCACGCCCCCGTGAGGCGAACGGAACACCCTCTCCCGGCTGAACCCTGCCGACAGACCCGGAATGCCTGTGTAAGATCCCCCCGCTCCGTTGTAGATGGCCTGTCCGAGGTTGCGCCCCATGCTTGCTCTCCACCACCACGTGGACTATATGAAGCGCGGAAAAACTTGGGTCCACCCCGATGACAAGGGGCTTCGTACTTCCACGTCCCCAGATTTCACCTGCCATCATGGCGTCTACGACCACATTGGATTTCAGATCGGCGATTATCCTCAACGCCGGGTCCACGATGACGCCGATTTGCATGCGATCCCACGCCCCGGCAAGGTCGGTCCGGTGCGTACCGGCCTTCCGATCGCCCCTCCGACCCCCATTGCCGGGATGTTACGACGATCACACCTCTTTCACCCCCTCTCTTCCCTCTGCTCGGCCTCGATCTGTGCCTTTACCCGGGCAGGCGTCAGGACAGTAAGCAGCATGATTTCCACGGTCCCCTTCGTCCCGTCGACCCGTACCAGATCTCCGTCTTTGATCACTTTGGTAAGGCCCGCGACGCCTACTACCGCGGGAATGCCATATTGTCGCGCGAACCCCGAAGCTATGGCCCCTTGGCCCCCATGTTCCGTGGCTAGGGCACGCGCCTTCGTGATGACCATCGCAAGTTCCGGCGAAGCTGTCTTGGAGATTATTATTGCACCCTCTTTCACGCGGACAATATCGTCCTTGTCCATTACCAGTGCGGCCCGACCTATTGCCGTTCCCCGCGACGCCGTCCGTCCGCTCATCACCCCTACGGCTCCTTGCCCATTGGAAAAGGCGGTCTCCCGTCTCTCCTCTCCCGTGGCCGACATGAGTCCTTCAGAAAATCTGCTCCGTGCATCTGCGCTTGTGTTCATGGCTCCTCCTTTCTCGTTTCTGTTTTTCTCAGCTATTCCTGAAACCGTCTGTATGTCTGAGGGAACAGCGTTTCCCGACATGAGCGGATGCGAAGCAGGCGCCGCCCGTTTCCCTCTTCCATGGAGATATGATAAAGGCGCGCCTCCTATTGTCCGGCCCTTTTGCCTATCGTTATCGTTACATATATATAACGATAGGCAAAAAAAAGTTTTTCCGCCAGTTCCTGCCATTTCGCGATAACCAAGCTTCTTCGGCATTCCGTTTCCGTGATCAGGCGTTCGCGCGCCCCGCATCACTCTCTCCGTTTTTGCGGGACGGATTGATAACGCCCCGTGCTAAAACCTTTCTCGCGATATCCTGCGTAGTAGCCATGTGGTTTTTGTGAGAAAGGACGTTCTTGCTCCGTTCGGTATAGACGATCCCTAAGAACGAGGACCATATGACCTCCGAGAGCGCCCTGTGATCGCACTGAACGAAAATCTTCTCCGCCACGGCGTACCCGACTATCTTGTGCTGGAGGGCAACCACCTTCGCGCCCGCCTCGTGAAGGATGTCGCGCAGTTCCGCGGGGAGGTTGCCGATCATCTCGCTCTGGTGAAAATACTGCCACGCGGTAAAGGCCACGGGGTCTTTTTCATAGAACCTCTGAAAGCATTCCCATAGTTTTTCCAACAGTTCTTCCTTGATGTTCTCCCGGTTATCGTACATTTTTTGCAGGAGACCCGCGAAATAGTCGGCATGCGATACTATGGCGCTTATCAGTATCTCCTCCTTGTTCTTGAAATAAAGATAGAGCACGGCCCGGCTCAATTCTGACCGCTCCGCTATTTTTTCCATGGTAATCGAATGGTAGCCGTCCTCTTCGTATATGCTCATCGCCGCGTCTATGGCCAATTCCCGTCTTACCTCCCTCTCCCGCTTTCTTCGTTCCAGAACTCCCATTTGGACTTATACTCCATATGTAAGACGTTATGTCTATATAGTAGAACTGCGGTCAATTGCTGTCAAGTAATTTTTGTACCGGAGTTTAGGGAGGTTTTGATGGCCGACCGAGCTGTTTCTGTTCCGACATGGGTATGCTTCGGTTTTGTTGCAGGTTTTTTTGCCACCCTCGTCTTTCATCAGTTGATGTTGGCCCTGCTCTATTGGGCCGGGGTAGCCCTATTCGGGCCTTTCCCGATTGCGCCGACCCATCATCCGTTCAGGGTGCCGGTCGTGATCTCGCTGGCTTTCCGGGGCGGCGTTTGGGGTATTCTGTTTGGCCTTGAACGTGTATTCAGAACCGTTGCAATCGACCCAATCCTGAGACGGTCGAATAAACGTGTCCCCTGTCTTTCGTGAGACCGGGTCTAAAGGAACGGCTGAAAGGCCGTGGGATAACCCACGTCACTCGAAGTCACTGATGACATCGAGCATTATGGCCTCATCGATCTTCTTGCATGAGGCGGTGAAGCCGAGGAGGAGGGCGTTGTCGCACATCACGTTGATGATGCGGGGGATTCCCCGGGAATGGATCCAGAGCAAGGACAAGGCGCCGGGCGTAAACAGACTAGCTGCATTGCCGCCCACTATCTTCAACCTGTATTCCACGTAATCCCGACATTCGGCATCGCTGAGCGGTCCGATGCGTCGCAGTATCGCTATCCTCTGTCTGAGCAGTCTCATGCCCGTCGTATTGAGCTTTGTTTCAAGCTCCGGCTGGCCACAAAGCACGATCTGCAGGAGCTTAGCCGTGCGTGTCTCCAGATTCGAGAGAAGACGGATGTTCTCCAGTACATCTTCGGAAAGGTTCTGCGCTTCGTCTATGATGAGAGTCACGATTATGCCCTCGGCGTAGCGTTCCATCAGATAGCGCTTGAGCCGATCGACAAGGACGAAGGTGTCCTCGTCCGTCACGGATAGTCCCAGCTCCGACAGGATATTTCTCAACAGCCCCCCGTATGTCGTGCATGTGTTAAAAATGAAGGCTGTGTGCACCTGCCCGTTCAGATTGTCTATGAGCCGGTAGAGAAGGGTCGTCTTGCCCGTTCCCGCTTCTCCGGTGAGCAGCACGAAGCCCTTCCTCTCCTTGATGCCGTAGACGAGTGCCGCAAGCGCCTCGCGGTGAGCTTCCGTAAAGTAGAGAAACATGGGGTCGGGGGTTATGTTGAAAGGATTTCCAGAGAAACCGTAGTATTGGATGTACATGGCCCCTAGTGAATAAATGATTCAGTAGTTGAATAGTCAAGTCCTCTGCGGTCTACGGAGGCATATAAGTACCGTGCCACACCGGCAAAATTGGCGACGTGATTTATCCTGCGTCGGTCATACTGTGTTGGCGCCGCTCAAACGGGTACCAAAAACGGCGGTGTTGGTCCCTTGCGGATGATGCTGTAGATAGTACTCCCCGCCGAGCCTTTTTGGCCTGTTAACAGACGTCGGCCCTGACAGGGT
>JBEKJU010000355.1:0-3629 GCA_050011095.1 Syntrophorhabdales bacterium
CGCCGACGATCTCGACCTGCGCGGCATCGCCCTCTTCACCGAGTCGGGAACCACCGCCCGCCAGCTCTCCAAATACCACCCCTCCACGCCCATCTTCGCCCTCTCGCCCGTCGAGGTCACCATCAATCGCCTCAACATCCTCTGGGGAACAACTCCCATCCGCTGTCCCAAAATCAACACCACCGAGGCCCTGGTCGATTGCGCCGAAAGCCTGCTCCTCCAGAACGGCTATGTAAGAGCCCGCGAGGTCATCGCCATCGTGGCCGGCACCCGTACCAAGTCCGGTTCCACCAACTTCCTCCGCCTCCACGTTCTCGGCGAACACACTCAGGAAGGCATGCGCTTCTTTACTCCCCTCGAAGACGAGAGCACCCACGAAGCCGCCCCCGACTCTGCCGCCTCCAAGCCCAAGCGCCCCACGCAAAAACCACCCAAGTCCCCGCGCTAAATTGCAAGCGCGCATCCCGCCCCCGAAAGCCTGAGGACTCCGAAAGCGCTTTGTAACAGGGCATGACTTCAGTCGTGCCGCAAAACGCTCAAAAAAGGAGGTTGGGCTTCAGCCCCTGAGGTATGCTTTTCGTCGACCGAGCCCGAATCCTGGACTCATTCCGCAGCCGCTTTAGCCCCCTGATGGCCGTCCTCGTTTTTCCGCCCGGCATTCATGCGACCGCCTCTACTCCGCACCACTCACCAGTCGCCGATGAATTGTAGCGCCGGTCTCCAGACCGGCTGTCCTGAGGGCGTCCCGGCCCTCAGATGCTTCGCCGAACCTTGAATTTCGAGTTGTCGCGCCGTCCGTGAGAGATCCAAGCTGAGATAAATGCACCGAAACCCCTGAAGCGCTGACTGGCCGAAAAACCGGAAGACTGGCACTGGTCAAGTTTCCGACACTACGCAACCGGCAAACAAGCAACCGTCGAAATCGAGTCCTTCTGGACGCAGGCTCGCAGGCATGGACTCATCGCCGTATGACTCACGAAATGGCAAGTTGGTATAAAGCGAGAATCGCTACCGGCCAAATCGGCGTTTATGGGGAGCGATCCGCGGCTGGAAGGGGTCGTGCGAACCCAGGTCTCGGAGCCGAGACCTTTGCCACTCGCCCATTTGTGGTTGATTAGGCATGGGCCACCCGCAAATATCGACATCCGGCCGCGGGCCTTCTGCGTCAAGCTGATATTCCATTTCTGCAGAGTCGATTGCGGAAGCATTTCCGACTCTTGCAAAACGCGCGCTTTAGGGCGTTTCTTCTGTGCCTTGACAATCTCCTTCCGTCCCCAAGGCAGAGATCCAATCCCGTCACGCGGACGAAAGGTGAAAAGTACCCACCGCGCCGTTCTGAAGCGTCCTGGGCCAAAACGGGCCCACAGCAAGAAGAAGTCCAAAAAAATAAGCCATTTAGAATTACCATTATGGATCGGTTTTGCACAATTATCTATGCAGGTTTTGTTGGAAACTGCTAGAACAGCAAAGACGGTTAGCCTCAGGGAACCGAGCCCAAATATTCGCTTTTTCTTCGCATTTATGGCAGACTATCTGAGTACGGCCGATGAACCGACCAACAAGATCAGATGCCCTGTCCACGGTTTTATTCACTATTCGGTCAACGAACGCTCATTCATTGACCATGCAGCATTTCGCCGCTTGAGAAATGTTAAGCAACTGGCGCTTACTTGCTATGTCTACCCGGGCGCGATGCACAGCCGTTTTGAACATTCTCTCGGAGTAATGGAAATGGCTACGAGGGCATTTGATGCGATATCGACTAAGCACCCCAAAGATGTAGCTGATGAACTCGCGAAGTTACCAGAGTTGGCAGATCGGCCCCTCGTTAAGGGGAAGCAAGTTGTTCGGATGTTGGGCCTACTGCATGACATTGGGCACCCGGCATTTTCGCATGCCGCCGAATCCGCACTTCCTGTGAGGGACCACGAGCAAGTCTCGATTCACGTCATTCGGGACGTTCTCGGAGAGCAACTTAACGATCGGTTTTTCCCGGGTATGTCTAACTTGCTGGTTAGGTTGATGGAAAAGAAGCCGGAGGTAACATTCCTACGGCAGTTTGTTGTGAGCGAAATTGACATGGATCGCACCGATTATCTCCGAAGAGACTCGCTGCATTGCGGGGTGGACTACGGGCATTTCGATTTCCATCGCTTGATCGAGGCGCTCACAGTAATTGTGAATCCGGAGACTAAACAAATCCAGATAGGCCTTGAACCTGGAGGCGAACATGTATTTGAGGCTCTTATACTGGCGCGCTACCAAATGAGCACGCAGGTCTATTTCCATCGAATTCGCCGTATCTACGATAGATATCTGACGGAATTTATGGCCACTTGGGGGAAGGAACACTACAAGGTAACGGAAGACATACTCAAATACGACGATATGGATCTGCTCGTCGAAATGAAGGCCGAGTCGTTGAAGGATGGCCCCAGAAGCAAGTTGGCCAGGCGAATCATTGAAAGAGATCACCATCGACAGGTCTATGAGACTGGCGATAGTGCAAACGTCTTGGTAATGAAAAAAACTAAAGTTGCCTTTGAGAATCTCAGAGCGGACTTCCCCGACGTGGATCTCATTATCGATGATGGAGCAGCTTCAATTCACAAGCAGCTTGTGGCTTCCGATAACGAAGAAGATTCCGGTTGGGACCCGATTTACGTTGCGAAACGAGGGGCTTCCCCAAAACCGATTGGTGAAGCAAGTAAGATCCTTAGCGTCATTCCAAAGAAGTTTAGAAATGTGAGGGTATTCGCTTCTTCGCCAACCAACAATCTCCCCGAAATAGCAGCCGCGATGAACCGGCAGATGGCAGGTTAAGACGATGTCTCTACTTTTCTCAAACGATCTCCGATCCGCGTACGTAACAGAAGTGGTCAAGTCATTTGATTCGCTCAAACCCTCCGGTTATCTGGGAAGAACCGCTTTGCAGAAGCTCGTATATTTCTGCAAGGCGGTAGGCGTCCCAATCCCGTGCTCGTTTGAGATATATAACTTCGGCCCCTATTCGGAGGAGGTCACGAGGTCTGCCACGGCGCTCCTTGCGGATGAAGCACTTCAGGACCTGAGTTATACTGGGTCCTATAGCTCGTACACGGTGGGCGCGAACGCAAACGAGTTTTCTAAACAATTCCTAGATGAAGCGGCGGGATATAGACCGATAATCGACTCGATTGTCCAAGTTCTAGGACCTTCGAAGCCAGAAACGCTCGAGCTGGTTGCCACATTGCACTTCGTAAATGCCCGTCAAAAAGGAATTTCAGGAAGGAGGCCGGCCAAAGAATCCGTTATGAGGGAGTTCAGGTCCATCAAAGGGAACAAGTTCTCTGATGAGGAAATGGATTCTTGGTACCACTGGCTCGAAATATCTAACCTTCTGTAGATGTTGAGCGCAGAGTGCCGACTCAATGAAGTCTCAGTGCATGATCGATTTCGCGTCCCGGCCAACGCCAGTGGGGTCCCTGAGATAATGCCAAATCGCCTCGACCGCATATAGGGAACGATAAGTCTTAGTGCTGTATCTGGAGCGCCCCGCGACGCAACCTTACGCATCGGCGTGCTGCCAAGCGGGGCGCTTCTGATACAGCGACTTGAAGGAAGCCGCCCCCATGGAAGGCTATGCAGTT
>JBEKJU010000356.1:0-3623 GCA_050011095.1 Syntrophorhabdales bacterium
ATCACCAAGCACAAGGTGTGCCGGTCGAAAAACCGGAGAGGCCGGGCGTCTCCCTTCAAGGAGCTTTCGAGCAGGACTTCGGAGGGGTGGTATGAGCATGGCCCGGCAAGGCGGACGACCGGTTGCATTATTACCGTCTTGGCGGCCATTGAGCGGAGGTTCACATTCAGGAAATCTGGGTCGATGAGGAAGGCGGGTGCCGTTTCCCCGGCTCAGAAGTCCGTCAACGGCGGACACTCCGACATGGCGGCCCTGCCGGAGAGGCGGCAATGACAACCACGAGTATCGAATGGATCAAGAAGCACGGGAATACGGCGCGGGGAAAACGCGAATTGATTGCGTTCCTCAGAGGAGAAGCGCTTACCATGAAGGAAAGTATCCTTGCCAATTGCTATCAGTGCACGGGCTTTTATCTGGACGGCAGGAAGGACTGCGACGTTGAGGAATGCCCGCTTCATGTATTCATGCCGTATCGTAAGGGCGGCGCCGTGAAGGTAAGGAAGGTGTCCGAAGAGACGAAAGCGAGGATGCGGAAAGCGCGAGAGGGGAAGGCTCAGAAAATCGATTCTGTTGCCGTGGGATGATGTCGGGAATTGGTTTCAGACCTTTAACAGCGGTCGAGGGGACAAAGGGTAAAGGGCCGGGAAGGAAGGCTCGTGTTGCTTCTATATGTCGACATTCAGATTAAGATTGCAGTGTCAGTGGCGCCACGATGAGAAACCTAAAGGTTCACAGCGCATGACGGTCGTCGGGGTGGAGAGTGACGCTCCGGAAGGAAGAAGCAGATTGGTAGCCATAGCTGTGCTCATGACGATGGATGAGGAGTGTCCGGCTACAGTGGGTTGAATCTCTCGGTTCGCGACATGGAAGGAGCATGGATGGCCCCCAGAGAGTTATTTCCTGCGGTCCTGAATTGGAGATCGGGCCTTGAGCAGTGACATCACTCCTCGCTGGCTCGATCTTGCAAGCGCCGCAAAATACACTTGCATGGCGAAGAAGACGTTGAAGAAACGCATTGAGGCTGGAGAAATATACGGCAGTCTTAAGGGCGGGAAGTGGTTCGTTGATCGGGAAAGCATCGATGCGTTTCACCTGGCCGACAAGGCACAAGTGGAGAAAATAGTTGAAAGAGTGCTCCGAAGCCGTTAAAATGGAATCTATGAGGCTGTACAAGCTAAAAGCCAGCGGCGTCTGGTACATCAGCTTCGGCAGGGGCAAGGAAAAAAGCCTGATGACCGGCGATGAGGCCCAGGCGAAGAGGATTTTCAAGAAAGTCCAGGAGGAAGTACTGAAGGGCAGGCTTATTCAACTGGAGGCCGGCAGCAACATCACGCTTAAGGAGTTCAAAAAGGAGTATATCGAGTACAGGATGAAGCGGAAGGCGCCCGCAACCGTCAAGGCCGACTCCCTTGCCCTTCGGAAGCTCCTCGATCACCTAGGCAACAAGCCGCTCCACATGATAAGTCAGAAGGCCCTGGATCAATTTCATACGGACCTGCTCGACCAGGGAGCTCAAGCGACATCCGTGAATGTCTATATCCGCCATCTTAAGGCCGCTTTTTCGCAAGCTGTCGAATGGGAGTACATCAAGAAGAACCCTTACGCGAAGATCAAACAGCTCGTGGAGCAGGAGAGGCTACCCCACTACCTGAACGGCGAAAAGGAATTCACGGCCCTCTTTAACGCTATCAAAGATCCCGAATTCGCCGTTATGGTCTACTGGTATCTTTATACAGGCTGCCGGCGTGCGGAGCTGGTCAATCTGAAGTGGACCGATGTGCTCGAGAATGTAATCGTCATCCGGAAGACGAAAGGCAAAAGGGTCAAGATTATCCCCACCCCGGAAGACCTGAAAGACATAATAGGAGCCATGGAAAAGACCGAGGGGTTCGTTTTTCCGAGGTGGCGAGGGGTAGGTACGGTCACGCACCTTTTCGAGCGCGCCGCGAAGGCCGCAGGCCTCGACTTGAGGCTGCACGATCTGCGCCACACGACCGCCAGCCACTTGGCCATGCTCGGTGTGCCCCAGAAACAGATACAGGAGATCCTCGGACACGCGCAGCTTTCGACAACGGACATCTACACGCACCTTTCGCCGGAGCACCTCAGAGCTGCCATGGACAAATTGCATTTTGCAGGCAAATTGCAGGCAGAGGCCAACGGCAAGGTCATAAGTATCGAGGAACAGAGGGAAAAGTAAACGGCAGCACTTTACTCTTAATCAGGAGGTCGTAGGTTCGAATCCTACGCGGCCCACCAATAATGTAGAGTAGTTAGAAGCTGTATTTTGATGCACCTTGCCAGCATAGGTAACATATAGGTAACTTCGAGAGAGAAAACCCGCTTTATAGCCCAAGGCGGGTCGGACATTTTTCACTCATTAGCCGTTATCGGCTTCTGTCGTAGAGTTGTAACGGGGCAGGCTCTCAAGCCAAGTAACAACATCGTCAAGTCGGTACCGAATGCTACGTCCCATGCGGATAAACGGCGCTCCACGACCATAGAGCCGGTCCTGTTCAGCCGTGGACTCGGCTTTACCTGTCAACTCACAATATTCTTTCTGACGCAGAAAGGGCGGATACTTTCTAGAAAGTTCCTGGAAAAGTTCACTCCTCATGGTGTCCCTCCCCTGCTTGTACTGTTGCTTCTTTGCTCTGCCCACTTCTTTACACACGTCTGTTGAATATTATATTTCTTCCCAGGAACGGCCTTTTGAAATGTCAACCACCACCGCACGCATATACCGCGAGTAGTCATCGATAAACCCGATCAAATAGGCATAGCGGCCCCCCAGACGAAACGTGAAGATGTCTGATTGCCACAATTGATTCGGGGTGGAGCGTTCAAAAGAACGAGGATGGGTAATGTTGCGATGAGGTTTCTTCCTGGGGGGAACGGTCAATGACTCGGCCGCCAGCGTCCGCCGCACCGTCTCCGGAGAAGCGCTGAGGAAGAACGCACGCTTCAAAAGATGGGAAATCCGCTTGACTCCAAAAAGGGGTTCTTGTTTCTTGATCTCGACGATTTTCTCTCGCACAGGTTCGGGAAGTTTCCGCCGGCGCCGCGCCGGGGGAACCCCATTCTGCAACCCAGCTTCTCCCCGTTCCTGATACGCTTTTGCCCAACGATGAATGATATCTTTGCTGGCTCCCGCTTCTTTTGACAACAAAGAAATCGGGATCCCTTCTTCCAACCGTAACTTCACACAGCGAAGTTTGAACTCAAATCCATACCACTTCCCGTACCGACTTTCTTTCCCCTTATTTTTTTTCTTAACCTCTGCTACATCTTCCATGGGTTCACTCCTTTCTCCCTCTCAGGAGTGTCACCCATTTATCCCTTCTTCTTTAGCTCACGATCTGGTAGTTAGCGCAAAAAAGGCGAAGGATGTGAAGAAGAACAACGGAGGCATTCAGACCTAACGGTTACTAATCTCTCGGCGCTATGAAGTTAGCCCCACAACGATACCTGACGTACGAGAGCCAGTTTCCATTTTCTGTGCGATAGGTAGGCCACATGGTTCCTCTTCTGAATCCAGGCTACCATGGCGATACAGGCTGTAGCATCATAACGCCGTATGGGCAGAACCACCTTCAACAAAATCCTAAGCTGCGACAGAGTAA
>JBEKJU010000357.1:0-3619 GCA_050011095.1 Syntrophorhabdales bacterium
GCTTCGTTGCGAAAAGGTCATGTACATCCAGTACATTTGGCCTTTCCGCGCCTCGCCGATCGGCCAAAAATCCTTCGCCATCTGACTCATTTATTTCCTTCCGAGCCCTTACCGGCAATATGGGACTTGACTTTCCACAAACCGAACCTATAATCACTTGAATGCGGACAGGGTGGGGCAAGCATCTCCTTGATGTCGCTCAAATTTCCATTCCGGCTGCGATTGCCGGTCTTTTTCTTATCCTTGCTTCCGCTGCCCTGGCCCTCGATGCGATGGTGAGAACGATCGCCCCGCTTCGGAATGCGCTCCATCGGCAGGGATGGAGCACAACGGATCCATAGGCGCATTGCTGAAGCATATTGTCCCCTTTAAGAGATAGAGATGCCGTCCACCAAATCGAAATAACGCTCCTTCTGCTTCTCCCAGTCATATTTCCGGGCTACGAACGCGCTTGCCCGCTCGACCAGGCGCCTCCGCAGGCTTTCGTCCCTGACCAGCTCCACCATGGCCGTTGCGAGACTCTCTTCGTCTTCGGGCTCGAAAAACCTTACCACCGAATCGTTGAAGTAGTGCCGGTCGATCTTTGTGCCCGAGATGAGAAGCGGAACACCCAGCAGCATGAATTCCAGTGATTTTGTGCTGAAGGCCTCTCCCCCGAAGGAGTCGTTTCGCTTTGGCACGATCCCGAGATCGCTGTTGGCCATAATTTCGGCGATTTCCTCTTTGGGAAGCATGTCGTGCAATACTACCCTGCCGCGCAAGCCAAGCTCCTCGCTCATACTACAGAGGGAGGCCTTCATATCTCCCCTGCCATAGATATGAAACTCGGCGTGAGGTATCCGGTCTTTCACGCTCGCGAATGCGCGGATGGCTATATCGATCCCTTGATGCCGGTTAAGGGTGCCTGGGTAAGCCATGATGAACCGGTCGTCGTTCCGTGTTCTGCTTCGAGGAAAGAACACGTTCGGGTCCGGATAATTCATCACAACCGAGCATTTCCCGTTATGTGCCGAGCGGAGTAGCCTCTCCCGCCAAAGGTGGTTGGAGATGATCACATGATCCGCGAAGCGCACGGAGAGTCGCTCTACACGGACCAGCATCTTGTAGAGGAACGAATCTTTACCTGTTCCAAACTTCGCGGCATAAAACTCGGGAACGATATCATGAATATCGAGGATCACCTTTGCGCCCGTGAGCTTGGGCAGCCAGGCGGCGAAGACCTCGAAATCAGGCACGGAGTGGACATGGATCAAGTCGTACGGTTCTATGCGATGCTTGCGGCTTAGGAAGACCGATGATTTGACAAAGAACTTCGACAGGCGTAGAAGAAAGGACATTTTCCCTTTCTCATTGCGTTCCCGTTTCTGAATTCGAAAGACATTTACGCCGTTAATCCGGGCGAAATCGGCCTGGCCTTCCTGCCCTAACGCTATGATGTCGACGTGGTCGCCCCTCCGGGCGAGGGTCTCCGCATATCGACTGACCCGCGCGTCGACATCATAAAAACTGTATGAGAGCATGCAGACACGTCGAGGTCTGCGATCGGGTGTCGCGGGCTGCGCGCGGGTTAAAGGCTGTAGCGTGAAGATTTCGCGGCCGGGGTCGGGTGAATGCCGGCTCGCGGCGTTCCTGCGGAATCCCGCAATATCCCGTGGCAAAACGTGCCAGTATTGCCCTTCATATTTGCCCTTCACGTATTCAAGAAAGCGCGTGTAGTAGTCTGAGGGATATTTTAACCTGGCAGTCCTGCCGTCGAAGCTCATGTAATCGGGATGGGCGAGCAACAGGGCCATGCCCCCGGCCGCGGCGATCCAATCGAGCTTGGCCTTCCAGATGTCGATCTCTTTCTGTCCCATAATGACAAAGAGCGTGAAGTCCTGCGGGAGCGTGTATGGAAGCTCTACGTAACCGTTACCAGTGCCGTTTGCACTAACCCATCGGGGAAAGATCGTGCCGAGACCGTCGGATTGGGGCTCAAACGGATCGGTGTCGAAGGTTGACGAATCATACAGCATGCGCAGGGATTTCATCCAGTCGAGGTTATGAAACATCGACGGTGTCCGAAAACCGGAGAGGTTCCATTCCTCTAAATGTCGATTGATCCTTAGGGAATCGGCCTCGAATTTCTTTCTCGATCCGTATAGGTTCCCTCCGTGGGTCAGACCATGAAGGCCGATCTCGAAACCGTCACGGATAAGCCCCTCCCGAAGCCCCTTCGGAATTTCATAATCCTCCGCAACGAAGTTGAAGGATGATCGAAAGCCGTACCCACGATCCATATCGGCGAGCTGCGGACATTGCTCAACCCCTTTGACCGTCTCGACGTCATGGGTAATCACAAAGGCAAACCGTTTTCCATCCGGCCAACCCTGCCAGCCGGGGGGAGGGGTGGCGGCTTTAGGATTAATGGGCCACGTGTCGGCGTAGAGGGCCCGTTTGTGATTTACAATCGCCCGACGAACCGCTATTTGGAAAGACCGGGGAATGTAAGGACGCGCGTGATAGTAGAAGTTGTTGAAAGCCATGGCCAGGTTTGAAGGCATAATGGAATGTCTCACCATATCATCCCATATGCTTGTACAAGAAAGACCCGACCGCCTTCAAAAGCGAAAGAGGCGCGAGGGACATTGCCTTGCTGGTGATGCCCTTTGTTTTTCCGCTCCCGTTAGTCATGAAGCGCCCGGTTCCGACACCGTACCGGTAATAGCTGATCAATCGCTCCGTGGCGCCCCAGCCGGCCTTGAACTGTCTCAGGCCCGCGTGATCGAGATCTGTCCTTCCGAAGGACAAGCTTGTGTAGCCGTTCCTGATGTACCACCTGATGGCCTCCCACATCACGAGATTATTGGGCCGCAAATGTTGATACCGCCTGTTGGAGGCCCCGTACTTGTAGACCCCGGCCTTACCGAGATGAAAGTAGACGGAGGCGGCAATGACGGCGTCTCCGTGGACGGCCGCCGCTATGAACCCGTACCCTTTCGAGATAACGTGTTCGTGGACTTTTTCAAAGAAACGGTAGGGTTGGGGCGGCAGACCATGCTCCTTCCTGGTTCGTTGATTCAATTTGTAAAATTGCCTGACCGATTCCTCTGTGGTCAGGATTTGCACCCTGACACCGAATTCCCGGGATTTCCTGATATTCCTCCGGTTACTCTCCCTGAAGCGGGAAAAGGTCTTCTCTTCGTCGTCAGTCAGTTTCAGGCTATGCAGCAGGTAGGTGAATGAAGGAGGATTGCCGTCGAGAAAGAAGCCTCCCCCTCTCATCTCAAGGAATTTCCATCCGCGCTTTTCACCGTATTCCACCGCTCCCCCCAACAGCTCTTCAAACTGCCGGGGGGAAGATACGAGGGGTTCACAGAAGTCGGTGAAGGGAAGCGAAATGCCTCGCCGGCCGGTTATAATGCTATCGACCTCCATGACAGGAAGGCACGCATGGACCTCATCGCCGTTACAGATAGTAAAGTACAGAGGTTTGTAGCCGTAGGCACCCCGCAGCACCTGCGCCCAGGCAGAACCGTGGAAGAAAGAACAATCGGGGAAATCGAGGATCATCGAGTCCCAGGCGGGATAATCGCGGGGGCTGACGATCTGGATTGAAGGGTGACTCACTGTTACGGGC
>JBEKJU010000358.1:0-3606 GCA_050011095.1 Syntrophorhabdales bacterium
GCGGACGTGTCACGGAAAGGCTTCATGAGGCAGGGTTCGAAAAATGCAAAGGGGGCATCATGCCTTCCAATGAAAAGTGGCGCGGCTCTGAAGAGGACTGGAAGGCCAGGATCGAGGAAACCCTCACCCGGGGGAAAGGCGCGTTGGAGCTTCTCGACCTCATCATTCTCACCGATGCCCGCGCGATCCATGAGGACCGGATGCAATTCAAGCCGCTCCTCGATCAGTTCTTCTCCCTCCTGAGAGAGAACAGGCGTGTCATGAAGCAGATCACTGAAGCCTCCATCATGATGCCAACCGCCCTCGGGTTCTTCAATAAATTCAGGGTGGAGACAAGCGGTGACCATAAGGGTAAATTCAATCTGAAGGTTCTCGGATGGTCGCCCCTTGTGATGTCCGTCCGGGCTCTTTCGCTCACTGAAGGACTGTACGAGACAAATACCCTGAAGAGGA
Source organism: Syntrophorhabdales bacterium (assembly GCA_050011095.1). Classification (GTDB taxonomy): domain Bacteria; phylum Desulfobacterota; class Syntrophorhabdia; order Syntrophorhabdales; family WCHB1-27; genus JBEKJU01. Next base: position 454 of record JBEKJU010000358.1, read on the forward strand.
TCAAACGGATCAGGGAGATGGGTATGATGACAAAGGAGATGGCGGAGGATCTCATAGAGGCATACCTCCTGTTTGCCCGCTTTCGCATCCTGAACCAGCTAAGCCACACGGGCCAGGGAAGTATGAACTATGTCGATCCTGCGAGCCTGAGCCCTGAGGAGTCGGGGAAACTTCGCAGGGCGATGAAGACGGTCGAAACATTCCAGAAGTACCTGCACGAGATGGTACTGTTCGGCCAACCACTTTAAGGGGGGGGGAAATGAAGGTTGCGGAGGTGATGAATAAAAGCGTGGTAACATGTCATCCCCTGGAAAGGCTCGGGGTTATCGTGAACAAACTCGATTTGTTCCATATCTCGGGGATGCCTGTGGTAGAAAAAGGTGTGCTGGTAGGTGTGATATCCCGGACGGATATCCTGAAAGCACTCAAATCAGGGACGCTTCGGGACCTTACGGTGCAGGACGTGATGACGAAAGATGTCACGTGTGTCGCATCGGCAGAGCTTGCCGTCAACGTAGCAAGAATCATGATAGAAAGAAGCATCAACAGGGTACCGGTCGTTGATAATGACAAACTTGTAGGTATAGTGACAAGAGGAGATATTATAAAAGCGGCGGCCGCTTGCGAATGAGGTGGATATGGAATGGGGATCCGTAAAGCACTATCGCTAAACATCGGCCTTTTCCACCGGCCCGCGGCCGATGGCCCGCTTTATGGGCTTGAGTATGGCAAACATACCGCAGCCGCTGGAAAACGCGATCAGGGACAGCATCAAGAAGAATGCCTCCTTCGGCATCTTCTCCCAGAACGTGCCGAGCACGCCCGACATGTAGTTTCCGGCGAACATCGCGAGAAACCACATGCCCATGAGCATCGACGCCATGCGGGGCGGCGCAAGCTTCGTCACCAGCGAGAGCCCGACGGGCGACAGAAAGAGCTCGCCCACGGTGAGGATGAAGACGCACGCGGTCAGCCACCACAGGGTGACCCGCCCCTGCGACAGGGAGGCATGGGCCGCGAGGATCATGATTAGGAACGCGATGCCCAGGATGATGCAGCCCGTCGCCATCTTGGCGGTGCTGGAGGGCTCCTTGTTCCGCCCCGCCTGCCAGCGCCACAGGTCGGTGATGACCGGTGTGAGGAAGAAGATCATGGCGGGATTGAAGGCCTGAAACCAGGAGGCGGGCATCTCCCATCCGAGGATATGGCGGTCCGTGTCGATCTCCGCCCACAGGGCGAGGGTGTTGCCCTGCTGCTCATAGACAGCCCAGAAAAACATGGTGAAAACCATGAGCCCAAGGAGGGCGAGGACCTTGCGGCGGTCGTCGCGGGAGGCGAGCCCATCGGGCACGTGACCCAGCGCCGCCCTCTTCAGGTAGTCGTCCGGCAGGTGCCTCTGCCCCGCGAGGTAGATGACGAGACCCGTTATCATCCCCACGCCCGCGGCCCCGAAGCCGTAGTGCCAGCCGTAGACCTCCCCGAGTGTGCCGCACGCGAGGGGGGAGAAGAACGCCCCGAGGTTGATGCCCAGATAGAATATGCTGAAGGCGCGGTCGCGCCTCGGGTCCCCCGATCCGTAAAGGCCGCCCAGCTGCGTGGAGATGTTCGGCTTGAACGCCCCGTTTCCCAGGACGAGAAGGAGCAGGGCCGGAAAGAACAGACGCTCCACTGCCATCGTGAAATGGCCGATGGTCATGAGGACCGCGCCGAGGATAACCGTGCGGCGCTGTCCCAGGAGCCGGTCGGCCACAATCCCGCCGAAGAAGGGAGTAAAGTAGACGAATCCCGTGTAAAGCCCGTAAACCTGCGAGGCATGAGCCTGACTGAAGAGAAGGTGTCTCGTCATATAGTAGACGAGAAGGGCCTTCATGCCGTAATAGGAGAACCTTTCCCACATCTCCGTGAGAAAGAGATAGTACAGACCTGCCGGATGTCCTTTGGGGACGGTCTCCTGCCTACCGCCGGTCCGCTCCATTACGCTTCGCCCATCTCCCGTCCCATGATTGTCATGCTTCTGTCGATCTAGGCAAACCCTCGTCTTGCCCCCTTTTTCGGGCCCTGGTGCGATAACCTCAACCTTTCATGGAGGAATGCAAGAAAAACCTTCGATTCGGTATGGCACACATTAAAGGCCAAAAGCGAGACAGCGTCAAGAAATAGGTGCCAATTTACCTATGTGACTCCCTACATGCCCGACAAAGCCCAGAGGTAGAGGGACGCGACCGAGCCATAAGGCGAATACCGCCTGCGGTAGCGATCGAACTCCCCTTTCGTCAGCTTCTTGAGCCCATACAGGTTCATCATGCCGCGCCTTATGGCCTGATCGCCCCAACTTAGGACATCCGGCCGGCATAGCGAGAAAAGCAGAAGCATTTCGGCCGTCCAGACGCCTATGCCGCGCAGGGACGACAACCTGTCGATAATATCTTTATCCGCCATCTCATGGAAACGGGAAAAGTCTATCTCGCCGCGCACTGCCGCATCGCCTATTCCCTTGATGTATTCCGACTTCCGAGCCGAAAGGCCGCACTTCTGCATGTCGGCAACATCTGTCTCTGCGATCCGGTCCGGAGTAATCTCCCCGAGCATTGCGTGGAGTCTCCCCCGTACGGCATCGGCCGCTTTACTGGATATCTGCTGCGCCACAACGCTCATGATAAGTGCCGCGAAAGGGTCCGGCCTGATCTCCCGTTTAATTAGGCCGATCACCTCGATTGCGGCACCTAGCTTTTTGTCGCGCCGTTTCAGGTGATCTATCTCGGTCTGTCCGTATCTGAATATTTCCACGCTCAACCCTTCTGTCGCTTGTCCGGACCGAACAATGGGAGGTTGTCTCTGTTGGCCGGGACGTATTGTCAATTCCGGACCCCATGTTTTCTCCCGACCGGCGAAGGGAGGATCAGTGACCTATTCTGCCGGCGGCCGGCTGCCCATTTCAAAGGCGTGTTGGCAGTCGACGGGAAAGACCTCCGACCTCCTCCTCGCCTTTTGCTCGGGGTCCCAGCGAGGTGCATAAACCTTTGGATAGTCATCAAACTGGCAGGTGTCGAAGCTGAGGAGCGACTCTGAAGCGCCGAAGGTCCTTTCCAGGAACATGGTATTGTTACCTATGTGTTGACCGCCAAGCTCCTTGATCCGGTCCTCCCCCGCGTT
>JBEKJU010000359.1:0-3606 GCA_050011095.1 Syntrophorhabdales bacterium
CCGAGGTCGAGGTCCGTCTCCGCCCCGTCCTCGGTAACGAAGACCTCCCCGTGCTGGAAGGGATTCATGGTCCCCGGGTCGACATTGATGTAGGGATCGAGTTTTTTCAGCGTGACCGTAAGACCTCTCGACTCCAGTAAGGCGCCGATCGAGGCCGAAGCAAGACCTTTGCCGAGCGAGGAAACGACGCCGCCCGTGACGAAGATAAACTTTTGTCTCATGATTCCCACCCTCTCAGGAATAATGCAACCATCTCCTCGCCGCTATGGACCCTGCCGGCGTTTTTTTCATCGTAGGCGCCTCCCGGACCCAACCTCCGCCCCTTTTGAAAAACGGCGAACGGCACGGGACACGCGTAGTGGGTCCTCATCGATATGGGCGTCGCGTGGTCCGTCGCGACGAGCACCCGAACGTCTTCCCCCACCCGATCCAGGAGGTAGCCCACAACCTCCTCGTCTATCCTCTCGATGGCCCTTATCTTCTCCTTGACGCTCCCCTCATGGGAGGCCTCGTCGGGCGCCTCCACGTGGAGATAGACGATATCGTCCCGGCCGAGCAGCTCGAGCGCCTTCCGGGCCTTGGCGCCGTAATCTGTATCCAGATATCCCGTTGCCCCCGCGACGGGGGGCGTACTGAAACCGGCCAGCGCCCCGATGCCCTTTATCAGGTCCACCGCCGCGACCACCGCCCCCTCCTTCACCCCGTATTTCTCGCTGAAGGGTGGGAAGGAGGGTCTCCTGCCCTGTCCCCAGAGCCAGATGCTGTTGGCCGGCGCAAGACCCCTTTCCCGCCGGTCCCTGTTGACCCTGTGGTCTTTGAGAAATATCTGCGAGTCGCTCATGAGCGTGATGATACTCCTCGACCCGTCGCCCGAGGGCATATGGTCGACCACCTCCTTGTCGAGGATATCATGGGGAGGGATCGTAACCATGTCGGCCAACCCGTCCTTCCAGATCATGAGGTGGCGGTACCCTACGCCGGGGAAGAACCTGAAATTATCGCCCCCGATCGCGGCGCCCAGGTCCTCGACCAGAACCTTCGCTTCCTCCGTCGTGATGTGTCCCGCGCTGTAGTCGCCCATGAGCACCTTCGGCAGGCGCACGTCCAGATAGACCAGGTTGCACCGGAACGCGACGTCTCGTCCGTTCATGGCGAGCCCCATGCCGTATGCCTCAAGGGGGGCGCGCCCCGTATAGTACTTGGCCGGATCGTACCCGAAGAGCGACATACATGCAATGTCACTGCCCGGCGAAAAACCGGGAGGCACGGTGACCACCTGTCCGCAGAACCCCTCTTTGGCAACGTGATCGATGTTCGGCTTCCTCGCGGCCATCAACGGGGTTTTCCCGCCCAGTTCATCGAGGGGGAAATCAGCCATCCCATCGCCGATGATGACGAGATATTTCATGAGAGGCCCACCGCGGCCGGATCCGGCCGTCCGGAGGGTCTCCTTAGCCGTCCAACGCAAGCGGCGCCGTCTTTCAGGCCCACTATATACCCCCCGCCTCGATGCGTATATACACACTCTCACCCTCGATAAAGGGAAGACCGTCGATCTCGGCCTTCGCCTTAAGGAGGTGCCCTTCCGCCGCCTCGTGCGTTAGCATCACGACAGGCACGTAGTCGTTCTCTTTCCGACCCTTCTGGGTCACCGCCGAAATGCTGATGGCGTTGTCGCCGAGGATGCCGGAGATCCTTGAAAGCACCCCCGGCCTGTCCTGGGCCTTGATGCGCATGTAGAAGGATGCGACCGTCTCGCTGCTCTGCTTTACCTTTCTTCCCTCTTCCCGGAGCCACATGGCCGGCCTGGCGCGCCGTCCGTTTCTCCTCGCCGCCATGTCAACGATATCGCTCGCCACCGCGCTGCCCGTCGCATCGCCGCCGGCGCCCCTCCCGTAATAGAGCGTGGGGCCTATCGGGTCGCCGAGGACGTAGAGGGCGTTGTAGACGCCGCTCACATTGCTCATGACATGGGTCGTCGGCAGCATTGCGGGCTCAACCCTCGCCTCTATGACCCCGCCATCCTCTTCCTTCGCGACCGCCAGGAGCTTGATCCTGTACCCCAGCTCCTTGGCAAAGGCGATGTCGATGGGCTCTATCCTGGAGATGCCGCCCCTCCTTATGGCGCTCATTGAAAGGGGGTAGCCGAATGCCAGACGCGCGAGTATGCAGAGCTTGTGCGCCGCATCGAGCCCCTCGACGTCGAACGTCGGGTCTGCCTCGGCAAAACCTGCCTGCTGCGCATCAAAGAGGGCCCGATCAAAAGGGATGCCCTCCTCGCTCATCCTGCTCAGGATGTAGTTGCTCGTGCCGTTGAGGATGCCGAGGATGTAGGTGATTCTGCTTGCCACAAGGCCGTCCCGCAGTGACCTTATCACGGGGATACCCCCGCACACGGAGGCCTCGAACCCTATCTCGCAGGCGTGCTCGGCGGCCAGGCTGAAGAGTTCATCGCCCCTTTCCGCGAGAAGGGCCTTGTTCGCGGTGACGACCCACTTGCCTTTTTTCAGGGCGGATGTGATGATGTCGTGGGCCTCTCTTGTGCCCCCGATCAATTCGACGATTATATCGATTGCCGGATCATCGATCAACTCGGAGGCGGTGCGGAAAAAACCCTTGTCCTGCTTCAGGCCGATCAGCCGTCCCGCGTCGATCTCCGCCACGCCCGACACGGCCACGTCGAGACCCGTTTTTTGTGCGATAAGGGCGCGGTGTTCCTCTAGTATGCGATACGTCCGCAGGCCGACGGTGCCGAGGCCTATAATGCCGACCCGGATCATTGTTGCCTTGCGACCAGCAGGGAACGAATGCCTTTCACGGCCTGTTTGATCCTGTGTTCGTTCTCCACGAGGGCAAACCTGACATACCCTTCACCGCACTCGCCAAAACCTATGCCCGGCGAGCTTGCGACCTTGGCTTCCTGCAGGAGCAGCTTGGAAAATTCTACTGATCCCATGGCTTCGAACTGCTCCGGGATCTTCGCCCAGACGAACATGGTGGCCTTTGGCGGAGGCACGGACCAGCCGCACCGACTGAGACCACGACAGAGGGTGTCTCTCCTCTTCCGGTATTCCTCGGTGATCTCGGCCACACAGGCGCTCTCCTCGTTTAGCGCAATGATCGCGGCGATCTGTACGGGCTGGAACACGCCGTAATCGAAGTAGCTCTTCAGCTTCGAAAGCGCCCCGATCATCTTCTTGTTTCCCACCGCAAAGCCTACCCGCCATCCGGGCATGCTATAGCTCTTGGACAGGGAGAAAAACTCGACCCCCACGTCCCTGGCCCCCTCTGTCTGGAGGAAGCTCGACGCGGTAAAGCCGTCGAAAACGAGGTCCGCGTAAGCGAGGTCGTGGACGATCATTAGATTGTGCGACTTTGCGAACGCGACGATCCGCTCGAAGAACTCGGGCGTCACCACTTCCGTGGTAGGGTTGTTCGGAAAACTGAGGATCAACATCTTTGGCTGGGGCCAGGTCGCTTTTACGGCGACGTTCAGCCTCTCGATGAACCTGTCCAGGGGCAGAAGGGGAATGGTTCTCAGGTCACCTCCCGCGATCACCACCGAATAGGTATGGATTGGGTAAGTGGGATCGGGCACGAGGACAA
>JBEKJU010000360.1:0-5378 GCA_050011095.1 Syntrophorhabdales bacterium
TTTGAGGGACTCGTAGATATATCCGCCCCTTCTCTCTGAATTTCCTTGGGCCCTCTTCCCGGTTTATCTTTTATCCTCATCTTTTTCCTGAAGAATTCTACGATAATGGTGACTCGACTTGGATACAGTAGCCTATTAAAGAGATGAGTCGATTGTCAAGCCTTTTATCGATTAGCGGGCTGTTTTACCTTTTCTTGGTCGAAGATAAAGGAGCGACCTTTCTTTCTTGCACGTCGGGCGCACGCGGATGACAGCCCGAGGTGTTCCCTTATCTGTCGTCCCGGCCGCGCTCTCAGGCCTCCGCCACCCTTTCCTTGACCGCTTTGAGTATCCTGAAACCGCCGGCGAGGCTTCTGGACTGGAAGCCCTCCTGGACGAGCACCCGATGGGCGATATAGGACCGGAGGCCCGCCGCGCAGAAAGGCACGTATTGCTTCGTCCTGTCAAGCCCCGCCAGTCGCTTCCTGAGCTGCGGAAGGGGGATGCGGAGGGCGCCGGGCACGGTGCCTTCCTTCGCGGGTTCGGGAGGGTTTCGAAGGTCGACGAGCACGTCCTTTTCAGGGTCGAGCGCCGGCAGGTCATTCCAGACGATCTGTTCCACATCGCCCTTAAGTATGTTCGCTGCGGCAAAACCGGCGACGTTGACGGGGTCCTTGGCCGATGAATAGGGCGGGGCGTAGGCCAGCTCCAGCTCTTCGAGATCGCAGACGGTCATCCGGGCCTTCCGACGTCCCAAGGGACCGTCTGCCCTCCGTCATTCCGTGCCCTTCACGGCCCCTTCCGGTTGATATCGCTTCAGCGTGAGGGAGAGGGAGATTACGGTGACGGAGCTCATCGCCATGGCGAGGCCCGCCCACTCCGGCTTGAGGGTAATGCCGAAGAAGGGGTAGAGGATGCCCGCGGCCACGGGGATCAGGGCCGTATTGTACGCGAAGGCCCAGAAGATATTCTGTTTTATCCGCGTCATCACCTTCCTGCTCAATGCTACCGCGGCCACAGCGTCCATGAGGTCGTCCCGTATCAGCACCACGTCGCCGCTCTCGATGGCCACGTCCGTTCCGCTGCCGATGGCAATGCCCACGTCCGCCTGGGCGAGGGCGGGCGCGTCGTTGATGCCGTCACCCACAAAGGCGACGACGTTCCCTTGCTCCTGGAGCCTTTTGATTTCGACCGCCTTATCCTGGGGCAGGACACCCGCCACAACGTCGTCGATACCGGCCTGCCGCGCGACGGCCCGGGCCGTCCTCTCATTGTCTCCCGTTATCATCCGGACCCGGAGGCCCAGTCTCCTGAAGCCCCTGACCGCGCCGGCCGTCGTACCTTTCAGCGTATCGGCAATGGCTATGAGGCCGAGGACCTCCCTTTCCCGCGCGACGAGGACCACGGTCTTTGCCTCGCCCTCCAAAGACAGTATCTTCTGCTCCATCTCTCCCGAAAGGGTGATGCCCCGCTCGGCCAGGAAGGGCCTGCTGCCCACGGCGGCCTCACGGCCGTCGATCAACGCCGTGACGCCCTTGCCGCCATGGGTATCGAGGCCCGCGCTCTCCGGCGCCGCGATCCCTTCCTCCCTGCTTTTCAAAAGGATTGCCGTCGCGAGGGGATGTGAGGAATACCTCTCCACGGACGCCGCGAGGGCGAGCACATCCGCCCGGTTGCCGCTCGCGGCTATGACGTCTGTCACCTCGGGCTTTCCCCGTGTGAGGGTGCCCGTCTTGTCCAGGGCGACGACGGTCAGCTTGCCCGAACGTTCGAGCACCTCCCCGTTCTTGATGAGTATGCCCAGCTCGGCGCCCCGCCCCACGCCCACCGTCACAGCCGTGGGCGTCGCGAGACCGAGCGCGCACGGGCAGGCGATCACGAGGACGGAGATGAGGCACGTGAGGGCAAAAAGGAGGGTGCCCCCGAGGAAGGCATACCAGAGGACGAAGGAGAAGATGGCAACGGCGAGGACCACGGGGATGAAATAGGAGACGACCCTGTCGGCTATCCGCTGCACGGGGGGCTTCGACCCCTGGGCCTCTTCAACAAGGCGGACGATCTGGGCGAGTACCGTATCCCTGCCCACCTTCCGGGCGGTAAAGGTGAGCACGCTGTTCTGGTTGAGCGTGCCGCCCACCACCGCGTCGCCCGCCTGTTTCACCACGGGGATCGCCTCGCCGGTGATCATCGATTCGTCGACGTAGCTCGTCCCCGCCGACACGTCCCCGTCAACAGGCAGCTTTTCACCGGGCTTGACGATGATGGTATCCCCCACCTGGACGTCCTGCACCGCCACCTGCGTCTCCTGCCCGTCCCTCACGACGGTCGCCACCTTCGGCTGAAGGCCCATGAGCTTACTTATAGCCTCCCCTGTCCTGCCCTTGGCCCGCGCCTCGAGGTAGCGGCCCATGGAGAGGAACGTGGCGAGGAGGACCGCGCTGTCATAGAAGAGGAATTCCCGCGAGAGAATGATCCGGAACGTGGCGAGCAGGCTCGCCGCGAAGGAGACGCCGATGCCCATGGAGTACATGACGTCCATGTTCAGGCTTCTGTTCTTTGCCGCCCTCCACGCGGCAAAGAAGATGGGACGGCTGATGTAGATGAAGACGGGCGCGGCAACGACGAGCATCACGTAGGGCACGACGCCGTGCATGGCCATGGGCGTGAACATGAGGACCATCAGGGGGATGCCGACAATAAAACCGGCGATCACCCTGTTTCTCTTCTCCCGGAGGTCCCTTGCGCGGGCCTTTGCCTCCATGTCCCCGGTCTCTTCCCCCTCGATGCCCAGGTACTGGTACCCCGCCTCCTCGATCGCCCGGCGCATGTCGGAGGGGGAGGCCATCCGGGGGTTGTAGGTGACGTGGGCCTTTTCAGAGCCCAGATTGACGGTCACACCCGTCACTCCCTGGAGGGCGCCGACGGCCTTCTCGATCGTCCGGGCGCACATGACGCAGGTCATCCCCCCCACCTTGATGGTCGTCTTTTCGTCGATCACCTGGTAGCCCGCATCAATTACCGCCTTTTCGATGTCGGGAAGGCCCACCTTTTCCGCGTCCCAAACTATGGCGGCCGTCTCGTTTCCCAGGTGCACGTCCGCTCTTAGGACTCCGGGGAGCTGGCGGACGGCCTTTTCCACCGCCTTCGCGCACATGGCGCACGTCATGCCCGCGATGCGGACCTCCGCCCTCGTAGGCGACCGCCCCTGGGGGAGGGCCTCCTGATCGCCCGCGTGTTCACGTTGGTCGTCCATTCTCCTCACCTCTTCAGCCCCGGCCCGGTCCCATGTCCGGGCGCTGTCAAGCTCCCCCTGTCGTCAGAACCGGACGTTCCATCTCCTGGTCACCGTTTTGGCGACAATATTCAAGGTTAAGACGAATACGAGCAAAACGAAAGAGGCGCCCCATGCGAGGGCGTGCCATTCGGGGTAGGGGCTCGTCGCGTAGTTGAAGACGAGGAGGGGAAGGGAGTTGACCGGCTTGAAGATGTTCAGGTTCATGAAGGGGCTGCCGAAGGCGGTGAAGAGAAGGGGGGCCGTCTCCCCGGCGATCCTCGCTATACCGAGGATGATGCCCGTCACGATGCCGGAGAGGCCCGCGGGCAGGATTACGGCGGAAAAAGAGCCGATGGGCATGACGATCCACACGTAGGCGATGATCCCGATCACGATCGAGGGGATGCCCTGGAGTATTTCGAGGGAGAGCCGGGAAAAATAGGTGAACCTGTCCATTCTGTATTCGGAAAGATATATGCCCGCGAGAATACCGAGGGGTATGGAGATGAGGGACGAAATAAGGATGAGGATGACCGTGCCGACCACCGCGTTCGAAATGCCTCCCCCCGGCTCCCCCATGGGCTTCGGCAGACTGACGAGGAAGTTCCAGTCTATGACGGAGATACCGTTTCTTACGATGAAAAAGAGGATGAAGAACATGGGGAGTATCGTGATGAAGGACATGACGATCACGAGCGCCTTGAAGAGCTTGTCGTAGAATATCCTCCTGTTGGTCGGGCTTCCCTTCATATCACTTCTCCACGCTTAACCTGATGATGGTGATCCTGCCTATAATGTTGATGATGGCGGTGACGACGAAGAGGATCAGGGCGATTTCGATGAGACTGGCGAGGTACACCTTGCCGGTCGCTTCCGAGAATTCATTGGCGATGATACTCGCCATCGTATTTGCCGGGCCGAATATGCTTTTCGGCAGCATATTGGAGTTTCCTATGACCATGGTCACCGCCATTGTCTCGCCGAGGGCCCTTCCGAGCGACAGAAGCACGCCCGCGACGATGCCGGAGCGCGCATAGGGAAGAATGATTTTTCTCACGACCTCGAATCGCGTCGCGCCCAGGGAGAGGGCCGCCTCCTTGAGATCGGATGGCACAAGGCTGATGACCTCTCTTCCGAGCGAGGCCGAATACGGGATGATCATGACGGAGAGGATGAGGGAGGCCGTGAGGATGCCCACGCCGTAGGGGACGACGCCTAAAGTTATCTCCACGAACCGCATCGCGGGCACGAGAAACGCGAGTCCCCAGAACCCGTAAATGACGGAAGGAATGCCCGCGAGCAACTCGACGACGCTTTTGATGAAGGACGAAACCGCCCCCGCGCGGAAATACTCACCGAGAAAAATGGAAATGGCAAGGGAGAACACGGTGGAAATGATGAGCGCGAGAAGCGATGTAAGGAGGGTGCCTACGAGAAAGGGAAGGGCGCCGAAGTTATTAGCCACCGGGTCCCAGACCCTGCCGATGAGGAAGTGGAATCCCAGCTCCTTGAAGGCGGGGCCTGAGGCAACAAAGAGGGAGATGAAAATAGCCGAGAGGAGCAGAAGGACGCTCACCCCTGAGGCGTAAAGGAGCTTCCTGAATGATCCCTCGGACAAAAGGGCGGACGTCGTTCCTCGAATGCGCGCGGCGTAGCTGCCCGTTCGTCCCCTCGCGGGAAGGACGTTCACTTCGCCGGCCTGTCTGCCCCTTTCCATGCCTTTACCGATATCCATCCGTCTTTCGCTTATCTCGTTAGGATATTCTTGCCGTCATATGTCATGGACTTGAGTAATGCCTCCGCCTTCTCGACCGCCCCCCTCGTGAGAGGGGCATATTCCATGGGTTCGGCATATTTCTGCCCCTCGTGGGTCATCCACCGGATGAGGCGCGCCAGTTCATGGACCTTGGCAAGGGACCTCCCCTGATAGGCCTGCTCTTTATACACGAGGACCCAGGTGAAGCCGGCCAAAGGATATCCACCCGGCGCGTCCGTATCGGTCAGGCTCACCCTCATGTCGTTCGGGAGTTGGATATTCATCGCGGCGCTTGTCGAGGCTACCGTCGGCTTGACAAAATTGCCCCTTCTGCTCTTTATGGCCGCGACGGGCATCCTGTTCTGCCCC
>JBEKJU010000361.1:0-3569 GCA_050011095.1 Syntrophorhabdales bacterium
CGGAAGGAAATAAATGAGTCAGATGGCGAAGGATTTTTGCCCGATCGGCGAGGCGCGGAAAGGCCAAATGTACTGGATGTACATGACCTTTTCGCAACGAAGCGGGCGGACAAAAAGACGAGTCAGATGGCCCATTTATTTTCTGACGAGCCCTAAAGTGGTGTACACTAGAAAAAAGGAGGGCCGAAATATGGAAGCAGGGAAGATGCGCGCCATGGTGCTCGAAAACGCGGGGATGCCCCTCGTCCTGAAGGAGCAACTCATCCCCGAACCGGGACCCGACCAGGTATTGGTGCGCGTCCGCGCATGCGGCGTGTGCCGCACCGACCTTCACGTTGTGGACGGCGAGCTGACCCATCCTAAGCTCCCCCTCGTCCCCGGTCACGAGATCGTCGGAACAGTTGTCAGGACAGGGGCGCGCGTTACTTCGTTTCATCCCGGCGACAGGGTCGGCATCCCCTGGCTGGGCCATACGTGCGGTCTTTGCCGCCCCTGCCGCACAGGCCGTGAAAACCTCTGTGATGCCCCCCTGTTCACCGGCTACACGATCGACGGGGGCTACGCGGAATACACGGTCGCCGACCATCGGTACTGCTTCAATCTCCCGGCCGCGTACAATGATGCAGAGGCGGCCCCCCTTTTGTGCGCGGGCATGATAGGCTACAGGTCATACCGCATGATGGGACCAGGTGTCGAGCACCTCGGTATCTACGGCTTTGGCGCAGCCGCCCACATCATCGCCCAGGTCGCCGCGCATCAGGGAAAGGAGGTCTACGCCTTCACCAAGGCGGGCGATGGGGAGGGGCAGTCCTTCGCCCGGACGTGCGGCGCGGTCTGGGCAGGCGATTCCACGTCGAGGCCGCCTGTCGAGCTTGATGGCGCCATCATCTTCGCGCCCGTCGGCCCGCTCGTCGTGGAGGCCCTCAGGAGCACGGCAAAGGGCGGTGTCGTGGTCTGCGCCGGCATCCATATGAGCGATATTCCATCTTTCCCCTACCGCCTGCTCTGGGAGGAGCGGATGATACGGTCGGTAGCCAATCTGACGAGGCAGGACGGCGACGAATTCCTCTCTCTCGCCCCCGGGGTGCCCGTGAGGACAGAGGTGCAGCTCTTCCCGCTCGACAGGGCGAACGAGGCGCTCGCGGATCTTCGGTCCGGAAAAATCCAGGGGGCGGCAGTCCTTCTTATGCCGTAAGGGCTCGGAAGGAAATAAATAAGTCAGATGGCGAAGGATTTTTGGCCGATCGGCGAGGCGCGGAAAGGCCAAATGTACTGGATGTACATGACCTTTTCGCAACGAAGCGGGCGGACAAAAAGACGAGCCAGATGGCCTATTTATTTTCTGACGAACCCTAAGACGCCGCCACGGTAGCCCTACGTGTAGGGCCATGGTTGTCAGGGGAAAAGGGAGAGTTGTGAGGGCTTGGCGTCGAGTATCTCCCGGACCTGCCGGAGGAGCTTCTCTATCACGATGGGTTTCGAGATGATGGGGATGCCCTCCCCGCCGATCTCCTTCCGTGAAAGGATCTCCCCTGTGTAGCCGCTCATGAAGATCACCCTTATATCGGGCCTGACCTTCTTCAGCTCGCCATACGCCTCCTTGCCGTTTCTCCTTGGCATGATCACGTCGAGCAGGAGGAGATCGACCGCTTCCCTGTTCTCGTTGAATTTCTCGACGGCATCGACGCCGTCGACCGCTTCCACCACGACGTAGCCGAAATCACGGAGAATGGTGGCAATGATCTGCCGGACGTCCTCATTGTCCTCCGCCACCAGGATGACCTCGCTGCCGCCCCGCAACTCCTCTGTTTCACGGAGGGCGGCCTCGCCGGACGCAGGCCCCGCGAGGGGGAGGTAAATGGTGAAGGCCGTCCCCCCATCCGGGAGGCCGGCGACGTGCATGTAACCCTCATTTTCACGGACGATCTCGTAGACGATCGAAAGGCCGGGGGTCTCCGTGCCCGCCCCTTGTGCCGGGGAAAGGGGGTCGAACCCCGCGTCTCTTGCGTGCCCATGCGTCCCGCCTCCCGTGTGGGAGACCTCAATCGAGGCATAGGCCCCTTCTTTTCCGTCGCGGGCCTTCATAAAGTCTTCGCCGAGGTGCACCTGCTCCGTCCTTATGCCGAGCACGCCGCCGTCGGGCATGGCGTCTCTCGCGTTTGTCGCGAGGTTCATCACGAGCTGTCCTATCCGCCCGTCGCCGATAAGGACGGCGAGTCTTTCGCTGCTGAACGACGTCCTCAGCTCTATATCATCGCCGATGACCCTCCTCAGGAGTTTTTCCACGACCTTTATCGCCTCGTTCACATCGACCGTTCTCGCCTCGACAGCCTGCCTTCTGCTGAAGGCAAGCAGGCTGTGCGTGAGGGAGCTTGCCCTGTCGGCCGCCTGCATGATATGGTTGGCATAGCCGGTGAACTCGGTACCCGAGCCCGCCTTCATCAGAATGAGGCTGCAGTACCCCATTATGGTGGTCAGGATATTATTGAAATCGTGGGCGATACCGCCGACAAGGGCGCCCATGCCCTCAATCCTCTGCGCCTCCAGGAGTTGGGCTTCGAGCGTCTTCCGCTCGGTTATGTTCTCCACCATTCCTTCATGGTAGAGCATGTTCCCCCGCTCGTCGAGGACGGCCCCGGCGTTGATCGATACGAAGCCCATACCCCCGTCCTTACAACGAACCTGGATCTCGAAGTCGCGAACCAGGCCCTCCGCCTCCATGACATGCACGCAGTCCTGCCATCGCCCCTCGCTCACGCAAACCTGTTTCCCGATAGTGTCCACACTGTCGATCAGCTCTTCGGGCGATCCATAGCCGAGGATACGGGCCATGGCCGGGTTCGCGCTGATGAAGCGACCGTCGAGAGATATCCGGAAGATGCCTTCCCTGGCATTCTCATACAGGTTCCGGTACCTTTCCTCTGCCTGTCCCAGGGCCTCTTCAGTCGTCCTTTTCTCCGCCATATCTCGCCTATCCCTTCCCGGTGGCCATACCCCTCCCCCGGCACAGCGATCCTTCCGCCATTTTGCCTCCGATCCGCGTTGGCCGCCCGCAAAAAGCAACTGCGCGACAACGTATACCACGTGCTTAAGTAGACTTATCACCAATCAAGGAGAAGAATCAACAAAAACCTGGACCTCCGCGAGAACCCCGGCGGGCGCGCATTTTTTCTTGGCCTCCACCATCCCTTTCGTGCTATACAGTTCTTATGGGGGATGATGTGGCTGCGGTAGGGAAATCCCTTTTTGATTTCTGCGATCTCGCTTGTGCCTTCGCCGAGATACCGAGAGAGACGGGGATTGATGGATCCGGCAGCTGCAGGACCTTCATCGCCCTCTATTGCACAAGGAAAAAGGCCCTTGTCCATAAAAACCATCCGTGCAGCAAGAAAAGACCCAAGTCAAGGGAGGGCACCCGGAAATAGGTTCGCCAGGCGGACGCACGACAGTAAGGGCTCGGAAGGAAATAAATGAGTCAGATGGCGAAGGATTTTTGGCCGATCGGCGAGGCGCGGAAAGGCCAAATGTACTGGATGTACATGACCTTTTCGCAACGAAGCGGGCGGACA
>JBEKJU010000362.1:0-3564 GCA_050011095.1 Syntrophorhabdales bacterium
TCGAGGGGGGAATAATGAACTCGTCGATGCCGAGGGCCTTCGCGAACCTCGCTATCGAAAAGATGGCGCTGTCGTATTTCCGCGCATAAAAGGTGAGGAAATCGAAGATCACCTTCTGGGGCTCCGACAGATCGATGTGGCATCGCCACATCCAGTGGCCCCCCTTTCTGAACTCGATCAGGGGCGCCGGCTGCGGATCGTGGATGAGGACCGCATCCGCGCCGAGATCGAGGGTCCCCGCGTTATGCTTATTCACCTCGAAATAATGCTCCCACATGCCCTCGGTGATATATTCGCTGTTGCCCTGGAGCGCGTTGTGGATCTTCTTCGTGATCTCGAAAAAGAACGCATCCCCCTCGATGGTTTCCCACCTGGCGTCGATCCCCATGCCGGTGAGAAGGGGCACCATCCTCTGGAGTATCTCGGCGACGCCACCCCCCTCCTTGGTCGAATTCACGTGGAGAAACCTCTTTCCCCGGAACCTCTCGCAGAGCCTCCTGATGAGGAGCAGATCGCCCTTCGGCGCGATGCCGGCGTAGCGGGAAATCATGCGTTCACCCCCCCCATCTCGGACCGGAGCGCCTGTTCCGCGAGTTCGATGATGATCTCCCTTATGCCCTCTATGGGGTGCATGAACGGATCGATGGCCCTCACCTTCCGGGCAAGCTCTTTCTTCCCCAGGGCCTCTTCCAACCATTTCGAGAAGTCGTCCATCGTCCCGCCTATCCTGCTTCTCGCCTCGTAAAAATGGAAATAGATGCACCCGGGGTCGACATATTTGAGGGCCATCAGAAATTCCGCAAGGTTGCGCGCCCTCACACCTTCGAGGAAAACGACGGCCACCGATTCATTGAAGTAGAATTCCCCGCCCGACACGACCTCCCTGGGCTCGGGGAAACGCTCCAGATAGTGGTCGATGGCGCGTAAAAGCTCCTTCCTGACCCCGTCTATCGACTTGAAGCTATAAGGGTCGATGTTCGAGAGGTATTCCGAGAGGATGCTCTCCTCGAGGCTCTCGCCGGCCCACTGCGCGAAGTCGTTCGTGTATTCGAGGACATGCCCTTTGAGAAAATACTGGTACGTATGGTGAAAGATCGATTCTTCGCTGATGGAGGCGATGCCGTTCCGCAGCTCCCGGAGATTCTTCGCCTTCTTTCCCGTGGACTTGAGAATGCTGATCGCCTCCTGAAAGTCAAACTGGGGTACTTGTCCTTCCATTCCGTCCATCCGGACCCTCCTTCACGTAGACGGTCCTCGTGGGGAACGGGACCTCGATCCCCTCCCGCTTGAACCTCCCGAGGACGCGTTTGCGCACTTCGTTTTGGACATTGTACTGCTCGACCACCCGTCTTACCGTAAAATTGAGGGAGAACTCGACCCAGCTCTCACCGGGGTTGAGACTGACCGAAGGCATCTGCCCCGCAACCAGCCCCGCAAGCTCCGCGACCGCCCTTTGCGCCTCTTCCAGAAGGATTTTTTCGATCCGGTCGTAGTCGGCGCCGTACCCCACCCGAACCGGGACCGATATCCCCGTCTCCGGCTGGGGCAGCGAATAGTTGAGCACCTCGCTCTGGGCCAGCTTCTTGTTGGGTATCATGACCATATTGTTCGACAGGGTCCTCACCCTGGCCGTCCTCCAGGTGATGTCGTCGACATATCCCTCGTGGCCCGATTCCAGCCTGATGAAATCGCCAACCCGTATCGACTTTTCCACGAGGAGATGAAAGCCGGCGAAAAGGTTAGCGAGCGTATCCTGAAGGGCCAGGGCAACGGCAAGGCCGCCGACGCCCAAGGCCGTGATGAGCGGGGCGATCGATATCCCGAGGATTCCTAGGATGATGACGAGGCCGATGACGATGACGCTCCCTCTCAGCACCCCGCCCGCGAGGGCGGTTGTGGAGATCGGGATGTTCAACCTCTGGACCTGCGCCCGAAAGACGCTCCCCAGTATATTGGCTGCGGCGATGCTCATGGAGAACACGAGAACGACATTGATGGTCTGGTTGAAATAGAAGACGTATCTCGCGGGGAGGTCGGACACGGCCATGCCCAGATAGAGTCCCGCCGCGACGCACCAGTAGATGGAAGGGATGCTCGCCGGCTCCCGGATCGCCCTGTAGATGCGCACCCTGTTCTCCGTCTCGCCCGCCCACGCCCGGAAGATCCTCATCGACAGGCTCCTCGCGAAAAGGAGCACAAAGGAAAACGCCGCGGCCACCCCCAGGGGCACGGCTATCACCCGCAGGCCGCTACTCATAATCCTCCTCGATATCCCTGAACATGTCGACGACGGAGATAAAGACGGCGAGCACGAGAGGCCCCATCACGAGACCTATCAGGCCGAACAACTCGATCCCCCCGAGGACGCTGAAGAATATGGCGAGGAGGGGCATTCTCAGCCGGCCATGGATGATAAGGGGCCTCAGCACATTGTCCACCATGCTTATCGCGAAGACGCCCACAACAAACAGGATAACGGCCTGCGGGACCGCCCCCTTGAAAAGGAGCAGACATGCCGCCGGCACCCAGACGATTGCCGCGCCCACGACGGGAAGAAAGGAAGCGATCGAGATTCCAAGCCCCCACAGGATGGGTGAACGGATGGCGAGGAGGGCGAATGTGACGGCCCCGATGAGTCCCTCGGCCAGGGCCACCGCGATGCCCCCATAAATGGTCGAGATGACGATATCCTTGACCTGCCGCGTCAGCCTTTCCTTGTGGGACCCCGAGAAGGGCAGGTACTGGCTCGCCCGGGCGAGGAATTGGGGGCCGTCCCTCAAAAAGAAGAAGAGGGCAAAGACCATGAGGACGAAATGGAGCGCGGCGCCCACAGCATCACCCAGCCGGCCGGGAAGATACTCGACCAGCTTCTTCCCCGTGTCTGACAGGGCGTTCGCCGCGGACGTCTGAAGCTGCAACTGGCTGATATCGAGGAAAGAAAGAAGCCGGTCCGTGACCGGCTTCACCGTCGGATGGCCGAGAAGACCGGATAGGGCCCTGAAGTCGAAGGACTCGACCGACACGTTGGATAGCTCGACGGTCAAAAGATAAGCGAAATAGGAAAAGGGCCCGAGAATGAGGAGGCATACGAAAAGGACGGTAATGGCGGCAGCCGCCGAGCGCCACTTCACGTACCTCAGACTAAAGCTGTAGACCGGGAAAAAAACTATGGAAAAGACGATCGCCCACGCTATGGGGGCCAAAAAGGGCCGCAGGATCAGGTAGCTCAAGTACCCGAGGACGAGCGCCAGGGCCAGCATCGTAAAAAAGGAGAGTCTTTTGTTGTTCACCCCATCTATGTTCCGGGCTGCGAGGACCGATAGAAAAGTATAATACGGGCCTTTGCCTTCCACAACACATTCCATCCGCGCAATTGTTGGGGCTCGCGTCGCCCCCTCCGTGAGCAGGGCTCACGGAGCCACCCCCTCATAAAAAGGAAGGGGCGGAGGCGAAAAAAAGACCTTGTTGGCTCGCGTCGCCCCCTCCGTGAGCAGGGCTCACGGAGCCACCCCCTCATAAAAAGGAAGGGGCGGAGGCGAAAAAAAGACCTTGTTGGCTCGCGTC
>JBEKJU010000363.1:0-3531 GCA_050011095.1 Syntrophorhabdales bacterium
AGTGCGCCTAACTGATCTACGGACTGAGAGGATCTATCCTTTGGGCCCAAGGTGGCTTTCAATATTCTGCGATAAATGAGCTGCCGCCGAATGCCTAATGTCATCCATCAAAGGGCCGAGATCCTCAAAGGAATAGAGACTGACTTTATGATTGGTGAGCGTCTTCTTAACAAATTCCCGAGCCGAATTCTCTACCTGCTCATCAAAATTTGCGACAACGACTAAACGCATCTCGCCCAGAGCTGGGTGCGGCTTTTCGTACAGCAGTTGCCCTTCGATCGCACTTCTTCCGGTCTTTGAGAAAATGACCTCTGGATCCGCGTCGAATTGCACCGGGGAGATGAGGTTGAACCGCCCATTCTGATACCCGTACGGTACTCGAATGGACCTTTTGATCTCGGAAATCTGGACTTTCACGGATTTCCGAACCATATCCACCACTCCTGCATCCTTGAGGCTTTGGGTCAGGCATGCGTCGATGCGAAGCCTTCGCTCTACCAGGTCCCCTCCCACCAAACGGCGGTGCAAATCCTTGACGTCCGTTTCAAGATCATCAACGTGCATCGGCCGAGGAGAAGTCATCTGGATAACATTCGCCCTCTTCGAAATGTACTCTTCCATTTCCCCGACACTCTGGAACTGCTGAGATTTCAGCTGATTCTCAATCGCGGCCTTTGCACGATTTACGAATTTCCAGTCCTGATTCCCGAAGAACTTACGGATCCGCTGGTTACTGCGGCTTATTACAACCCTTAGTCTCTTTTCGCTGGGAGAGTACAAGACCACCCCAATATTCACGCCCTCAAAGCGAGAAAGGTCCGGACAGAACTGTATCAGGGAGTAATAACCTCTGTGGTGCATCATTCAGTTCCTCCTTCCAATTCCATTTGCGGCCATAGCATCTGTTCGATGGACTCCGAGACGAAATGAGCTCGCTCTGTAACCAATGTAGCCAGCGCCGTACGACCCTCTCGATCAACCTCCCAGGCTGCAGGGACGATGCTAATGATCTCTTCGGCGTCTTGTCGAGAGAATTGCTCGAGGCGGACAGAAAGTCGTCGTACCTCTTCCCGATCAAGGAAATCTGAGAATTCGGGGAACAAACCGTAGATACGAGGATCTCGGCGCTTATCGATGAAGCCCAGCTTCCGGTTCAGCTCACCTCCGCAGGTGAACGCGTGAGTGAAGTCCATCGCCTTCAGTTGTACGCCACCTTTCCTCCCTGGACATTGGACGAGAAAAACATTGTCCTGGTTTCTTCTGCGCCCGTCTGGAGCATACCTGTCACAATTTAATAGCCATGTGTCGACCACAACTAAACCACTGATTTCATGTCGATTAGTTATCGACTTCAGTTCCTTCGCCGTGCCGCCCCAATTAAACCCGGCCAGCTCCGCCCGGGCAATGAACGCAGGGCCTGGACACGCCCGTCCCCCTTTTAGAAAGGGAATCTCATCGTCGGCGGTCACGTCCACAAGAGAGAAATCGAACGTTGAAAGCTCTAGCCAATCTGCAAGCATGCTGCCGACAAGTTCGCACGCTAGTGCATGAGGCCCCTCTGGATTTCCCAGCGCTTTCAAGTACCCCTCACCGATGTCTGTGTCCACTTTGACCGGCCCGGTAGCGGTGCCGAACCCTCGAACGTAACGCGTAATCCTGGTTGGTCTCCAACCATTTCCGTGGAGCGGCACGGCTTCCCCTAAGGAACATCAGTTCTTTGAACTTGACCGTTGGCACATTATCACTGTTCGGTACGAGAGATTCAACCCTATTCCGGCAAAATGGAAGAATTATCATGAAAAGATCATTGCGCCCTCTGGTTTCCGATCCTAGGCGTTGACGAGTGTCTTCGCGAACATGGCTTTAATCCCTCGCAACGCCTGCCGCGTGCGCTCTTCGTTTTCAATCAGAGAGAACCGCACATGCCCGTCGCCGTAATCCCCAAACCCAATCCCCGGCGACACTGCAGTCTTGGCCTCCGTCAGCAGCAGCTTTGAAAACTCGAGTGACCCCAGCTTGCGGTATTGCTCGGGAATCTGCGCCCACACAAACATGGTCGCCTTCGGCAAAGCCACCGGCCAGCCCAGCTTGTTGAGCCCCTCCACCAGTACATCCCGCCGCTTGCGATAGATGTCGCAAATTTCGTGCACGCACTCCTGCGGGCCCTCCAAAGCCTGGATTGACGCAACCTGGATCGGCGTAAACGTCCCGTAGTCGAAGTAGCTCTTCAGCCGCGCCAACGCCGACACCAGCACCGGGTTGCCGACCATGAAGCCCACACGCCAGCCCGGCATGTTGTAGCTCTTCGACAAAGTGAAGAACTCGACAGCCACCTCCTTCGCGCCGGGAACCTGCAACACGCTGGGTGGCTTGTAGCCGTCGAAGGCAATGTCCGCATAGGCCAGGTCGTGGATGAGATGAAATCCGTACTCGCGAGCTAGCTCGACGAGTCGCGCAAGAAACGGCAGATCGACACACTCCGTCGTCGGATTCGACGGGAAGTTGACGATCAGCGCCTTGGGCCGCGGCGTCATGCGCGGAATCAGGTCCTCAAGCTGCGCGAGAAACTGCTCCTGGTCGTGCACCGGCACGCTCACAATGTGCGCCCCGGCAATCACCGGCCCATAAATATGAATCGGGTAGCTGGGATTGGGCACCAGCACCGTGTCGCGCGAGTCCAGAATGGCAAGGCAGAGGTGCGCGATTCCCTCTTTGGAGCCAATGGTCACAATCGCTTCGGTGTCGAGATTGAGATCGACATCGTAGCGGGTCTTGTACCAATTGCAGATTGCCCTGCGCAGGCGCGGGATGCCGCGTGAGACCGAGTAGCGGTGCGTGGGGGGCTTCAGGACCGACTCGACCAACTTGTCGACGATGTGTTTGGGCGTGGCCCCGTCCGGGTTGCCCATGCCGAAATCGATAATGTCTTCGCCGCGGCGGCGGGCGCCGACCTTCATTTCTCCGGTGATGTTAAAGACGTAAGGCGGCAGGCGTTGAATGCGACTGAACTCTTCCATGATGTCTCCAGTTTAAAGGCGTGAGGGTGAAGGCCCCCACGGAAAAGGGCACGACGACCCTGAAGAGGAACCAGTTTGCTGAAGATTTTGAGGACGAGGTGAGACGGGTCTAGGCGGCCGTAGCCGCTGCACGGACCGCGCGCGCACCGATGCCGATACTGACAAAGCGCAAAGTGAAAAGGACACGATGGCCGCTGGGCTGCCGCATGGATTCGATTATAGCGGGTGGAAAGGGCGTTAGTGGCAAGTGCAGGGAAAGAACCGGTAGCAAGAGATTGATCCCTTTTGAACATTTCTTCGACAGCGATGGTGGGACTATGGATTTGGGATCAGTCTGCCACAACGAGCAGGGCCGCAAGTGTTTCCATCACATGTCTCCATTCGGGAGACGCGGCCTGAACCTCCTGAATGTGCTCGCGGAGCAGCCGCTCTTCCTCTCGTAAGGTGGCCCATGAACGCCCTGCTGATTTACCCGGAATTCCCCGATACATTTTGGAGCTTCAAACACGCACTG